>JAURIR010000002.1 GCA_030832645.1 Chitinophagales bacterium | reverse complement strand
AAATATACTACTCATAACATTCAAACCATCGTCTGCAAAAAGCTCTACTGATGTTCGATCCAAAAGTAACTTTAGATTAATTGTATTTGCAGTCGAAATTCTGTTGGCTACGCTTTTTTGCGCAACCTCTTTATGAAAATCAGTTTTTCCGGATTGCGTCCGATCAATGTAAAATCTATTTTCGTTTTTTTCAAAGCCAACTTCAATATATTCACCGTTGTTGTTTGAAATACGAAATGAAAAATCGTTTGCAGCAATAGTTGAAACTTCTATCAGAGCAGTACCATCATAAGAGATGCTCCCTTGTTGAACAGGCACATTACTTCCTTTGTATTTATTCAATTCCTTTACAGGCAAACTTGAGAGATAAAACTTACCTCCTACTTCCTTGATAGATAATTCTCTTGCAACAGTCAACGCACTTCGCCATTTTTCTGTTGGAACGACTTGCGCATAAAGCCAATTACTCATCCAACCTGTAAAAATTCGACGATCACCTGTATTTGACCATGTTACACCTGCATATTCATCCGGACCAAAATCTGCCCATCTAATTTCTTGGTCGTAAGGTTGAAACGTTTTCCCGTCAAAACTTCCCACGAAGTATTGTGTAGAGGAGCCCTTGTTTGGCCCACCGGGATTGATATTGGAAAGAAGGACCCATATCGTTTTTCCTTTGTATTCCAGTGAAAATAAATCTGGGCATTCCCATAAAACATTTTTTACACCGTACCCCAATCCGAATTCACTAAGCTTTTCCCAGGTTTTTAAATTGTTCGACCCGTAAAAATGCACTCGATCGAAAACCGCTAATGCCATTATCCATTTTTTAGAATCCTCATGCCAAAATACTTTGGGATCTCGAAAGTCATTTATCCCGGGATTACCAAGTACTGGATTACCCTGATATTTCGTCCATGTTGTACCATCATCGTTGCTGTAAGCAATTCCCTGGGATTGGAATACACGACTACCCGACTTTGCCAGTGAGTCGTTGTGGTAAGTGAAAATTGCCACCAACGGCCCTTTGCCGGATGTTCCTAAACTACTGGTATTATTTTTATCCCACACTGCACTTCCAGAAAAAATCATTCCATTTTTATCAGGATAGAATGCAATGGGCTGATGATCCCATTTGAGCAAATCTTTACTCGTGGCATGCCCCCAGTGCATAGGGCCCCAAACGGATGAATAAGGGTGGTATTGATAAAAAAGATGGTAGGTTCCATTGTAATAAATCATTCCATTGGGATCGTTCATCCAATGTTCACGTGGAGTGAAATGGAATAATGGCCGGTGTAATTCATCGCTCTTTTGCTGAGCATCCAAGATATTCATCATCAAAAGCAAAAGAAAAAAAAGTTTATACCTCAACTGTACCATTATTTACTTTTTTTTGATCTGGGAAGTAAATGTACTTTCAAATATCTTATCAGCGTTGGCTGTTTCAAAGCCATCGCGCAAGTGCTCGCGTTTTAAATTGTTTTTATCAACTGCGGAGAACTCTGGCAAAGGTTTTCGCTCAGCGAACTCTACATAACTTCCAGCAATTTCAAACGTTTCATTATTAGCAAAATGTGCTGTCAAAGTTTGTGCGACTGTTGAGCTTTGTAAAAGCAACCCGTCGTCGCTTACTTTTATTTTTCCACCTGCATCATTTAATCGAATGCCAATACTTTCCAGAAATTCATTATAGGCTTGGATTGTATTATAACCCTCTTTCAGGTAATGGATACTAATGGTATAATGATTGAGGTAGTATCGGTTATAAATAACCCAGGCCGCATATTCGGATTCCGACAACAACGTTTTGTAGTCGTGCAACTCAGGAAGTCGCCACAAAGGGGTATGAAGAAAAGCAGCTACTTCTTTTGGATCATCAAGATCAATTTTGTCGAGGGGGTCCGAATTCACTTCATTTGTGTAAGAATAAATTATTTTTTGTGCAGACTCAGACAACTCATCTACTTTCAACTCACTGATAAAAATGCGTGGAAATTTCTCATCGGGAGGTGCAAACCAATAAGCATTTAACTTCTTTCCTTTGAACTCGTAGTAATCCCTTTTGGTATATCCATAATGTACAAAGATTCTTTCCAGGGATTGAATGCCCAAGGAGGGTACACCCATGGTGCGAAAAGCAATATGATCGTTTCGGATTTCGTCGTCGTGTTCAATAACTCCGTTTGATTTCATGGCTTTTAAAATAGCCACTACATCAGGCACTCGTTCTTTGTAGCGCGACATCAATTCGTGCATTATGAGAGAAAGGCCATTATTGATTTCAGTTTCTTTCAATTGAAAAGGATTTAGGTATACAATCTGATTTCGAACTTAGTGATTTTGGACATTCCGTCAAACAAAATACCCTTTGTTTTGTTAAAAAGAAAAATTACCAAATGAGCGAATCCAAAACATACATCATTGCAGGAAGTAACAGTGCAATTGGAAAATCAACTGCTTCCATTTTAAAAAGCCAAGGACATCATGTTTTGGGCATTAGCCGATCCGCGCAGGATGAAATCGGAAATTACCAAGTAGAAAAATACGATTTTGGATCTTTCCCAACGATCGATCAAAAAATACATGGCCTCGTGTACTGTCCTGGAACAATCAACCTAAAAACGTTTGGTCAGTTGACAGCTGCTGATTTTCAAAACGATTTTTCCATACATGTATTAGGTGCAGTAGCCTTCGTAAAAGCCTACCTGCATTTGTTAGAAAAAGATGGAAACTCGTCCATTGTTTTTATCAGCAGTGTAGCAGCATCTGTTGGCATGCCCTATCATACATCTGTTTCAATATCGAAGGCAGCTATTGAAGGATTTACCAAATCTCTTGCTGCTGAGTTGGCGCCAGGAATCAGGGTCAATGCTGTTGCCCCTTCGCTTGTCAACACTCCTTTGGGAGAGCGATTTATCAATACCCCGGAAAAACTCAGTGCCATAGAAAAAAGAAATCCATTGAGAAAAGTAGGTACTCCCGGGGATGTTGCTGAAATGATTGCATTTCTACTTTCAGAAAAAGCAAATTGGATGACTGCACAGGTGATTGGAGTGGATGGAGGTATGAACAATATTAAAATTTGATCCGATGGAGGTTTTCCTGACCCATGAAAACATTGCCCAACTCGAAAAACTAGAAAGAGCTGCACTGATCAATTCCATCACCGGATTCAAAAGCCTAAGTCTAATTGGAACTGTTGATACTCAGCAGCAAACCAATCTTGCAGTTTTTAATTCTGTTGTTCACTTAGGTGCAAATCCTGCTTTGATGGGATTCATTGTTCGTCCAGATTCCGTAGAGAGACATACCCTCAGCAACATCGAAGAAACACGCTATTTCACTATTAATCATGTTCATAAACAGATCTATGAACAAGCACATCAAACTGCTGCGAGGTATGGAAAAGATGTTTCTGAGTTTGAAGCATGTGGACTCACCCCTGTTTATTTGAATGAATTCAACTCGCCTTTTGTAAAAGAAAGTGCAATTAAAATTGGACTCGAATTTGCAGAGCGAATAGATATTGCTTTGAATGGCACTATTTTAGTGATAGGGAAAATCATGCAATTGTATTTTCCTGAGAATGCATGGTGCTTGGATGGATATGTAGACATCGAAAAAGCTGGAACCATTGCCTGTTCTGGATTAGACAGCTATCATGAAACACACCGGTTGGCGAGGCTTGGCTATGCAAAGCCTGATAAAGAAACAACTAGGATACAGCTCGCCTATCGCACCTCCGGTTGATTACTTTCCGATGCAGAACTTAGAAAAGATGTAGTCCAATTGATCTTCGTTGGAGATTGTTCCTGTAATTTCTCCCAGGTGATAGAGGCACTGGCGAATATCTACAGAAAGTAAATCACCAGGAACTCGATTCGACATACCTTCCTGAATAGAGCGCATAGCATCGGCTACCTTTTGAAGTGATTGATAATGCCGGGCATTGGTAACAATTGTACTTTCTGTTTCAAGATTACCATGAACAACGGCATTGACTAACTTATTTTTTAGCGCATCAATACAATAATCAAATTTTGCGGATATGAACAGTTGATTTGATGATGCAGTTGAATTCAATTTATCTAATTTCTGTTGGTCATCTTCTTTATTGCCCACCAATATCCAATGTTTAGAAATTTGCTGCAATTCTTCTTGCATGGAACGAAGTTCATTTGAATCCGTTTGATGAACATCATACAGATAGACCACGAGATCGGCTGATTTCATTTTTTCTTTGCTTCTTTCAACACCAATGGATTCGATTTCATCTTTGCTTTCCCTGATACCTGCGGTATCAATCAGTCTGAATAATACACCATCGATATTCAATACTTCTTCGATGGTGTCGCGCGTTGTTCCAGCAATAGAACTTACAATGGCCCTGTTTTCTTTCAACAACGTATTCAACAAAGTAGACTTCCCTGCATTTGGTTTTCCAATAATGGCAACGCTTACACCATTTTTAATCACATTGCCCAATTGAAAAGATTGGAGCAGCTCGTTAACTGTTTTACCGATTTGATCCAGCAATTCCTGTAAACGGGTTCTATCTGCGAATTCTACATCTTCTTGGGAAAAATCAAGTTCCAATTCGATCAAAGCAGAAAAACGAATCAACTCTTCACGAAGGACTGACAAGACATGCGAAAAGCCTCCTCTTACCTGGTTTAAAGCAGTTTCCTGGGCTGCTTTTGTTCCAGAGGCAATCAAGTCGGCCACCGCTTCGGCTTGAACCAAATCCATCTTACCATTGAGAAAAGCTCGCATGGTAAATTCACCTGGCTTGGCCAGCCGTGCACCTTTACGGATAAAAACTTCTATAATTTGTTGAATAATATAGTGAGATCCATGACATGAAACTTCAACAACATTTTCCCCTGTATAGGATTTAGGTGCTTTAAAGATGGAGAGAACGACTTCATCAATTTTTGTAGTTCCGTCAACCAACAAACCAACATGCAATGTGTTAGCCGGTTCTGCCAGCAGATTCTTGGAGGGGAAGATGGAATTTACGTATTCAATTGCATCGCTCCCGCTCAGCCTTATAACCCCAATAGCACCAATTCCTTGAGGAGTGGCCAATGCAACGATGGTATCATTCCAGGGTGTGGACATGCTGTAAAAGTACAATCAAGTGAAGGAATCAAATAAAAAAAGGTCGTTTGGAATTCCAAACGACCTTGTAAAATGTATAAACCGTTGTTTATTCTGAAAGTTGGAAAGTTACCGGCTGACGGCGATACGCTTTCACGTTTCTACCGTTTTGAATGGCTGGCTTCCATTTTGGACCCTTTCTGATTGCGTTTACAGCAATTTCAGCAAGTTTAGAACTTGGTGGTAAGCAATTGCCAACACCTGCCTCATTACAAGGCAATGCACGCACTTCACTTACAGCACCCTCTTTGTCCACAATGAAAAGAATTACCACGGTACCGGAGCGGCCATCGTCTTGCAACTCGTCGATATTTCTTTCGATCTCACGCGTTACATAACGAGTCCATCCAGAAGTTCCACCTGGGAATTCTGCGTCGATTTCCACCTTTTGGAAGACTTTGTTTTCATCGTCTTCTTTTGGAGCTTCTACGACAGTACTTTCAACTGGAGGTGCAACGATTCCTTCGTCCTTTGTACCTTCTTGGTTAACAGTACCGATCTTAGTTTCCTCTAGCTTTTCAATTTCCGGGGGCTTCTCGTCTTCCTTCACTTCTTCGTCCTTCACCACTTTAGGAGGGGTGAATTTTGCCATTTCCACTTTAGGTGGCTCTGGTGGTTTTGGAGGAGGAGGTGGCGGTGGCTCATTGGGCTCGTCTTGCTTGATCTCTTCCAATTGCACTTCTTTGATCTCAACTTTGCCTTTTGAACCGCCAATGTTGAGAGAAGATAGGAAGGACACAAGCAACATCAACAACGCGATAGATGCGGTGATGATCAACGCATTTCTCAAACGCTTGTTGTATTGTTGACGGAGCTCATAAGCACCATAGCTCTTGTTTCTACCTTCGAAAACCAGGTCGATGAGATCAGTGCTTAAAATTTTATTTGCATCCATTGTAATGCTTTTAATTTAATTTCTTTTTCCTTCGTTATCAATTACTACTTGATTCCAGCAGCAGCTTCCGTAATCTTGATCAGTTGGTACTCAACAGGTGAAATATCCACCATTGCGTAACGCTTGATCTCGTTGATGGTCATTTCGTCCAAAATATCTACCGTGTTCTTGTAAGTAGCATCAACAGTTGGTTTGATGATTACCACAAGATCTTCGGGGTTGGTATTTTGTTTTTTACGAATGATCTCATCTCGTATGGTTTTGAAAGTTGCAGTCTTTATCTGTGTTGGATCCATTCCTTCGTAATAATACACCACGTCTTGTTTTCCAAGCATGATGTGGAAGGCTCCTGATTCTTTCACCTTGTTCTGCTCTTCTGGCTTGTCTACATCCTTTGGCATATACAAATTCATTGCCGTTGGTTGAGACATGGTTGTTGTGAAGATGAAGAAGGTGATCAACAAGAATCCTAGATCCACCATTGGGGTCATGTCGACACGCGTAGAAAGTTTCTTGGCTTTTTTTACGCCAGGCCCTTTCTTGTGTCCGCCATCGCCGCCCCCTGTATCTATACTTGCCATATTCGACTTTTTAGTTGATCAATAATTACTTTCCACTTTGAATTTGCTTCTGACGTGTAACATACAATGCAGTTCCAGAAGGAGCATCCTCGGGTGCAGTTACAAGAAGGAATTTATTTTGATCATTCTTCTTGAAAGCATTGAGAACGTTTTTAAAATCTGGGTACTTGGCACTGTTGTCCGCCTTGATGAGCAGGTTGAGTTTCTTACCGGAGTAGGCAACCAATGCGTCGCGCACCCAGTAATACAATTCACCGCCTGTTGAATCAGAACATGGAATACCAGGTTGTTTTTTAAATACTTCCTTGGTAGACGGTTCTTCCTGATCAAGAGAAAGCAACCCTTTCAACTGACTAAATGGAACTCCAACGCTTGGAGCGTTGATGAAGTTCTTTATTTCAGCAGGACTTAAACCGAGGTTTCTAGTCTGGTTCAAATTCTCGATCAACAACTGACGTGATTGTGGATTATCCATCGAAACAAAAACCCTGCCACCCTTATCTATCGAAACCATCAATGCATCCTTCTCTGGCAACACCTGAGAAGATACCGAGTTTGGAGTGGTTACCTCCACAGGCTCTTCAGGTTTGAACTTTGTTGCCAACATGAAAAACGACAAAATCAGGAACGCTACGTCCACGAACGGCGTCATGTCGTTTTCAGGAGCATGTTTTTTTATTTTGACACTTGGCATGTTTACAATTTTGTTAATTAGATACTACCAACTTCTGGTTCCATTGGAACCGAAGCATTTACTTGTATTGAGATGCAAAGCTCTGCGTTAGTGTAAAGCCAGACTCGTCAATACCATAAGTGATTGAATCAATCTTGGTAGTAAATACGTTGTACATCATCAAGGCTACAGATGAAGTACCGATACCCAATGCTGTATTATAAAGTGCTTCAGAGATACCAACCGCCAATTCAGCAGCAGCACCTGAACCACCTTCTTCACCAAGAGAAGAGAATGATTTAATCATACCCAATACAGTACCCAAAAGGGCAACCAATGTACCAAGGGATGTTAACGTAGAAAGGAATACCAAGTTCTTTTGCAACATTGGAAGTTCAAGTGCAGTTGCTTCTTCTACTTCTTTTTGAATTGCAAGAACTTTTTGTTCTGTATTCAAAGCACCATCAGAGATCATCTCTTTGTACTTTTTCAAACCTGCTTTCATAACGTTTCCTACGCTACCTTTTTGTTTGTCGCACTCAGCAAGAGCAGCATCAACGTTTTTGTTTGCAAGATGAAATTGAATTTTACGAACAAACTCATCGTTGTTTCCAGTACCAGTTGCTTTCTTGATTGTAAGAAAACGCTCGATTGAGAATACAACTACCATGAGGAATGCACCAAGCAACAATGGAACGATGATTCCACCCTCGTACATTCTGTACCATGCACCCTTGGGACCCTTGTGAGATGGCCAGAAACCACCTAACTCATCTGGCTTAGTGAAGCCATCAGAATTTCCCAAAATGAATCTCCAAATACAATATCCGGCAATTACACAAATGATTGGAGCCAGATAAGAAATTGCGTTACCACCACCTTTTTTGGGTTGTGCTGATGTGGTTGACTTTGCAGCCGCTGTTGGTTTTGTTTCAGCCATGACGTACGTTTTTTAGTTAAAGATTTCTTTGGTTTGAAAATGTTTATAATAACCTCTAAAATAACCCTTTGTGTTAAATGATACAAAAGAATACCTCAGGGGCAGAGCAAGATAATAAAATTGATTAAAAAATGCAACGAGGTGAATAAAAAATAAAAAAAAATCAAAACGGCACAATTTTTTCTACCCAATGACATCGTATTCCCTGAAAAATTGAGGGAAGTTTAAATAATATAATCCCCTTATATTTACCGACTCTAAATCCATCAAAATGAAGATTTTTTCGTTCAAGGCATTGCTTTTTACATGTAGCATTTTAGTGGGCATCGAAACAATATCTGCCCAAAACCGCAGAGATCAGCCGCCAACGGCTCCTGCTGCCCCAGTAGCTCCAACTGCAGCTCCAGCAGCACCCCCTGCTCCTCCTAGAAATGGACCAAAATCCTACAAGGAAGTAATCACCCCAAAGGCTAAAACAAGCAAGGGACTTTTCAACGTTCACAAAGTGGACGATAAATTTTATTTCGAAATCAAAGAATCACTTTTTGGACGAGACATCATGGCCATCACACGCTATACAAAAGTTGCTGGAGGTGGAGGTGTTTACGGAGGCGAGTTGGCTAACCAACAGGTTGTGCGATTCGAAAAAGGTCCAGATAATAAAGTATTCATGAGAGTTGTAACTGTTATTAGTGTAGCTGATTCTTCTCAGCCTATATATAAGGCGGTAAAGAACTCGAACCTGGATCCCATTGCTGCAGCATTTGATATCAAAGCATTCGGACCAGATTCTACAGGAGCTGTTATTGATGTAACAGACTTTTTCAAAGGAGATAATCAAGCTGTATCGTTGAATCCTGCTTCTAAAAGAAGACTTAGCTTAACAGGAATTCAAGCCGATAAATCTTATATAGAGAGTATCAAAAGTTTTCCGATCAATACAGAAGTTAGATCTGTAAAAACCTTTGGTGCGAGTGCCGCTTCACCTGGAATGGGCGCTCCGTCTCCTTTTCCTAGTGCTTCGTTGCCTGCTGCGAATGCTGCTGGTGTGATCACATTGGAAATAAACAATTCGTTCATCATCCTTCCAGAAAAACCAATGCAAAAAAGATTGACCGATCCAAGGATTGGATTTTTTGCAGATGATTATACTGTATACACCGACGATCAACATAAATCCGAAGAAGAAAGTTTCATCGTTCGCTGGAAACTTCAACCCAAAAAAGAAGACGTTGAAAAGTGGAAGAAAGGAGAATTGGTAGAACCAGAAAAGCCTATTGTTTATTACATAGATCCTGCAACTCCAAAAAAATGGAGGCCCTACCTTATAAAAGGAATCGACGACTGGCAAGCTGCCTTTGAAAAAGCAGGTTTCAAGAATGCTATCATGGGTAAAGAGTGGCCTGAGAACGATTCAACGATGAGCTTAGAAGATGCGCGCTACTCTGTGATCAGATATTTTGCATCCGATATTCAAAATGCATACGGACCAAATGTACACGATCCAAGAAGCGGTGAAATTATAGAAAGCCATATCGGATGGTACCACAATGTAATGAGCTTGGTGCACGATTGGTATTTTGTGCAAACTGCCGCCATAGATACAGGTGCAAGAAAAATGAAATTTGATGACGACTTGATGGGTAATTTGATTCGTTTTGTTTCTTCGCATGAAGTGGGACATACACTTGGTTTACGCCACAACATGGGTTCAAGCAGCAGAACGCCCGTTGAAAAATTGCGCGATAAGTCGTGGGTAGAAGCTAACGGTCATACTGCCTCTATCATGGACTATGCCCGCTTCAACTACGTTGCTCAACCCGAAGATAAAATCGGCAGATCCGGATTGTTTCCACGTATTGGCGATTACGATAAATGGGCAATCGAATGGGGATATGGCTTTGGCGCTGATGACGAGGAAACCGATAAAAAACAAAGAAGTAAACTATACAATGAACGCCTTGCCAAAAATCCACGTATTTGGTTTGGTACTTATGAATACGGAAAC
Source organism: Chitinophagales bacterium (assembly GCA_030832645.1). Taxonomy (GTDB): domain Bacteria; phylum Bacteroidota; class Bacteroidia; order Chitinophagales; family Chitinophagaceae; genus Pollutibacter. The sequence goes on along the minus strand of JAURIR010000002.1, from coordinate 72,610 downwards.
TTATCTGACCCAAGAACACAAAGCGAAGACTTGGGAGACAATTCTATGAAAGCTAGTGAATACGGTGTGAAGAATTTGAAAAGAATTGTAGCAAAATTACCAGAGTGGACAAAAGAGGAAGCAGACAGGTACCAGAACCTTGGATTGATGTACGGACAAGTAGTAAATCAATTCAACAGATACTTGGGACATGTATTAAGAAACATCGGCGGATATTATGAAACTCCAAAAAGTGTAGAGCAAGCCGGTAATGTATACGAGGTAACACCTAAGGCGATTCAAAAAGAAGCTGTGGCCTTCATCAACAACCAACTCTTTACTACACCCGAGTGGATGTTGAATTACGATATCTTGGATAAGATCAATAATCCAATCACGGATCAATTGAGCTCTATTCAAGACAATGTGTTGGCAAGCATGTTATCTTCTTCAAGATTATCAAAAATGGCTGTTCATGCAAACAGGTTTAGCAATGCATATACAGTCGACGAGCTATTCAATGATGTAGAGAAAAATATCTTGAGCGAATGGAGTGCCAAAAAATCAATCGACGGACACAGAAGAAATCTTCAGAAAAGTTATGTGGAGAGAATGATTTCATTGTTGGGATCTAACTCTCCGGCTGCAGCAACTCTCTCAATGGGAAATATGGCAATGGCTTCTGGAGATACCAAAAAATCTGATGTGTATTCAGTTGTGCGAGGTCACTTATCTGCAATGAGATCTGCTTCTCAAGCAGCCGCTTCTGGAGCAACAGATGCAATGACACGCTATCACTTACAAGATATTTCAGAGAGAATCAAGAAAGCATTGGATCCTAAATAACTAAAGTTGTAGGTTGTAAGTTATAAGTTTTGTGGTTCATGTAAAATGACAATTACTTATAACTTACAACTTAAAACATACAACTCTTATTCATAACGTAATGCAACGATAGGGTCTAACCTGGATGCTTTCATAGCTGGATAGAGACCTGCAATCAAGCCTACTGCTGAACAAATCATAATCCCCACTCCAATAATTCCCCAGGGTATAAAGAAGGAAGTGTTCATTAAACTTCCAACCAGGTTTCCAATAATAACCCCAAGCAAAATTCCAATTAAAGCTCCCATCAAACTGATCAGTGTAGATTCAAAAAGAAACTGTGCCCGAATAGAGTTCTTCTTGCCTCCTAATGCTTTTATCAACCCTACTTCTTTTGTTCTTTCGGTTACAGCAACCAACATAATATTCATCAAACCAATGGCGGCTCCGACCAACGTAATAAATCCTATTGCCCCTGCAGCAGCAGAAATAGTTCCCAGTAATTTGATGAACGTTTCTGCGATACTATCGCTCTTATCTACATAAAAGTTATTGTCCTCGGTTGTAGTAAGACCACGCACATTTCTAAAATACGCTTCTGCCTCTCCAATAGCAGGTTCCAGTCGATTGATATCGTCTACCATCACTGCCAGTTGATACGACTGATTTTTATTGGCATAGCGTTGCTTCACATTGGTATAGGTTGCAAAAATGACGTTGTCTGCCTGCAAAAAAGCACTCGCACCTTTCTCCTTCGTAATACCAATAACACGGTATTTATTGTTTCCCACCCGAATCACTTTTTCCAAAGCTCTATCAGCACGTGATCCGAATAGTTTCGTAGCTACGTCTTTACCAATGATGCAGATATCCTGTCCGCTTTCAATTTCATTGCGATTGAAATTTCTTCCGTAGGCAATTTCGTATCCATTCAGCTTCAGGTAGTTATCGTCTCCCCCATTCAATGAAACGGTAGGATTTGTTTTTTTGTTTTCATAGTTCACCACCAGATTTCTAGGACCGTTGATACCGACACTTACATAAGAGGGAAACTCATACCCTTCTTTGAATTGCTTCGCCTGCTGATACGTGATGATTTGACCTGTACTGGATTTCTTGACTTTTCGTTGTGATCCTACTTTAGATTGAGTAACAGAGGCTCCGCGCTCTCCCCCTCCCATCATCATTCGTCTTTCACGGAAACGAATGCTGAATGCATTGGCCCCCATCGTGGAGAAGCTATCCCGAAGACTGTTATTCATGGCCTGAATAGCAGTGATGATTCCAACCAAAGCCATGATACCAAAAGCAATGATGGCTACTGTTATTCCAGTTCGCAGCTTATTGCTTCGTACTGTTCGCCAAGCCAGTGAGAGGTTATCAACTAATTTCATAAGACAAAATTAGTGAAACGTCCACTCCCCCATCAAAAAGATTGATGAACGGATGAAGAGAGCTGATAAAACACAACTTCTGAAGGTTAGATCAGGTTGAGGATCAAATCGGGATGGATTCCCAACACAATGATTATTGCTGCATTGAGAAGCATGATCCATTTGAAATAGGGGCTGAATTCAGGTAATTCTTCTTTTGAGGATTCCTTAAAATAGATGGCTTGAATAACCTTAAAATAGTAGTAAACACTGACAGCAGCACACAATACTGCTACCACTACCAACCACATCATTCCTCCATTTCGGATCACTGCTAGCAACATATAATACTTCGCAAAAAATCCTGCGGTAAGTGGGATACCGGCAAGCGACAATAAACAAATCAATAGAGAAAGTGCAACCAAAGGATGGCGCTTGGCCAATCCGTTAAATCCCTCAATGGAATGATCTTTCATTTTTGCTAATACTGCAAACATGCCCAGTGTAGCAAAACAATATGCTGCGAAATATAAAAGCAATCCCTGCTTGGCAAAGATATTTAGCGCAAAAACCGCAAGCAACATGAATCCTGCTTGAGCGATAGAGGAGTAACTCAGCATACGTTTAACACTTTGCTGAAATACTGCAGTGATATTTCCAATCAATAATGTAAGAACAGCTATGAGTGCGAGGAGTGTTTTCCAGTGTGATTGAAGATTGCCGAATCCATGATCAAACAATGTTAAAAATGCAAAGAAGGCAACTGATTTTACAATAGTAGCCATGAAAGACGTAAATACAGTTGGTGAGCCATCGTATACATCCGGGGTCCAAAAATGGAAGGGCGCCGCAGATACTTTAAATGCCATGGAAGCAAGGATCAATACAATGCCCGCAGCTTTCATCGGAGTAAACATGCCAGATCCCGTCTTGATCAAATCGATGTAAAAAGTACCTGCGTCGCCGTATATCAACGCGATACCCATCAACATGAGTCCTGTTGAAAAAGAACCCATCAAGAAGTATTTAAGTGCTGCTTCGTTACTCTTCAAATTCGCTTTATCGCTACCCGCCAATACATACAGCGGAATAGAAACAATTTCAATTCCGATGAACAACATTAAAAGAGATTTGTATCCTGCTATTACACCAATACCAGATAGAATGAAAAAGATCAATGCATATAAATCAGCAGATGATTTACCGGTAGATTGAATTTCATTACCGGATAATAAAAAATACATCAGTGTAGCTAGCAGCATGATAAGCAAAAAAATCAATCCATAGGTTGAGTGATACAACATTCCCTTTGTATCTATTGCAATCAGAGACATACCGGCAATCAATTCGTATATATTCAATACAATCAAGAGTACAACACCTGCAACAGCCAACTGATGAATGGTATTTTTGGATTTAAATAGAAATCCTGCATACATCATCAAAACGCCCCAAATTGCTGAAAAAATAATTGCATTCATAGTGGTAAATGAATTTAAGAACTGTACCTGGTTAAGATCAACCTAACTGCATCCTCCATCATTTTGAAAAAAGGCTGAGGATAAAATCCAACGATCAATATAAGAACAGTCAACACCGAAAGAACAACTACCTGTTCACCCCTGATATCAATAAATCCGGAAGTAGAGGCATTTGTTTCTCCGTAAAATATTTTCTTGATCATATTCAATGTATAAACAGCGCTGAAGATGATACTGAGCCCTGTGAATCCCGCATACCACGCATTGAATTGATAGATACCGTTGAATATCATGAATTCGCCGATGAATGCATTTGTAAGTGGCAAAGCGATATTTGCTAATGCTGCAACAACTAAATATATAGCAAGAATAGGAGCTTTTTTTGCAAGACCACCTAAACCTGACAAAGAAGTTACACCAGTTTGTTTTTCTATTATGTAGGCCACCACCCAAAGTGCAACAATGTTAATTCCATGGTTGAACATCTGCAATAACACACCCATCACCGCAACCTCTTTCAGTGTCAATATCCCTATGGCCATTAGACCGATGTGAGCAATAGAAGAATAAGCAATCAATCGTTTGACATTGTCCTGATAAATAGCAATCAATGAGGCATATACCACTCCAAAAGCAATAACCGGAATAATAAAAACATTGAATTGCTTGACCGCTAATGGAAACAAAGGAAGTACCCAGCGAAGCAATCCAAACAACCCCATTTTTACCATCACCCCGCTCAGGACCATTGTAACAGGAGTAGGAGCTTGTTCATATGCTTCGGGCTGCCATGTATGGAAAGGGACCAATGGCATTTTGATAGCAAATGCCAAGAAGAATGCCAAGAACAACCAATTTTGTTCAGCAGATGGAATTGTCAAATTGTAAAATGACATCAAACTGAATGAAGATCCGTTGGTTTTATTATATAAATAAAGAATGCCAAGAAGCATAATGAGGGAGCCAACAAAGGTGTAGATGAAAAACTTAAACGTTGCCCTGATGCGTTTCTCTCCGCCCCATATGGAAGAAAGAAAATAAACAGGTATCAATGCTACCTCCCAGAAAAGATAAAACACCAATGCATCTGCAGCCATGAAAACACCCACCAAACCGCATTGCGTGAGCATCATCAAACCATAAAATTTGCTTGCCTCCTTGTATTGCTCTGAGGGAACGAGGATGAAAACCAATAAAAAAACAATCGCAGTGAGTAGAGATAATGTTCGGGTAAGCCCGTCAAGTATCAAACTAAAACTGCTTCCTATTGAAGTAAGCCATTCATAGCTAACCTGATTTATAAAGAAGTGCTCCTTGCCAGAATAAACTACACTTACCAAAACTACAATCAAAGAAGAAGCGGAGAAGATAATGGCACTTTTTTTGGCCTGTCGTCCATCTTTTAAAAAGAAAGAAAGAATTCCACCAATCATTGGTAGCCATATCAACAGGGCGGGAAAATTATCTATTGCAGCGAACATATTCAATCAATCGTTTAGATGTTCCAGAATAGCTGGAAGATGAAAAATAGTATGATGGAAACTACCATGATCAATACATACGAACCAACCTGTCCACTTTGCAACAACCTGAATTGACGAGCACTGAATTGAAGTATTTTACCCACTCCATTCACCGTTCCATCAATTATTTTGTTATCGATGATACGACTCGAGAAAGAAGACAAGTGGTTGATAGGTTGTACAATGATGGTGTCATAGATTTCATCTACGTACCACTTGTTTTCAAGTAGTTTCCCAAAACCAGAAGATTTTTCTTCGCTCAATCCTTCTTTTGCAAACATTGTTTTTGCAGCGAAAATTGAAATAGCAATCAAAGCAACTACTCCTGCCATAATGGCGAGCTCCATTGAATGAGAAATACTTTGATGTGCTGTTTTATGATGGGAAGCAGCAAAAACGGGACTCAAATAATTTGACAGGCGATGAGCATTCTCCATGAATACAGCGGGGATACCTACCCATCCCCCTACGATAGACAACAGCGCCAATACTACCAATGGAAAAGTCATGGCAGCAGGAGATTCGTGCAAATGATGTTGCTGATCATCTGTACCTCGGAAGTTTCCGTGGAAAGTAAGGAAGTACATTCTGAACATGTAAAATGCAGTCATCAATGAAGTGATAACACCAAGTACATAGTAAATGATATTCTTCTCTAGTGCTGCAGTTAATATTTCATCTTTGGAAAAGAATCCTGCAAACGGAGGAATACCGGCAATTGCAAGGCATCCAATTAAGAAGGTAAAATGTGTAATAGGAAGTTTTTTTCTCAAGCCCCCCATCTTGTAAATATCCTGTTCGTGGTGCATGGCATGAATAACACTTCCTGCACCTAAGAACAACAAAGCTTTGAAGAAGGCATGTGTCATTACGTGAAAGACGCCTGCCGTATAAGCACCTACCCCTAGAGCCAAAAACATCAATCCCAATTGACTAACCGTTGAATAGGCAAGTACTTTTTTAATATCGTTCTGCTTTAATGCAATGGTTGCGGCCAACAAAGCAGTTGATACGCCAATGATGGCAACCAGATTTTGAGAAATCGGGGCTAGGGAATACAATACATTGCTTCTGGCAATCATATAAATACCAGCGGTTACCATGGTTGCTGCATGTATCAACGCTGAAACTGGTGTTGGTCCGGCCATGGCATCTGGCAACCATGTATAAAGCGGAATCTGGGCAGATTTACCCATTGCCCCAACAAACAATAGCAAGGTAATTCCGGTGATAACTGAAACAGATGCAGTGGTTGCTTTTTCAAATACTCCGGTATAAGTAATTACCCCAAATTGAGAGAGCATCCAAAAAATGGCAAGTAGAAATCCAAGATCACCAATTCTGTTCATCACAAATGCTTTCTTAGCGGCATTGTTGTAATTGTTATTGGTAAACCAAAATCCGATCAATAAGTAAGAGCTTAATCCAACACCTTCCCAACCAATAAACATAGTTACATAGCTGGAACCCAGTACCAGGATCAACATGAAAAACACAAAGAGATTCAGGTATGCAAAATACCTGGCGTAATGAGCTTCACTCTCTTCGTGCATATAGGCAGTAGAGTAAATATGAATCAGGGATCCGATACCTGTTATAACCAACAGGAACAATGCACTCAACTGATCAAATTGAAAAGCGAAGGGTATATCTAATCCTGCAGTTTTTATGAAATCAAACAAATAAACAACCTGCGATGTAAACCCCGAAGCAGTTACTTCGTTGAAAATAAATAAAGAAAGTACAAAGGATAGAACGAGCACTCCAGAGCCGATGATGCCCACCAATCGCTTTGATAAAAAATTTCTTCCCAACCCATTGATAAGAAACCCTATCAAAGGCAGCAAAGGAATCAGGTAACCAACTTTTATCATACCACTCATTGATATAAATTTTTTATCAGTGTTTCAATCGATTTAAGAAATTGATATCCACTGAATGAATATTTCTGTACAGCATCACAATAATGGCTAATCCGACTGTTACTTCGGCTGCAGCTACCACCATGATGAAGAATACGAACAATTGGGCTTCGGCACCGGCCATAGAGGTATGGTCGATGGCGTATGCAGCAGCCTGGTGCATACGAGAAAATGCAACCAATAAAAGATTGACAGCATTCAACATCAATTCTATGCACATAAAAATGACAATGGCATTTCTACGCGTCAATACACCTACAATTCCAATGGAAAAGAGACATAAAGAAAGAAATATGTAATAATGAATGGGCATGGCTTAGTTATTTATTGTATCCGATTCAATGATTTCTTTTTCTTTTTTTCCAAGTACTACCGCACCTACCATTGCACTGAGGAACAACACACTGCTGATTTCAAATGGTACAACAAAATCGCTGAACAATATTTTGCCAAGATTTTGAATCAACCCGATACCAGCTTCCTCTTCACCACCTGTTGTTGATTGATTGTATCGAAGAGCAGCTACCAAAATCAACATCAAACTTCCGCCTGAAATAACCCCTGCCATTTTCATCCACTTTCCTTTCTGGGGTTCTTGATCCGCATTCATATTCATGAGCATGATCACAAATAGAAACAATACCATAATAGCTCCGGCGTAAACAATCATATTCACAATAGCCAAAAATTGAGCGTTGAGTAAAACATAATGACCAGAGATTGCAAAGAATACAACCACCAACCACAACACACTGTGCACAGGATTTTTACTAAATATCACCAGCAAAGCCCCTGATATTGCGATGGTGGATAAAAACCAAAAAAGTATTTCGTTGATAGACATGTACTATTTGTTTTTAAGTTGTTGGGCTCTCAATCCTCTTGCTTCTTCGTATTTCTCCTTTTCATTTACTGGATGAGGTATCAATAAGTTTTCTTTTGGATAAATGAATCCTTTTCTGGTAAAGTCTGACGGAGCAAATGTTTCGGAAAGATAGATCGCGTCTTTAGGACAAGCTTCTTCACATAGTCCACAGAAAATACAACGCAACATGTTGATCTCGTATTTGGCTGCATATTTTTCTTCGCGGTAGAGATGTTCCTCACCCGATTGACGTTCTGCTGCTTCCATGGTGATTGCTTCAGCAGGACAAGCCACTGCACACAATCCACAAGCTGTGCAATTCTCTCTTCCCTCCGCATCGCGGTTTAATACATGTAAGCCACGGAATACCGGACTGAATGGTCGTTGTTGTTCAGGATAATTGATAGTAGGCTTCTTCTTGAACATATGTCCAAATGTGATGGCCATCCCCTTTAAAATAGCAGGCAAATAAAGACTTTCCCAGAAGGTCATTGGCTTCTGCTCCAGTGTTTTTGCCCTATTTGTTAATACTCCCATACAATTATTTATTTAAAGCCAAGATAACAACGGCCGTGATTAACAAATTGACCAAAGCAAGTGGAATCAATTTCTTCCAGCCTAGGTCCATCAATTGATCGTACCTGAATCTTGGTATCGTCCATCTAACCCATATGAATAAGAATAAGAAGAACAAGATTTTTGCAAACAAGGCAAAAAATCCAAAAAGTGCAACCAGGTTTCCGCCGATGCTGCTGGCAAGTGATGCTTCATTCACAAATGGAATATCATAACCGCCGAAAAATAAAGTAGCAACCACTGCACTCGAGATAAACATGTTGATGTATTCTGAAAAAAGGTAGAGTCCTAATTTCATAGAAGAATATTCCTGATGATATCCAAAGTTCAGTTCGTTTTCTGCTTCAGGCAAATCAAATGGTGTTCTGTTGCATTCTGCGAAAACACAGATGAGAAAGATTAAAAAACCAACAGGTTGGTATAGAATGTTCCATCCTAGAAAACCACCCCATGCACCATTCATTTGTTGCTCTACAATTGTTCGCAAACTCAATGAACCTGTCATCAACAACAAGGAGATCAAAGACAACCCCATTGCCAATTCGTAGGAGATGATTTGAGAGGCACCTCTCACTGCTGCGAGTAGTGAAAATTTATTATTGGAAGACCATCCACCGATCATTATTCCATAAACGCCTAAACTAACGACACCGAATACATACAATATACCTATGTTGACGTCTGCCACTTGAAGAGTGACCGTCTTACCTGCTATTTCAATTTGACCTCCCCATGGGATTACTGCACTGGTGAGCATGGCAGTGAGCATTGCAAGTGCGGGGCCGATAACAAATAATGTTTTGTTGGATGTAAGAGGAATAATTTCTTCTTTGAAAAATAATTTCAATCCATCTGCCAAAGGTTGAAGAAGCCCGAAAGGTCCTGCGCGGTTTGGTCCGCGACGATCTTGCATGAATCCCGCAATTTTTCTTTCGGCATATGTTGTATACATAGCAACCACCAAAGAAAAAGAGATGATGGCACCGACCAGTAATAACTTTTCCAGTCCAAACCAAACATCGATCAATAAAAAGGGTATGCTGATCATTATTTCTTCTTTGTGTGTTCAAATACTTTACTCGTTGCGGGACCTTTTATCTCACTCAAATCAATGGAGGGATCGTTCACCTCACTGACACTGTGTATGTCCATCAATAATTTGGGATCACGTCCGTTGTGAACCTTACTGAATGTTTCAGCAGGTTTTACCATTTTTTCATAATGGCCTTGTGAGATAACTGAGTGCCTGCTTACATGTGTGGGGCCTTCAATCACCCAATCACTTGCTTTTTTCTTTTCGAACCTGCATTCGTTGCATATCCATTCCTCCACTTCACCCCACTGATCTTTTCTTGCCGTTACACGCAATACTTCCTCACCTCGTTGCCACAAGGTTACTTTGCCAGAGCAACATGTACAATTGCGGTGGGCATTTACCGGCTTTGTGAACCATACGCGGTTTTTGAATCGAAACGTTTTATCTGTAAGTGCGCCAACAGGACAAACATCTATAACGTTGCCGATGAAATCATTGTCGAGTGATTTCTCAATATAAGTAGCAATTTCAGCATGATCACCTCTGCTCAATATACCGTGTACACGCTTATTGGAAACCTGATCTGCAGTAAATACGCAGCGGTAACACAAAATGCAACGGGTCATATGCAATTGGATATACGGACCAAGATCGTGCTTGTCGAAGGTTCTTCGTTTGAATTCATATCGAGTAGCCACTTTACCGTGCTCATACCCTAGATCCTGTAAATGGCATTCACCTGCCTGATCACATACCGGACAATCCAATGGATGGTTCAATAATAAAAATTCAACGACTCCATTGCGCGCATCGATTACTTTAGGACTGGTAATATTTTTGACTTCCATCCCGTCCATGACACCAGTTCTGCAACTAGCAACCAGTTTAGGCATGGGACGAGGATCGGCTTCGCTTCCTTTGCTTACCTCTACTAAACATGTACGGCATTTCCCTCCACTGCCTTGAAGCTTACTGTAGTAACACATAGCAGGTGGCACTACTTCCCCTCCAATCATTCTTGCGGCCTGCAGAATGGTGGTTCCTTGCGGTACTTCTACCGTGATATTATCGATGGTTAATTTTATTTTTTTAACTTCTTCGGCCATAGATATTTTTTATGCAACCACACTCAACTCATCAGCATAATGAGCCAAGCCATAGTTTTTAGTTAAACAAACAGAAGGGTTGTTAACATGCCATTCGAACTCATCACGGAAATGGCGGATAGCGGCTGCGACTGGCCAAGCAGCTGCATCTCCCAGCGGACAAATAGTATTTCCCTCAATCTTCCGTTGTATATCCCACAATAAATCGATATCACTCATCACCCCTTTCCCGTTTTCAATTTTCTGAAGTATTTTTTCCATCCATCCTGTTCCTTCTCTACAAGGTGAACACTGTCCACAGCTTTCGTGTCTGTAAAATCTTGCCAGGGTAAGTGTGTGACGTACAACACACTGATCTTCGTCCAATACAATGAAACCACCTGAACCCATCATGGATCCTGAAGCAAATCCACCATCAGAGAGACTTTCGTAATTCATGTAACGTGTTTCGCCTTTCGCTGTTTTCAACAATAGGTTGGCTGGTAAAATGGGTACTGAAGAGCCACCGGGTATACACGCCTTTAATTTCTTTCCATTGGCAATGCCTCCACAATATTCATCGCTGTAAATAAATTCCTCTACAGAAATAGTCATATCAATTTCGTAAACACCGGGCTTATTGATGTTTCCGCAAGCAGAAATCAGTTTTGTTCCAGTTGATCTGCCTACTCCAATTTTTGCATACTCTTCTGCTCCTAAATTGATGATTGGAACAACTGCAGCGAGTGTTTCTACATTGTTAACCACTGTTGGGCAATCCCACAAACCTTTGATTGCAGGAAAAGGAGGTTTTATGCGCGGGTTTCCACGTTTTCCTTCGAGAGATTCTATCAAGGCAGTTTCTTCACCGCAGATGTAGGCACCTGCACCACGTTGTACATAAATTTCTAAATCGAAACCTGTACCTAAAATATTTTTACCCATGAAACCGTTTTGTTTTGCCTCAGCAATAGCTTGTTCTAGAATACCTACTATCCAGGCATACTCACCTCGAATGTATATGTAGGTTCTGTTGCTTCCAAGAGCAAAGGAAGAAACGATCAAGCCTTCGATTAATAAATGTGGAATAAATTCCATCAAATACCTGTCTTTGAATGTACCAGGTTCAGATTCATCGGCATTGCAAACTAAATAGCGAGGCACTCCCTCTGGCTTGGCTAGAAAACTCCATTTCAATCCGGTTGCGAATCCTGCACCACCCCTGCCTCTCAGTCCGCTCTTCTTCACTTCTTCTACAATCGCAGCAGGATCCATCTTCAATGCTTTCTCCACTGCTGCATAGCCTCCCTCCTTTCGATATACATCGAAAGAGCGAATACCTTCAATATGTGCCTTTTCTAATAATAATTTTCTTGCCATGATGCTGTTTGCTTATTTAGTATTGTAGCAGTTAGCAATGAGTTCGTCTACTTTAGCAGGTGTAAGATGTTCCTTGTAGTGCATCCCCAATTGCAACATGGGTGCATAACCGCAAGCACCGAGGCACTCCACAGTTTTTAAAGTGAACATTCCATCTGCAGTTGTTTCTCCTACACCTATCCCCAATTTGTTTTTTATGTATGCAATGATATCATCGCTTCCTTTCAACATGCAAGGACCAGTATGACAAACCTCCAAAACATGTTTACCAACAGCACTTAAATTGAACATACTGTAGAAGGTAGCAACTTCGTATACCTCAATAGGTTCGATGGAAAGAAGTGTTGCCACATAATCCATGGTCTCTGCATTCAACCAGCCACCAAATTCATCTTGTGCAAGGTGTAAAAGAGGTATCAATGCACTCTTTTGTTTGCCTTGGGGATAGCGTGCAATCATTGCCTCTACCTCTTTCATTTTATCGTCTGAAAACTTCATCGTTTCAATTCTTTCTTTTATGCGTCCATTTCACCAGCAATCAAATTCAGGCTACTCATAGTGATGATGGCATCACTCAGCATAGCACCGTTTACGATTTCTTCGTATGCTTGATAGTAGATGAAACAAGGTCTTCTGAAATGCAGTCTGTAGGGTGTTCTTCCACCATCACTCACCAAATAAAATCCCAACTCACCGTTGGCGCCTTCAATAGAATGGTATACTTCGCCAACAGGTATCTCGGTTTCACCCATTACAATTTTAAAGTGGTATATGAGTGCTTCCATTTTTGTGTATACGTCTTCCTTGGCTGGCAAATAATATTCTGGGGCATCTGCATGATATACATCCGCCTCCGTTCCTTTGAATGACTGAACTTTTTCGTAGGCCTGACGAATGATGCTCAATGATTGCCATACTTCTTCGCCACGCACCATGAAGCGATCGTAATTATCGCCTGTTGTACCAACTGGAATAATAAAATCGAAATCTTCGTAGGAAGAATATGGCGCATGAACACGAACATCGTAGTCGATTCCTGCAGCTCGTAGATTCGGACCTGTAAAACTATAATTCAATGCCTTCTCAGCAGAGATGGCACCAGTACCTTTTGTTCTTTCAATGAAAATTCTGTTGCGCATGAAAAGGCTTTCAAACTCTTTCCATACTACTGGAAACTCCTCAAGAAATTTTTCAATTTTTTGAAAGGCCGTGTCGGTGAAATTTCTTTCAAATCCGCCGATTCTTCCCATATTGGTGGTAAGTCTTGATCCACATACTTCTTCGTAGATCTCGTAAATCAACTCACGGTATTGCATTACATAGAGGAATCCAGTATAGGCACCCGTATCCACTCCTACAATAGAATTACAAATCAAGTGATCGGAGATGCGAGAGAGCTCCATGATAATCACACGTAAGTAATCGACACGCTTAGGAGTCTTTACATTTAATAACTTTTCACAGGTCATGTGCCACCCCATGTTGTTCAACGGAGCAGAACAATAATTGAGACGGTCTGTAAGTGTTGTAATTTGATAAAGAGGCCTTCTTTCGGCTAATTTTTCGAATGCTCTGTGAATATAGCCAACGGTAGATTCAGCTTTGATGATGCGCTCGCCATCCATTTCCAAAATATTTTGGAATACACCGTGTGTTGCAGGGTGTGTAGGTCCTAGATTGAGTCGCGTTGTTTGCTTTTCAATGGAACCTTCGGGTAAAACTATGTTCGCTGATTCAGGCATACTTCTTTTTTGATTCTTTATCTCCCAAACATTTCATCGTCCTTATCAATTCGCGTCTGGTCTTCCAACGGAAATTCTTTTCTCAATGGATGGTAATCCATCTCATCTACATTCAACACGCGTTTGAGATTGGGATGACCGACAAAATTGACACCATAAAAATCATAGGTTTCTCTTTCCATCCAATTTGCTCCTTTAAACAAACCGGTTGCAGTATATACATTGGGTTTTTCAATGGGAGCAAATACCTTCATACGGATTCTCACATTTTCTTTGAGATTGTGAAGATGATAGATTACTCCTATTTCAGCACCCTTGTTATCGGGAAAATGAATACCTGTTAGATCTGTTAAGAATTGAAATGAAAGCGAAGCGTCATCGTGCAAAAATGTCAGCACCTTCAGGTTCAATTCGCACTTAACTACCACGCAAAGGATATCAGAAGATTCTTCCCATGCCAAAATACCTTCACCAAACTGTGCGCTTAATTTTTCCTTTATATACTCTTTGTTAATCGACATGTTAATTGGTATGACTTATTGAATTCCGTATGTACCCAACAAGTTTTTGTATTGTTCACCGTTTCTTCTTCTCAGTGATTCGTTGTGGATAAGCTCCTGTATTTTCAATACTCCATCGATGATAGCTTCTGGACGGGGCGGGCATCCAGGAACATACACGTCAACTGGAACTACCTGGTCAATTCCCTGCAAAACAGAGTACGTATCAAATATTCCACCACTGGATGCACAAGCTCCAACAGCCATTACCCAACGAGGTTCAGCCATTTGAAGATATACTTGGCGGACTACAGGGCCCATCTTTTTTGCGATGGTTCCCATCACCATTAATAAATCGCATTGACGGGGTGAAAACCCAACTCGTTCAGAACCGAAACGAGCCAAGTCGTAATGAGAACCCATGGTAGCCATGAATTCGATTCCACAACAGGAAGTTGCGAAAGGAAGTGGCCAAATGGAATTTTTTCTTGCCAATCCTACTACTTTGTCGAAAGAAGTTGCGAAGAATCCTTCTCCCATATGACCCTCGGGCATTTCTACCTGATTGATTCCATGGTCGGAAAAATCTTTGGGGTGAATGTTAAACCTAACCGGCCTAGCCATACTATTTTTTTATAATAACAAATGCCCGTTGAAGTTGTTTTTCAAAGAGCATTTAAATTTTATTCTTCCCAATGCAGAGCGCCTTTCTTGATGATGTAGATAAATCCCGCAAGGAAAAAACCTATAAACATCAGAACTGCATAGAATCCATCCCATCCCAATGCCTTGAAATTAACAGCATAAGGATAGAAGAAAATAACCTCTACATCAAACAACACGAAAAGGATCGCTACCAGAAAATATTTAATCGCCATTGGTTGGCGCGCATTACCAAATTGTTCTATACCGCTTTCAAAAACCTGTAGTTTATCGGATGTCTTTCTCTTGGGCCCTAACAGCTGGGAACCAAGGATCATAATTGTTACCAATACAACTGCAAAACCCAGTTGGATACCGATGGGGAAGTAATCGCTGGCCTTACTGATTTGAGCGGTTTGTCCGAGCAAAGAAGACTGAAGGAGCATAGCCTTATACATCGGTTGAATTTGATGGCGCAAAGTTAGGCAAATCGGGATGAAAAAATTAAACTCTAGCAACAAAAAAGGGACAATTTAAATTGTCCCTTTTCGCTATTTTTTCGGCGGTACCGCCAGTGCTTTTTGGAGGATTTCCCGGTTCTTTATGGCATCCTGGTTGTTTGGATCAATCTCAATGATTTTATCCAGGTAACTGGAGGCCAATGCAAGGTCTTTTTTGATGTTAGCAGTGTACCCAGCAAGGTACCCATAAGCAGTTATCAACGTGCTTTTGTTCTTTGATTTATCTACCTCTGCAATTGAAATAAATTTCTCACAATCCGGAATTGCCAAACCTAGTTCCATGGTTGAATCGATAACAGATAGAGACCTGAACGACCAGTAGTGCCCGTATACTTCGGCAGGGAAATTGGTCTTATACACTGTGAAAATGCTGTCTGCAGTTTTAAACTGCCCGGCCTTGAAGTTTTCAAAACCAGCATTGTATAGATCCACCTTACTTGTTTTAGGATTCAATCCGAGCACTCGTGTTAACCACAATGCAGATTGAGCAACGTTGGCAGATTTTTTAAAGAAGTCAGCCGCTTTTTTCGCATAGTCTAATTTATTGGCTACTGCAGTGTCTGCATTGATTGCTTTCATGAAGTAATTATCCACTTTCGCAGGATCGCTCTTCATTTTTGCTGCATTGACTGCTGCAACATAATAGTTTTCTGGATTCAGCTGATCTGCGGTTGCTTTTTGAAAGAAAGTTTCCAATTGAGCAAGTGCCTGTGCAGAATCATTCATCTTGTCGTAGCTATACGCCTTTAATCTATACAACCTGGCATCGGCTTTGTCTCCTTGTGCTGTTAGCAACGCCTCTGCTTTTGCAATGGCATTCTTGAAATCACCTGCAGCAAATTGCAAGCTAGCTTCTTCGTAATCGAGCGCAGGACCAGGATCAGCATTGGGTTTGTACTTATTGAAGTAGTCTGTTGCTTTTACAACATCCCTGAAGAAGTAGTAAACATACATCTCGTACAATGCAGGTGCAAACGTAGGATCGTCGTTGATGGCATCGTTGAATTTACCCAAGAAAATCTCTTTCTGCTCACTACCTTGAGTGAGGTAAATTTTACCAATCTTGTATTTAGCAACTGCCAGTTTAGGATCTTTCAAGAGTGCATTTTCATAAGAAGAAACAGCTCCGCCGCCGTCCATTAACTTTCTATATAAATCGCCCATGTAAACATATGCCATGGGATCGTTGAAGTTCTTCAACGTGGCAGCCAACTTTAGTTTTTCAATTCCGTAGGCATAATCACCGCCATCTTCCAAATTGGCTTTACCAATTGCGGTTAGAATACTTGCATCTTTCGCCTTGGTTAGAGAAATAGCAGTTTCAAAACGCTGACGTGCATCGTTCGCTTTTTTCTCTGTAAGCTCTGCTTGACCCATTGCTACCAACAATAACGGATTACTGCCATTGGCACCCTCCATTCCTTTGCGGAGAATCTCTTTGGCAGCGGAGGCATTTTTTGATTCAAAGTTTACTTGTGCCAACCAATAAATTGCTTCGGCATTCGTTGGAGCACCAGCTACCACTTTTTCGAGTGTTTCTTTTGCAGAACGATAACGCTGACTCAACAAGAGTTTTCTACCCTCCTGCACCGTTTGTGCGGATACAGCAGATGCAAGAAACAAGGCAGCAATCACAAATCTCATCTTCATACGTGGCAGTTTGATTTTTAAGGGGTGTAAATGTAAGAAATCAATATTTTATTCTGAAACATTTGCTTTTCTAATTTGCAGGGCCATCCTGTCGGGTACAAGATACCCCCTCCTGAAGATAAGTTGGCCTTTTTCATGTGTTAAGAAATTGACAAAACCCTTACCCAGTCCGGCGAAATTCTCTTTCAGAACATAATAAATCCCCCGGTTTAATGGATAGCGTTTCAGAGCAATATTAGCCTGGTAGGGGCGCACATAAATTTCTTCTTCACATTTTGAGCATTGCAAGGCCGCAATTTTCACTTTTTTCTGAAAACTGAGCTGACTCGAATCTTCCTTGTTTCCAATCCAACTGACCCCAATAAATCCAAGCGCATTGGGATGGGAAGCCACATAATCGATGACTCCCTGAGAGTTTTGCGCTGCCAGCACTTTCCCTTTCAAGGGTTGCCCTTTTAAAACAGAATCAATTAAAAAGCGAACCGTACTGGTTGCTTTCAGTCCGTCCATCACCAATTCATATTTGTACCCAGTGGTTCCATTCAACATCGATCGTATTTCAGCCACCGAAAAAAGAGAGTCTTTGCAATTATTATTTGTGATTAATGCTACTGCATCCGTAGCAAGTCTTCCGTACATGGGTACAAAAGATAGTGTATCCTGGTAAAAAGGAATTTCATTTTCGGTGAGTCCACGGGTAATGATCACCATGCGGGTTGTATCATTCAAAAGATCCTTGATGCATTCTGCTTCGGGCTTATAGTGGGGAATAATTTTTGCTTCTGGGTGCTGCGACATAAACACTTTGATCTGGGAATCGATAATGGGTGCAAATGTTTCGTCTACGCTGATATGGATGGTACCCGTTGTGAGGGTATCATCTCCCAGAATCACTTTTGCTTTCTTTCCTTTTTGCGAACAGGCCAGCGAGAATAAAAGAAACGTAAAGAAAACTACGAATTGTAAATAGGATTTTTTCATGGAATTATTTTTTTGCTGCCATCCCCCTGTACAATCTAAACACTCCGTAGCAAAGACATGTTATTCCAAAAAGTGAAGAGGTGAGTGAATCAAATGCAAATCCTTTCACCAGGTATTTATTCAAAAGAAAAAACAAACCTGCTCCCAACCATAGTATTCCCATGGTATAATCGTAAATGGTTCTGAAACCTTTTTGTCTTTTTTCCTCTCTCTCCTTGAACAATTCAGTACTCATATAAATGTATGTCGTGCAATTTATGAAATCTGTTCTCATGGAATAGATGACTTCCGGTTTAATTTCCTTGCATTTTTTACCGTTACGTGTAAAAATGCCTGTGCCCCAATCCATCTATATTTGTAAAAAAGCCAGTATGAGAGTATTGATGGTCTGCCTCGGCAATATTTGCCGAAGCCCCCTGGCAGAGGGAATCCTTCAGGAAAAATGCAGAATAAAGGGATTGAAATGGAAGGTAGACAGTGCCGGCACCAATGGATACCACAACGGCGAACCACCTCATTATCTTTCTCAAATGGTTGCAAAATTGAATGGTATAGATATTTCCAACCAACGATCAAGAGCATTTAGACCGATCGATTTCGATGAATACGATCTCATCATTCCCATGGCCAACGATGTATGGAGTGATATCCGATACATAGCAAGACAGAAATTTGAAGAAAAGAGAACTCCCCTCCTCATGAATTTTATTTTTCCGGGCAGCAATATGGACGTACCGGATCCCTGGTCGAAATCAGAAGCCGCCTTTCACGAAGTATACGACCTCATTGATCAGGCCTGTGAAGCGCTAATTGAAAGTCATACATCCACAAAACAGCCTTAACTTTACAACATGAAGCCAAGCCTTCCGCAAGGAACCAGGGATTTTTCAGCAGCTGTACTGCGTAAAAGAAATTTCATTTTCGATTCCATTCGAAATGTTTTTGAATTGTATGGTTTTGAACCATTGGAAACACCGGCGATGGAAAATATCGAAACATTGATGGGAAAGTACGGCGAGGAAGGAGACAAATTGATTTTTAAGATTCTTAACAATGGATTGAATCATCCCGACAAACACGAAACTGCCAAGATAGATTTTGATGCAGTATTGAATGGAAAAACTTCTAAGGGAATCACTGAACGTGCATTGCGCTATGATCTTACTATTCCATTTGCTCGGTATGTGGCCATGCATCATGGACAACTTAGCTTTCCTTTCAAGCGCTACCAGATGCAACCCGTATGGAGAGCAGATCGCCCGCAAAGAGGAAGATACAGAGAGTTCTATCAATGCGATGCAGATATTGCTGGAAGCAGTTCACTGCTGCACGAGGTTGAACTTGCTCTCATTTATATCAACGTATTCAAAGCACTGAAAGTGCCTGTTGAAATTCACATCAACAACAGAAAGATTCTTCAAGCATTGGCGGAACTATGTGGCAGCATTGCAAACATGACGAATATTACTATTGCAATTGACAAATTGGATAAAATTGGGTGGGAAAAAGTGAAGGCAGAATTAATCGAAAGAGAAATTTCACTTGATCATGTTAACACTATAGAAAAATATATTTCTATCAAAGGGAGCAAAGATGCCATCCTTGCTGCCTTGAAGCAACTTGTCGGAAACAATGAAACAGGGCAACAAGGGTTGGAAGAGATGAACCAGATTCTTCAAAATATTGAAGCTGTAAATAATTCGTCGACTGTAGTCATCGATCCATCTCTTGCGAGGGGTTTGAACTATTATACTGGAACCATTTTTGAAGTAAAGGCACTTGGTGTTGAAATGGGAAGCATTGGTGGTGGTGGAAGGTACGATGACCTCACAGGATTATTCGGCGTAAAAGGAATTGCCGGTGTAGGTATTTCATTCGGTGTTGATCGCATCTATGATGTGATGGAAGAACTGAATGTATTTCCCGAAAACATACAACAGGGAAGCGTTGCATTGATATTTCAAACAGGGGTAGACATACAACATCTGCTCAACACAGCAATGCAATTGAGATCAGCAGGCATTGCCTGCGAAATATTTCACGAAAATGCAAAGTTCGACAAGCAATTCAAATATGCAGAGAAAAAATCAATTCCGTTTGTGGTAATTCTTGGAGAAGAGGAAGTCAAACTTCATACTGCGTTGGTAAAAAACCTAGGTTCGGGAGAACAGAAATCCTACTCGATCAACGATCTATCGAAGGCCTTTAAGCGATAGCATGTTTTCTCAATTGCATTAAGGCAACTTCCAGGTCCTTCGAAATGGGTGCAACTATTTTCAAGAGTTTATTATCTAGATCCTTCAATTCAATACTGTAAGCATGAAGAGCCAATCGATTGAGTAAAGGGCGCTCTTCTTCGTCGGCCTTCGATAATTTGAATTTCTTTTTTAGGGATGAAAGCAAAAGGGGCTGTGCAGTTCCGTACAAAGGATCGCAAAGCAATGAATACCCCATGTCTTGCATGTGAACCCTTATCTGATGTGTTCTTCCTGTTTCAATACCAAATTCAACCCAGGTGAAACCGCGAAACCGCTCTACCACCTTGAAATGAGTAATCGAAGGCTTTCCGCTTCTACCCACGCGCATTTTACCGGCAATAGATGGATGTTGCTCAATCGGCTGCTCAATGGTTCCATGCTCTTGCGAAAGAGCACCCAATAGCAATCCGTGATATTTTTTTTCTACAGCCCTTTTTTCAAAAAGCTGATTATAGTACTGATGTGCTTCGGCATTTTTAGCAAAGAGCATCAAACCACTGGTGTCGCGATCAATGCGATGGATGATATAAATAGAAGTGTACTTTTTTTCCAACCAAGTTTTTATTGAAGGGATTTCCGGATCGTGCCGGTCTGGAATAGAGAGCCAACCCGATGGCTTATTTATAGCAATCAAGTGGTCGTTTTCAAATAGAATATGTGGCTGGTGTTTAATCTTTTTTCTCTTTTAAAAAAGAACTGTTCATGAATTTCAGGAGACGAATTTCTTTTTCATTTAACATCCTGCATTTACCTCGTTCAACATTTTTCTTGGTCAAATTAGCAAACATCACACGATCAAGATTTTTTACATCGTATCCAAGGCATTCGAACATCCTTCTAACCACTCTGTTCTTTCCGCTGTGTAACTCAATTCCAACTACTGCTTTGTCTTTTGGATCGGCATATGCAAGTGCATCAGCTTTTACAAGGCCGTCTTCGAGTTTTACTCCTCTTAAAATTCTATCGAAATCAACTTTAGAAAGGGGCTTATCAAGTTTGGCTTCGTATACTTTTTTTACTTCGTTGGATGGATGAGAAAGTTTTTGCGCCAAGTCTCCATCGTTTGTGATCAACAAAACACCTGTAGTGTTTCTATCCAATCTACCAACAGGATACACCCTCTCGGAAGTAATTCCTTTTAATAAATCCAATACGGTTTTGCGCCCTTGTGGATCTTCCAGGGTAGTAATATAATCTTTGGGTTTATTCAATAGAATATAAACCAGATTTTTTTCGGGATAGATTTTTTTTCCATTAAAAAGCACAATATCGTTGGGTGCTACTTTAAATCCGGGCTCGACGATTACCACATCGTTCACTTTCATTTTTCCGTCTTTGATCAATGGCACTGCATCGCGTCTTGAACAAATGCCGCAATGTGCAACATATTTATTCAAGGGCATGGTTTTATCCATCTTGCGAACAGTGATGGTAGCGGGAGCTGTGGTAGATGATTTTTTTGACACGCCGGTTCTGATCTCCAGCTTTTTCTTTTCAATGGCCTCTGATCGTTCCTTTTTCCATTTTTTCTTTTCCTGACGGAAGGCCTCTTTGACAGCACTGTTTTTTTTCTTGGGTGCGAACTTTGAAAAATTATCCGTGCGTTTCATATATAAGAGATTGTATAGGAGAAATGAATCAATGAATTATTTGTTGGCCAATTGTCCGCAGGCCGCATCAATATCTTTTCCTCTGCTTTTTCTCAATCGTGCATTGACGCGGTTTTTTTCGAGATAACTCATGAATGCTTCTGTTTTTTCTTCGCTCGGCTTCTTAAATCTGGCAAAGTCGATTGGATTGTACTCGATGATATTTACAAGATCGGCAGGTACCTGTCGGTAGACCTTAATAAGTTCTCCAGCATCTTCGAATGAGTCGTTGAATTGATCGAACAAAATATATTCCAACGTAATCTCGTTTTCAGTTTGCTGATAGAAGTAATTCAACGCTTCGATGATCGATTTCAAATCGT
Source organism: Chitinophagales bacterium (assembly GCA_030832645.1). Taxonomy (GTDB): domain Bacteria; phylum Bacteroidota; class Bacteroidia; order Chitinophagales; family Chitinophagaceae; genus Pollutibacter. The sequence continues at coordinate 50,299 of JAURIR010000002.1, read as the reverse complement.
TGGTTTCGTTGATAGGCATGATTTGATTTCGCTTTCTGTCATTGGCTGCGTGCAGAGACAATGCCAATTTGAACCGTACTTTATCGTCGCCCAATTGCATGATCTGTTTTGCAACACCTGCTGTTGAAACAGTAATTCTTCGAGGACTCATGGCCAGACCGTCTAAAGCGGTGATTCGTTCAATGGCCCTCAGTACGTTGCGGTAGTTGAGCAAAGGCTCTCCCATGCCCATGAAAACAATGTTTGTCAGTTTTTTATTGTGATGCTGATGAGAAAGCTGGTTCAACAAGACCACTTCATCATAAATTTCATCAAAATTCAAATTTCTTTTTCGCTCCATGTAACCTGTAGCGCAGAACTTGCAACTCAAACTACATCCAATTTGAGAGGATACACATGCCGTTATTCTCTCTTCTGTAGGTATCAATACTCCCTCTACCAAGTGCCCATCAAAGGTTTTGAAACCTACTTTAATGGTTCCGTCCTCGCTGTGTTGGGTGGTATTAACTTTTAGAGAGGGAAACGAAAAGGCTTCTTCGAGTTGCGCACGAAGGGGCTTAGAAATATTTGACATGGATTGGAAATCAAAGGCATGTTTTTGCCATAGCCATTCCCAAATCTGTTGTATCCTGAATTTTTTTTCGCCAATTGAATCGATGAACTCGGCAATTTGTTCTTTGCTTAGAGTTCTGATATTGGGCTTTGCAGCATTTGCCATGCTACAAAGGTAGTCATTCCTTTAGGGTTCTGGAGTATATCTTAGATAAGGTTTTACTACTTTAACACCTTTGGGAAATTTTTTTATAGCCTCCTCTGTTGAAACAGCAGGAACAACGATCACGTCTTCACCGTGTTTCCAATCGGCAGGCGTTGCCACACTGTGCTTCGCCGTAAGCTGTAAAGAGTCAATCACGCGTAGGACTTCCACAAAATTTCTTCCAGTTGATGCAGGATAGGTGATGTATAATTTCAATTTTTTATCCGGACCAATAATAAAAAGTGAGCGAACAGTGAAGGTTGCTGAAGCATTGGGATGGATCATGTCGTACAACGTAGCCACGGTTCGATCTTCGTCTGCAACGATCGGGAAGTCTACCTCGCAGTGCTGTGTCTCATTGATATCGTTTACCCATTGGCGGTGTTTGTCTAGCGGATCTACACTCACTGCCAACACTTTTACGTTTCTTTTTGCAAACTCTTCTTTTAACAACGCTGTTCGACCTAACTCTGTTGTACAAACGGGAGTAAAATCGGCAGGATGAGAAAATAATACCCCCCAAGAGTCGCCCAAGAATTCATAAAAATCTATTTCTCCGATAGTTGTAGTTGCTGTAAAATTTGGAACGTCGTCTCCAAGATGCAGTGCCATATTAAATTGATTGTAGTGCAAATATACACGTATTTTATTACTCTACAAATTAAGTAGACTTTATTTTTTCACTCTACCTCCCCGCCCAAGTGCATTTTTTCCAAATCTGTTTTTTACTTGATCGATGGCGTCGTATAAGCTGGATTTCTGAACGGTATTTTCAAATAGATTGGTTTGCATGTTGGTAGGTGTCAATTCACTGCATCGAACTCCTAGCAGTCGGATTCTCTTGCGCACGTCGTACAATTGATGAAACAATTGTTTTGCGGTAGAATAGATTTCGTCATCAAAAGAAGTAGGTGCCAAACTAACTTGTTTGGTATGGGTTTCGAAATCGGGGTACCGAATTTTAACAGCGATACATTTGGTAGATTTTTGATCGCGTCGTAATTCGAATCCTAATTTTTCGGTCATACGCAATAATTCTTTTTCGAGAAAAGAAACATCATCGATGTTTTCGAAAAATGTATGTTCGGTGGAAACGGATTTGGCATCATACGATGTATAAATTTCTGCACCTGATTCACCGATTGCTTTTCTTGCCAACACTTCGCCGTAGGTTCCAAAATTCAATTCAAGAAGGTGAACAGGATAGGCTGATAATTCCTGTATGCTTCGTATACCTAATTCATGCATTTTTTTAAGCGTATGTTCTCCGACACCCGGAATCGACTCAACCGGAAGCGGTGCTAAAAAATCTTTTTCTTTTCCGGGCACCACCTGCAGATAGCCATTGGGCTTGGCGGTATTGGTAGCTATTTTCGCTACCATTCGGTTTGATGCCAATCCAAAAGAGATGGGCAGCTGAGTAGTTTCAACGATTTCGTTTCTCAGATCGATGGTCCATTTCAAAGGATCAAAAAAACGATCCATACCCGTAAGGTCTATGTAAAATTCATCGATGGAAGCTTTTTCGTAGAGCGGCGCTTTTGCTGCAATAATATCCGTTACCCAATCTGAAAATTTACTGTACTGACCTCGGGAGCCTTGCATAAAAATTGCATGTGGACAAAGAGCACTTGCTCTGGACATGGGCATGGCGGAATGCACCCCAAATTTTCTTGCCTCGTAACTACAGGTACTAACTACTCCCCGCTCCTTTGTACCTCCAATGATAAGCGGTTTACCAACAAGCGATGGATCCAATATTCTTTCTACTGAAACGAAGAACGCGTCTAGATCAAAATGGGCAATATATGATTGTTGAACCGACATGCAGGTTAGATTCGCATGATCAATTTATATAAATATCCAGCAGACCCTCTGGAAGTTCAACATTAATTTTTTCTTTTTTATGATCTATTTTAATGAGGGTGCTCTCATTGAGTGGCACATAGACTTCTTTCTTGTTGAAATCAACACGAAGAAGAATTTGCATTGGTTGCTCTATGACCTCGAGTACCTTTCCTAATAACTTTTTCTTATCGTATACTTCGAATCCCAATAAAGCGATAGGTGCGCTAGCGGATGCTTGTGATTTCACCTCTAGCTCAGGCAGCCATACTTGTTTTTTCAACAGCTTCTTTCCCTTTTCGGGTGTATCGATCCCCTCCAATACCACCAGCAACTCTTTTTCGTTTTTGATTTTAGCAGATGAAATAAAATATGGAAGAAACTTTCCTCCCAGTTCTTCGAGGAAAAAAATTTTCAGAGATGAAGGGTCAACATCTTCTCCGAGATGATGTTGCAAAATCAGTTCACCCTTCACGCCGAAGGTGGAGACAAATTTTCCTATGACAACATATTGTTCCATCATAAAAAAAGCCTCGTTGGAACGAGGCTTTAAAAATTAAGTTTGCTTATTTATTCAGCAGCTGGTGCAGCCTCTTCAGCTTGATCGGCTTCAGGAGCTGGTGCAGGTGCAGCGGCTTTTTTAGGTCGGGGTTGTGCAGCTTCCATACGACGCTGGCGGCGCTCTTTAGCAACAGCTTCGTGACGTGCTTTCATTTTTGATTCTTGTTCTTGGTGCCAGGCTTCAAATTTTGCCATGGCAGTTTCTTGATCGAACAACCCCAAGCTTACACCACGCAACAAATGCTTTAAGTAAAGTACTCCCTTGGTAGAAAGAATTTTACGCACTGTGTCAGTAGGTTGTGCACCATTACTCAACCACTCCAATGCTTTTTGGCGATCTACCAATACAGTAGCAGGGTGAGTGAGGGGATTGTAGGTTCCAATCTTTTGGATGAATTTGCCGTCGCGAGGTGCGCGAGAGTCAGCAACTACGATGAAATAAAATGGACGCTTCTTGCTTCCATGACGCTGGAGTCGGATTTTAACAGCCATAAAAAATAAAAATTTTTAGTGGGTGATCAATAATTATTTAAAAACGGATCGCAAAGATAGGTATTGTCGATGAAATGACAAAAAACACTGATAATTAATGCTTTAAATCACCTTCTCCCCATTCTGCCCAAGGCAGGCATATTGTTCATGTTCTTCATCATCGACTTCATTTGTTCGAACTGCTTGAAGAATTGATTGACCTCGTTCATGTCTCTTCCGCATCCCTTGGCAATTCTTTTCTTCCTGTTTAAATCGATGCTATCTGGATTGGATCTTTCGTATGGAGTCATGGATTTAATAATCGATTCCACCCCTTTGAACGCATCATCACTGATGTCGATATCCTTCATAGCCTTCCCCATACCAGGGATCATTCCCATCAAATCTTTTAGATTCCCCATTTTTTTGATCTGCTGTAATTGATCCAAGAAATCCTGAAAATCAAATTGATTCTTTCGGATTTTCTTTTCTAATTTTTTTGCCTGCTCTTCGTCGAATTCCTCTTGTGCTTTTTCAACCAATGTCGCAATGTCGCCCATCCCCAAAATTCGTTGTGCCATCCTATCTGGATAAAACACATCCAGGGTTTCCATTTTCTCTCCACTACTTGCAAACTTGATCGGTTTCTGTAGTGTATACTTGATAGACAAAGCAGCACCACCCCTGGTATCACCGTCTAATTTTGTAAGTACAACACCTGTAAAATCCAATCGGTCGTTGAAAGCCTTTGCAGTATTCACTGCATCTTGACCAATCATAGCATCCACAACGAAAAGTATCTCCTGCGGCTGCAAGAACGATTTTAGTCCTGCTACCTCGTTCATCATCTCCTCGTCGATCGCCAAACGACCGGCAGTGTCAACAATGACCACGTTTTTATTCAATGCTTTTGCTTGCTTCAGTGCATTAGCAGCAATTTCTTTTGGATTTTTATTTTCCGGCTCTGCGTAGACATCAATACCAATTTGTTCACCCAACACTTTTAGTTGGTCTACAGCAGCAGGACGATACACATCGGCCGCTACAAGCAAAGGAGATTTTCCTTTTTTTGTCTTCAAATAATTAGCAAGTTTACCACTGAAAGTGGTTTTACCTGAGCCCTGTAAACCTGCAATAAGAATAATTGCGGGATTCCCTGTTATATCAAAGCTGCTGGCAGCACCTCCCATCAACTCGGTCAATTCGTCTTGCACGATCTTAACCATCAATTGACCGGGACTGACAGCGGTTAATACTTTTTGACCGATTGCCTTTTCCTTTACACGATCGGTGAACTCTTTCGCAATTTTAAAATTCACGTCGGCATCCAACAATGCCTTTCGAATATCTTTTACTGTATTTGCAATATTGAGGTCGGTAATCCTTCCTTCCCCTTTGATCTGTTTAAACGCCGAGGCGATCTTTTCACTGAGATTCTCAAACATGTTTTTCGATTTTTACAAACAACACTGATTCAACATTTTTGCAAAGTTAAGCATTCAATTTAGCTGCTTGGAAAGACTTCTTATCAGATAAAAACAGTGCGTGATTGGAAGGATTTGTTAAATATTGTCGTTTGGCATGATTCTGAACGGCTATTTACATACTAAAGTGCTGATATTCATTAGATTGCGAACAAGTTCCTTGCATGGGGATAATCACGGTGAAAAAGTTGGAAAGAAACATGAAATTATATTTTTTCAATTGCGATATTTTTCTATCATTGCAAGGTGCACAGATCATTTGTGAAAAGAGTTCAATTAAATAATGCATGAGTAAACAATTATTTTCCGTTGAGTACCCTGTACGTTGCTCCCCCAACATCCTGTACGAATTTCTTTCAACTCCAGCAGGTTTGCAAGAATGGTTTGCAGATCGCGTAGACGAAAGAGACACAATATTTAGTTTTTCTTGGAATGGCTCAACCGATAAAGCAGAAGTATTGGGCGCAGAGCAGGATAAATTCATCCGTTACCGTTGGCTGCATGCTCCCAAGAATGAATATTTTGAATTTGTGATTGAGAAAACAGAAGTAAGTGGACAGACCATATTAGTGATCAAAGATTTTGCAGAAAAAAAAGACATTGCAGATCAAACCCGTCTTTGGGATGTTCAAGTACATGATCTCTTCCATAGGTTGGGAAATTGAGCATGATCAAAAAACTCGATAGATTAATACTGAAAGCATTTATTGGTCCATTTATTGCGACCTTCTTCATCACCCTCTTCGTGTTGGTGATGCAATTCTTTTGGAAATACATCGATGATTTGGTGGGAAAAGGATTGGCTCTCACTGACATCATGAAATTGACGGCATATGTTTCTACTACCGTCATCCCTTACTCATTGCCCATCTCCATTTTGATCTCCTCCATCATGACCTTTGGGAATTTGGGAGAAAGTTTTGAATTGATTGCAATCAAGTCTTCTGGAATATCATTGATGAGGTTCATGCGCCCCGTCTTGGTTGTTTCTTTTCTTACCAGTATCGTTGCATTTCTAATTGCCAATTACGTAATGCCTGTAGCCAATTTGAAATTCGCTACAATGCTGTATGATATTCGAGTAGCGAAACCAGCTTTTGATATAAAAGAAGGAATCTTTTACGATAAGATACCCGGATATTCTATCAAGGTTGGTACAAAAGAAAAAGATGGAAACGGCATTGGCAATATCATCATTTACGAAAATCAATTTTCACTTCAAGACAATATCATCATTGCCGAAAAAGGAAAAATGCAAATAAGCGAAGACAAAAAGTTTTTGGAATTTGATCTGGAAAATGGATGGCGCTACCAAGAAAAAGGGCCCTACAATACTGCTGCAACAGATTATTATCGCCTAGGATTCAAGAAATATAAAAAGGTACTTGATCTGAGCAGCTTCAACATGATGAAAACACCTGATAGCTTGTTCAAAGGCAGTTACGATATGTTGAATGTAAAACAGCTTCAACACGCTTCCGACTCTATTGGAAAGACACTCAAAGAAATCAGGAGCAGTAGAATGCAAAAAGAAGTAAACGTTCACTTCACGAGCTTACCCATTTTTTTAAAAGTTGGTCAGAAGATTACCCCGTTAAAAAAGATTCCGCCAAAAGCATCAAGCTACGGAAATACCTTACCCGATTCTGCCTTGACGATGGTGTATTCAAAAGCGGCAGATAAAATCAATATGGTCAAGAATACGCTCGACTTGATAGCGTATGATGATAAACAAAGAGGGTACGATGAGAGAATGTACAATGTTGCTTGGCATAAAAAATTTGCATTTTCGTTTGCATGCATCGTACTCTTTTTGATTGGTGCTCCGCTAGGATCAATCATTCGAAAAGGAGGATTGGGCATGCCCCTCGTTGTAGCCGTAATTTTCTTCCTGATTTTTCATCTCTTGAATATGTTTGGAGAAAAATTTGTACGCCAAGAATTCATGACACCCTTCTGGGGTATCTGGTTGTCGTGCTTGGTCTTATTGCCCGTTGGATTCTTTTTGGTGTACAAAGCAATGAACGACTCCCAACTCTTTAACAACGAATTTTATTTTAGGTTATTTAGAAAAATCCGATCACTTAGAAAAAAAGATACCGTTTCATTCACTTCTTAAAATGATTTTTATGAACACTTCTCATCCTCGCAGAAAATTTATCCAACAATCAGCAAAAGCAGGAATTGCATTGAGCATAGGCTCAGTTCTAAGCCCCAAAACAAAAGCAAACGAAATACAGCCCATCCCTTTTGCACAAACTCCACTGTCCTATGCATTCAATGCACTGGAGCCGAACATAGATGCCATGACCATGGAAATTCACTATACCAAACATGCGGCTACCTACACCAAAAATTTAAATGACGCGGCAGCTATAGAATTCAAAGGAGAAAACATTTCGTTGGAAGAAGCGATGAAAAAAATTTCTCAATACTCCCCGAAACTTCGCAACAACGGAGGTGGACATTTTAACCATGAACTTTTTTGGAAATGTATGCAACCTGGAACATCTACTTTGCACGAAGGCGGTTTGAAGCAAGCCATCATCAGTAGCTTCAACAGCTTCGAGAACTTCAAGTCAAAAATGTCTGATGCTGCTCTCACAAGATTTGGAAGTGGCTGGGCTTGGCTTGTTGTTGCCGCTGATAAAAAATTAGCCATTGGCTCTACCGCCAATCAAGACAATCCACTCATGGATGTATCTCCTATCAAAGGAATACCCTTGCTTGGTTTGGATGTGTGGGAACATGCATACTATTTGAAGTATCAGAACAGAAGGGCTGAATACGTGAATAATTGGTTTAATTTGGTGAACTGGAAATTTGTAGAAGAGCGGATGATCAAATTGGGATAAAAAAATCAGCCTCTGCAATATCCTGACGGATGAGCAAAGGCTGAATATGACACGCAATCGTGGACCAAATATAACGAGGTTTTTCACTTAATTAAATTTTTTAGTAAAAATTTTGAATAAATAATGTGTACTATTTACACATACAAAATGCCGGTATGAAAGCATATATAAATAAAAACAGCGACAGATTTCTGAATGAGTTACTTGATTTGCTTCGCATCCCTTCGATCAGTGCAGACAGCAAACACAAAGACGACATGTTGATCTGCGCAAATGCAGTAAAAGACAGCTTGCTAAAAGCAGGTGCGACTCGAGCAGAAGTCTATTCAACGGATGGTCATCCTATTGTATATGCAGAAAAAATCATTGACCCCGCCCTCCCCACTGTGCTGGTTTATGGTCATTACGATGTGCAGCCTGCTGATCCATTGGAGTTATGGCACAGTAAACCGTTTGAACCAACCATCAGAGACGGAAAAATTTTTGCAAGAGGAGCATGCGACGACAAAGGACAGTTCTTCATGCATATTAAAGCGCTTGAGGTGATGTCTAACAACAACGCGTTAAAAACAAATATTAAATATTGTATTGAAGGAGAAGAAGAAATCGGATCACCCAACCTTGCAAAATTTGTTTCAGCAAACAAAACATTACTGAAATCCGATGTCATTCTGATCAGCGATACCGCTATGATCAGTTTGGAAACTCCATCGATTGCTTCGGGTATGCGTGGACTCAGTTACATAGAAGTAGAAGTTACTGGCCCTAACAGAGATTTGCACAGTGGTGTATACGGCGGTGCAGTTGCGAATCCTGCAACAGTTCTTGCAAAAATGATTGCTTCCTGCCACGACGAAAATAACCATATCACCATACCTGGATTCTACGACGATGTTCTGGAGGCTACTCCAGCAGAAAGAGCCATGTTTGCTAAGGCCCCATTGGATGAAGAAGAGTATAAAAAGGATTTAGGCATCCCTGCACTATATGGAGAAAAAGGATATAGCACAAAGGAGAGAACGGGTATTCGCCCAACACTTGAAGTAAATGGAATTTGGGGAGGTTACACTGGCGAGGGTTCAAAAACTGTTTTGCCATCGAAAGCTACTGCTAAAATATCAGCACGATTGGTGCCGAATCAATCCTCTCAAAAAATTACTTCTCTGTTGCTAGAATACTTCAAAAAAATTGCTCCGGCAGGTGTAACAGTGAAAGCTACTGAACACCACGGAGGAGAACCCTATCTGACTCCGCTTGACTCCATTGCGTACAAAGCCGCGGCAAAAGCTATTGAAAAATCTTTTGGTAGGGAGCCAATACCCGTCAGAGAAGGTGGAAGCATTCCCATCTGTGCACTTTTTGAAAAAGAACTAGGAGTAAAAATTGTTTTCATGGGATTTGGTTTGGATAGCGACAATCTCCATTCACCCAACGAGAAATACGACATTGCAAATTTTTATAAGGGTATTGAGACCATCCCCTACTTTCATGAATACTTTGCTGAACTAAGCAAATAACAATGGAAAAGGAGAAACTTCGTTTGGATAAATATTTATGGGCCATTCGTCTATTCAAGACCAGGTCTGCAGCTTCAACCGCGTGTGAAAAGGGAAGAGTAAAAATGAATGGCGAATCGGTGAAAGCATCACGGGTCGTAAAGTTGAGCGATGTGTATGAAATAAAAACCGAGGAAAAAAAGTGGACAATCAAAGTACTGGGGTTACTCCCGAAAAGAGTGCAATACAAAGAGGCCGTTGCATGTTATGAAGACCTTACTCCGCCTGAAGAACAAGAGAGAATTGCTTTTCAAGCAGCCAGCTTCTATTCTGGCAAGCGGCTTTCAAAAATTGGAAGACCTACAAAAAAAGAGAGGAGAGACCTCGACGATTTCACAGAAGATTTTTGAGTATACCTTTGTAGTATGAATATTCACATCATCAGTGTTGTACCCGAATTACTGGAGAGTCCTTTTTCGCATTCGATTATGAAAAGAGCTTCGGAAAAAGGGTTGCTTCACATCACCCTCCACAACCTGCGGAAATGGGCAGTGAACGAACACGGTATGGTTGATGACTACCAATTTGGTGGAGGTGCAGGAATGGTGATGATGTGCGAACCACTCGTAAATGCAATTGAAGAATTAAATAACAAACATTCCTTTGATGAGATCATCTATCTGACTCCAGATGGAGAAAAATTTAATCAATCTATAGCCAACAATTTATCGCTGAAAAAATCCATCTTGTTCATATGCGGTCATTACAAGGGAATCGACCAGCGAATTAGGGACCATTTTATTACAAGAGAAATTTCCATTGGAGATTATGTGTTGAGCGGCGGAGAGCTTGCGGCAGCAGTAATAGTTGATGCAATCGGAAGATTGATTCCGGGAGTTTTGAACGATGAAACCTCCGCACTTTTTGATTCTTTCCAAGACAATCTTCTCGCCCCACCTGTCTATACCCGTCCAGAAGAATTTCGCACCTGGAAGGTACCTTCTGTACTATTGAGTGGTGATCATAAGAAAATTGAAGAGTGGAGATACGATCAAGCAGTAGAAAGAACAAAAGAAAAGCGTCCGGATTTATTAGACAACGACTAAGCCAACAACTGGTTGCGCAGTTTCTCTAATTCATTGACCAATACAGGCTGCTCTTGACTTAATTTTTTGAATCTGAAATCAGATTTTATATCTACAAAATCATATTCCCATCGCATGGTAAGATATGCGAAGAATGGCATGAGAATTAATATGGCTTTCAATTCGATAAAATTCCAATTGAATACAACTACCATCCAAAACAACCACCAAAACAGGGAAACAAACGCCATAACGCCGGAAGTGACACTGGTATAAAAGTCAATTCTTGTTACAGTTTTATCTGCTATCCATTTTGTAATAAGCCCTGGTAGGTACCAAAATGCTTTACCTACTACATAGATTTCAATTGTCAATAATAAATTCAAGATCGTCATGCTATGTTGAATCTTATTTTTAGAAAGACTCCTATCCATTATACCATGACTATTCAACATTGCATTGTATTGGTTGAGGCGAGTAACATATGCGTCGTACTCACTATCGATTTTATCATCAATTTTTTTACATACAGCCCTTGCAGCATCAAAAAACGATTCAGTATCTTCCAAATAATCATTGTAAATGAATGAAATGATCTTCTCGGCGACCAATGTTCTGTTTGAGGATTGAATATGAATAATATTTCTTTCAAAATATGGAAGTATATCGTGGGTTAATTCAGTAACTGCTCTTGCTGGAGATTCTTCGTAGAGGTTTTTATAAGGTACCAAAGAAAAATTTTCTCCGAGTCGTATGAATAGATCAGATCGCACTCCGTGATGAGAATAATTGATGGCAATGGTTTGAATAGTAAGATCTTTCACTCCTTCGTGTTCAAAAGCTGTTTGCAATGCAACCCTTGCAGCTCCTTTTTTGAGTGGTTCTATCTTTTTGGAAAGTCGACTAAACCCTTCCGGAAAAATCAGCAAAAGATCTCCTGCACGAAGCAGCTTTTTCCCACGTTCAAAGGTGCTGTAGTTTTTCCCGACATGCTCCATACCATGTTCTCTACCGAAAATAGGTATCATGTGAAGTTGGGTTAAAATCCAGTAAACAACAGGGTGATGAAAAATATCTCCTCGTACATAAAAATGGACATCCCTCTTTAAAAATACCGCCAACACCATTGCATCTAAAAAAGAAGCAGGATGGTTTGCGATCAATATATATGGCTTATCGGATTGTAAACGCTCTAAACCAATGACATCAATCCTTCGAAAATAAATTTTGAAAGTGACCCACATCAGCACCCAAGCAAATCGATATAGCATCCTTCAAGTTAATAAAAGCAGGCCATCCATCATCAATTTTATGCGTCTAAAAAAACATTCTGTCATAGTGCCGGAGAAATACGAATTTTGCGGCAGTTTATATGAGAACATACATCCTTTCCCTGTTAGTTATCTTCCCGACTTGTCTACTCCAAGCACAAGATCCATCTAAATTTCAAGAACAATTTCAGGTTCACATTAGCAAAGCAACTTCCCCCATCAAAGTAGACGGTGTTTTAGAGGAAGATGCATGGAGCAAAGCAGGAGAGGCAAAAGACTTTCACTTAAAACGCCCAATCGATATTGGCAGGCCTAAAAAACAAACCATCGTAAAAATAACCTACGATGAAAAGTATTTATACTTTGGAGTGAAGGCAATGGATACCAATTATTATGTTATTCAAACACTCAAGAGAGACAATGGATTTTTTGAAAGCGATGCATTTAGCATTGCCATTGATCCTGTCAATCAAAGAACAAACGGTTTTGTTTTCAGTGTAAACCCCTACAATGTTCAAACCGAAGATCTGGTCACTGCAAATTCTGGATTTGAAGAAATGAATTTCAGTTGGGATAATAAGTGGATTTCCGCCACTTCACGTCACGAAGATTATTGGATTGCAGAAATAGCTATTCCATTCAGCACTCTCCGATTCAAAGAAGGTAAAAAAATTTGGGGTTTGAATTTATTCCGATCAGATTTAAAGAATAATGAATATTCTACCTGGACGGACATGCCTATCAATTTTCCCTTTTATGATTTTGGCTACACAGGAGCCATGTTATGGGATCAATCTCCCACCAATGCACATACGCCCGTATCCTTCATACCATATACAACCGGTTCGGTTGGATCCAATAAAGAAGAAAATGTTGGAACAATTGCTAAAGGCAACGCAGGCTTTGATGCAAAAGTTGGTCTCACCTCCTCAATAAATCTGGATGTAACGGTAAATCCTGATTTTTCGCAAGTGGATGTAGATAAACAAGTAACCAACCTAACTCGATTTGATATTTTCTTTCCGGAGAGAAGAACATTTTTTCTTGAAAACGCAGATCTTTTCTCTAATTATGGCATTCCGCCCATTCGTCCGTTTTATTCACGAACCATTGGCCTGGATAAGAACGGCAACAAGATTCCTATTCTCGGAGGTGCCAGAATAAGTGGAAACCTCAGCAAGAGAACAAGGATAGGGATTATGAACATGCAGACACAGGCTCAAGATGAAACTGCCGGACAAAGCTATACGGCAGTATCAATCAATCAGCAAGTTCAAAAACGTTCTGTACTCAAAGCATATTACTTTGACAGAACTGCCAGAGAAGATCAACACCACAAAAATTTTTCTTCCATGGATAAATACGGAAGGAATACTGGTATTGATTACAATTATGTGGATATGTCTGGTAAGTGGAATGCATGGTCGAGCTACCATGCCAGCTTTAAAGAACAAATCAATACACCACAGTTTTATTCTGCAGTGGGAGGAGGATATATTGAAAGAAAGTTTACAACAATCATTGACTACAGCAGTATTACGGATGATTACTATGCAGACATGGGATTCATCAGCAGGATCAATAATTATGATGCATTATTGGATACCATCATACGCAAAGGGTTCAAACAATTTTACGGACAAGTAAAATACACTGCATTTTTTAAGAAAGGTCCATTTAATCAGGCTTCTTTTTCTCTTGAAAACATCGGCATATTCAACAGAGACAATACGCTAAACGAATTGAACAACGATTTCACAATCCTTTTCAATGCAAAAAATACCTCTACGCTTGCATTAAAAATGACGAATATTGAAAACCACTTGCAGTACTATACGAGCTTCACCGATAAAAAACCAATACCTCCTGGCATTTATAAAAATCTTTCGGGTGGATTCCTGTACAGTTCTGATGTACGTAAAAAGTTTTTTTATTCTGCTGGAATAGGAATGGGGCAGTTTTTTAATGGAAAAGTTTTAAGAGCAGAATTTGGTGTCAATTACCGAGTGCAACCCTTTGGAAACTTTGGCTTTACTATTCAAGAGAGCAAGCTTACATTTCCTGAGGTATATGGCAAAAGCAACCTCTTCCTGATCGCACCAAAAATTGAAATCAACTTTACCAATAATATATTTTGGACAACCTTCCTACAGTACAATAATCAACGAAACAACTTCAATATCAATTCTAGGTTGCAATGGAGATACAAGCCGATGAGCGATATCTTCATTGTTTACACCGACAACTACTACACAGATCCATTTATGAAAAACAAGAACAGGGCGTTGGTCTTTAAAATGAACTATTGGCTGAATTTATGATCTTGGGGTATTGATCTATTTATGGTAAGTTCATTATCTTCATGAATAAATCAACCATATGTCAAGCAATAGAAGATCCTTCTTAAAAAACATCACATTAAGCACTGGTGCATTGGCAACTTCGCTTGGAACAGAAGCAAGTCTAGCTGCAGATCCCAAAGGGCCGAAAACATTCAATATGTGTGGATTCGCAGCACCTAAACTTTCAACTGTTAGAGTTGGAGTTGTGGGGCTTGGACAAAGAGGTCCGGGTGCAGTAGACCGACTAAGTTATATTGAGGGTGTAGAGGTAAGGGCGCTTTGTGATAAATATTCCGACAGAGTAGATAAAGCCCAAAATATCCTTACTAAAAAGGGATTGCCCGCAGCAAAAGCATATTCGGGAGAAGAAGGATGGAAAGCACTGTGCGAATCAAATGATATTGATCTTGTATATGTAACTACCCCCTGGCATTTGCATACACCCATTTCTGTTTATGCAATGAAAAATGGCAAGCATGCTGCCTCCGAAGTTCCAGCAGCAAAAACCATTGACGAATGCTGGGAACTGGTAGAAACTTCCGAAAAAACACGCAAGCACATGATGATGCTTGAGAATTGTTGTTACGATTTCTTTGAATTGCTCACACTCAATATGGCAAGAAATGGATTGTTTGGAGAGCTGGTACATGCAGAGGGTGCTTACATCCATGATTTGACCAAAGATTACCTTTTTGATAAAAACGGATACGCAGACATGTGGAGATTGAAGGAGAACATGACCCGTAATGGAAGTCTCTATCCAACACACGGACTTGGACCAATTGCACAATGCATGAGTATCAACCGTGGAGATAAATTTGATTACCTAATTAGTATGAGTACCAATGATTTTACCATGGGCAACATGGCGAATGAATTGGCTGCTAAGGATGATTTTTTTAAGCCTTATGCAAATAAGAACTACAGGGGGAATATGAATACCACGGTCATCAAAACCAATTTCGGCAAGACGCTGATGGTACAACACGATGTTTCAACCATTCGACCATATTCGAGAATACACTTGGTAAGTGGCACCAAAGGTGCTGCACAAAAATGGCCTGGCCCCGAGCGCATTGCTCTCGGTCATGGCTGGATGAAACCCGAAGAACTAAAGCAGGCACAAGAAAAATACACTCTGCCAATTGTGAAGCACATAGGTGAAATTGCGAAAAATGTTGGTGGACACGGGGGTATGGATTTCATCATGGACTGGAGGTTGATTGACTGTTTGAGAAATGGATTGCCGTTGGATCAAGATGTATACGACGCAGCTTCCTGGAGTGCAGTAGGGCCCTTGAGTGAAGCATCCTTGAAGAAAAGATCCTCATCGGTTGATGTTCCAGATTTCACAAGGGGTGCATGGAAAAATAATAAGCCCCACGACATTACGTTGAATGGTGGGGCTACTACAGGAGTTAGACCTGTAATGAAATAGCGTTTGGTTATTTCACTACTACTACAGGCAATCCTTTTTCTGTAATCATTTTATTAAAAGAGCTCAATCCATTTGTAAGAATGGATTTGAGCTTTGTTATTTGCTCGTCTACTTGACCAGACAATTCTGCAAATACCTCAATTGCTCCTTTGCTTGGTGCCATGTTGCCGCTGGCAGCCATATCAAACACACCTCCTAATTTATCATCCAATCGAATAGGAAAGTTCAATACATCCTGGCCACTTTTTGCTTTTGTTTGGTGTAACTTCTCTTCAACAGCGGTCAATTGCTTGGAGAGATCTTCCGACAATTGCTTCAACTCTTTTGGACATGAAGCGCCTTGTTTTGAAACAAAATCCTGCATTTGGCTCCTTGCTTGTCGAATGTCTTTGATCGCCTTCATGGTTTCATTGAATTTACCTTGCACCTTTAATAAGAAATCCAACTGTGCTTCATAATCAGCTTGAGAACATGCATAGTTGGGATCTGCCAATAATGTAAAAGGTACTTCTGCTGAGTCTTTATCCACTCGAACAACTGCCTTGTAGTTTCCAGGAATCGCTGTGATATTGCCTGGAACGCCTGTCCATAAAATCAAATCATCAATCTTATCAGTTGCTGCATATTGCATATCCCAAACAAATTGATTGTTTCCTTTAGACAACTTTATTGGATTGGATTTTGATTCCGTTGTTGTTCTACTGATCAATTTTCCCTTTGCATCGTATACCGCAACACTTGCAGTGCTACTGTCTGTAACTGCGCCTGCATAGAAATTAATCACGGCTCCTTTGTTTGGATTCATTGCAACATTGGCAGGAGCACTTACCGATGCACCCCATCTACTAACAACAGGAGGAATGCGATAAGAAGGATTTGCCGAAAATACATGCAATGATTTTGATTTGATAGAAGGATCCATTTGCTGAATTTGCGAAAGATCGTCTATCACCCAAAAAGCCCTTCCCTGTGTTGCCACAACGAGGTCATTGTTTTTAATCGTCAAATCTGTGATAGGCACCATTGGTAAATTCAACTGGAATGACTGCCAAGATGCACCATCATTGTAACTGATGTACATTCCATATTCTGTTCCAGCATACAATAATCCAGGGCGCTTATGATCTGCTCTCACGACGCGTGTAAAGTGATGAGATTCGATGCCAGATGTAATCAATTTCCATGTTTGACCATAATCTTCTGTTTTGTAGATATAGGGTGTATAATCATCCAACTTATAACGAGTACCTACAATGTAAGCAGCACCTTTTTTGAAAGGATCAACTTCAATGGCATTCCACATCATCCATTTTGGAGAATCCTTGGGTGTAACATTGCTCCAATTTCCACCACCGTCTTTACTAACGAATACCAACCCATCGTCGCTGCCTGTCCATAAAAGATCTTTTTCAACTGAACTTTCAGCAGCAGTAAAAATGGTACAATAGTATTCTACAGAGGTATTGTCTTTGGTTATGGGGCCACCGCTTGAAACTTGCTTGGATTTATCGTTCGTCGTTAGATCTGGTGAAATTTGGCGCCATGTAGCTCCCTCGTTTTCGGTAACAAACAATGCATTGCCTGCACAGTATAGCTTCTTAGGATTATGAGGGGAGAAAAATGTTGGGAAATTCCATTGGAATCTGAACTTCTGAACATCTGCACCTGCACCCATTGGATTGTCTGGCCATACGGAAACATTTCTGTTTTCGCCGGTGCGATGATCCAATCGAGAAAGATAACCTCCATAGTTACCACCGTATACAACGTCCGGATTCAATGGATCAGCTACCACGTATCCACTCTCTGCTCCTGCCGTAACATCCCAATCTTGTTCTGTGATGTACGAGCCGTAGGTAGCAGATTTGATACGAATAGTTGAATTATCTTGTTGAGCTCCCAACACACGGTATGGGAACGAATTATCAGTACTTACACGATAAATTTGTGAAGTGGGTTGATTCATGTAGGAACTCCAATTATTTCCCTCATCGAAACTCACCTGAGCTCCTCCATCATCTGCAACGATCATTCTCTTTCCATCTTCAGGATCAATCCATAAATCATGGTGGTCGCCGTGAGGAGTTCTAAGGGTCTGGAATGTTTTACCGCCATCTCTACTTTTGAGGAAGTTCACGTTTGGACAATAAATCAAATTCTCGTTCTTGGGATCTACAAATATTTTAGAGTAGTACCATGCACGTTGACGAATATTGTTATCGCTGCTTTGCAACGACCAGGTCTGTCCTCCGTCGTTACTTACAAATAATCCGCCTTTTTCATTTTCAACCAATGCATATACTTTGTCTACATTGGAAGGTGCAACTGCTACGCCCACAATTCCCCAAACACCTTTTGGAAGACCTTTTGATGTACTTATATTATTCCATGTTTCACCACCGTCAGTACTTTTCCATAGCCCAGATCCTTCCCCACCGCTTTCCAAACTGTAAGGAGTGCGGATAAGTCTCCAGGTACCAGCATACAGCACTGTAGGATTCCCGGGCTCCATAACCAAGTCAGCACAACCCGTTTGGTCATTTACATACAATACTTTTTTCCAAGTTTTACCACCGTCAGTGGTTTTGAAAACACCTCTTTCTGTTCCGGGACCGAATAGATGTCCCATTACACCTGCCCAAACAGTATTGGGATCGGTTGGGTGAATGATAATATTAGTGATGTGACGTGTATCTTTTAGTCCGATATTCTTCCAGCTTTTACCGCCGTCTTCAGATTTCCACATGCCGCCAAACCCTTCGGCTACGTTACCACGCATGGTATTTTCGCCTTCTCCAACATAGAGGATATTTTCATTGGAAGGTGCTACCTCAACTGCACCGATGGTTCCACCAAAATATTTATCGGTGATGTTTTTCCAATTGCTGCCGCCATCAGTGGTTTTCCATACTCCGCCACCTGTTGCACCAAAGTAGAAAGTGTTTTTTGATTTATAACTTCCAGCAACTGCGCCACTTCTTCCACCTCTGAAAGGGCCGAGCAGTCGATACTTCACATTCCCAAGTAGACTTGGGTCATATACCGAGGGTTTAGGTGGAGTGGATGCAACCGCTTTACTTTTTTGAGAAAAAGTTGCGGAGAAAAAAAATAGGGATGCTACTAGCAGAAAAATCTGTTTCATGAGATAAATTTTGAAGACATTAAATATACAGCAAATATTGAATTAGTTGCGGACTGGCTTACCGCCTTTTAGAACACTTTGGATGCGCTCTAAGGTCTTTTTTTCGCCGCATAAACTAAGGAATGCTTCCCGTTCAAGATCAAGCAAATATTGCTCAGAGACCAGGGTAGGTTCGCTGATGTCTCCTCCGCACATAACATAGGCCAATTTTCTGGCAACCAATGCATCATGGGCAGTAGCATATCCACCCTGTTCCATTACGTGAACACCGGCAATCAATGCACCGAGACCGGTTCTTCCTAACACTTTGATATCACTACGTGGTTGAGGCATTACGTATCCACTATTATACATTTCAACAACAGACTTTTTTGCTTCGCTGATTCTTCTATCCTGATTCATTACCACTTCATCCTGCCCTTTACGTAAAATTCCCAATTGATATCCCTCTTTTGCAGAGGTGGCTACTTTGGCAGTAGCTACCGTAATGAATCTGTTTTTTAATGTAATATTTTCCGGTTCGTCTTCGTGCATTTCATCGGCTGCTCTCAAAGTAAACTCTTTGGAACCTCCGCCGCCCGGAATCAATCCAACACCCAGTTCTACCAATCCGATATATGTTTCAGCTGCAGCACAAATTTTATCTGAGTGTAAACTCAGTTCGCATGCACCTCCAAGTGACAATGCATGTGGAGCAACTACAACAGGAATAGCAGAATACCTTGCCCGCATCATAGTGTTTTGAAACATCCTGATGGCCATGTCGAGCTCATCGTACTCTTGTTCGATAGCAAGCATAAAAATCATTCCAACGTTCGCTCCGGCAGAAAAATTATTTCCCGAATTTCCGATTACCAATCCTTTGTATTTGTCTTCAGCGAGTGAGATACTTTTTTGTATTCCTTCCAATACTTCTCCTCCAATACTTCCCATTTTAGTATACCATTCCAGTCCTAGGACATCCTCGCCCAGGTGATATGTTCTGCAAGCGCTGTTCTTCCATACTGTCTGTCCTTCAAAATGTTTCATTACTATGAATGCATCTTCTTGCCCGGACGCATAGACTGTTTGCATGCTTTTTGTTATCGGAGAGTATGCAAAACGTTTACCATCTTTAACGGTAAAAAATGATTTGATTCCAGCAGCAAGCATTTCGTCTACCCATCCGGCCACAGCAAATCCTGCTTTTTTCATCTCTGCCACTGTTCTTTCCACACCCAAAAGATCCCATGATTCAAAAGCACCTATTTCCCATCCGAAACCCGTCATCATTGCATTATCGATACTAAAAAGGGTATCAGATATTTCGGGTACACGATGAGAGATGTAGGAAAAAAGTTTGTAGTGGAATTGGCGGTAAAAATCTCCCACTTTATCAGGTGCTGCGCAAAGCATCTTCAAGCGAGTGTGCAAGTCATCGATAGGTTTCGCAGCATCGATGGTTGCAAACTTTGATTTTTTTCGTGGCCCATACTCCATTGTTTTCAAATCGAGTGTGAGTATTTCTTTCTCCCCTGCTGTGTTCTTCGTCTTCTTGAAAAAACCTTGTCCTGTTTTATCTCCCAACCATTTATTGTCGTTGATCTGTTGAAGCCAGGATGGAATTGTAAAAACCTCTCTCGCTTCATCCGAGGGACAATTTTCATAGAGCCCTTTTGCTACATGCACCATAGTATCAATACCTACGACATCAGCAGTACGGAAGGTGGCAGATTTTGGTCGGCCAATGACGGGGCCTGTTAATGCATCTACCTCGTCTATGGAAAGATTCATTTTTTCCATTGTTTGCAAGAGCGACATAATACCGAATATGCCAATTCTATTTGCAATAAATCCAGGAGTGTCTTTACAAAGCACCGTAGTCTTACCTAAATACAAATCGCCGTATTGCATCAAAAAATCAACTACCCACTGTTGGGTATAAGAAGTAGGAATGATTTCCAATAAACGGAGATAGCGAGGAGGATTGAAAAAATGTGCTCCGCAAAAATGTTGTTGAAAATCTTCAGATCGACCTTCGGCCATTAAATGAATTGGAATTCCAGAAGTATTGGAAGTAATGATGGTACCGGGCTTACGATGCTTCTCTACTCGATCGTACAATTGTTTTTTGATATCCAACCGTTCAACTACCACTTCAAGAATCCAATCACACTGATTGATTTTTGAAAGATCGTCGTCGAAATTTCCAGTAGTGATTAACTTAACGACGTCTTTTGTATAAATGGGGGATGGATTGGATTTTATGGCAGCTTGTAATGCAGCGTTCACCAATTTATCTTTTATCGCTTTCTTGTCTTCGGGTTTTGCATCGGGGGAAGTAATATCCAATAGTAAAACAGGTATTCCGATGTTTGCAAAATGACAAGCAATGCGAGATCCCATGACCCCGCTTCCTAGTACGGCAACTTTTTTAATTTGGGGCTTCATTTTCAGAAGTTAATTGTGGTATGTATGCACAAAATATTCATGCAGCAAGGCGTTATCGCCTTCGCTTAAAGTTACATTTTTTTAAAATGGAAATAATCGAAAAAAATGGTTGCTTATGAAACTTTCCAACCACCTGTTGCTACATCACCCGCACTCGCAAAATGAAGGGTTCCATTGAGGTCTTCTGCCATAAGAATCATACCATTGCTATCAATACCACGCATTTTTCGTGGAGCAAGGTTGGCAACAACAATCACTTGCTTACCAATAATATCTTCGGGTGAAAAATGCATAGCTATCCCTGAAAGAATTGTACGTTTTTCAAACCCTAGATCAACTTCTAGTTGCAACAGTTTATCTGCTTTGGGAACCTTTTGTGCGGACAAGATAACACCGGTACGCAAATCTATTTTTCCAAAATCATCGATGGAGATTTCAGGCTTGAGGGGTAAATAGGTTGATACTGGTTGATCTGTAGATTGTTCGGAAGACTGCATAGCAGCTGATTTTAATTTTTGAATTTGTGCCTCAATTTCTTCGTCGTCTATTTTTCTAAACAACAATTGAGGTTCACGTAAAGAATAGCCAACACTGAGCAGTTTTAAGTTACCTGCATTGGACCAGTCCAAGACTTTCTCCACTAACTTCATCATTTTACACATCTTTAAAGCAGTGGAGGGCAAGAAAGGGTGAATCAAAATAGAAAGGTTTGCAGTAAGCTGCAAACAATTGTGTAAGCAATTATCAATTGATTGCTGTTGAGATGGATCTTCTTGAAGTGTTTTCACTTTGATCCATGGCTCCTTTTCCTGCATGTATTTATTTCCCTTTCTTGCAAGATCGATTACTTCAAAGAGCGCCTCTCGAAATTTATATTGCTCAATGGCTGTCTCCACTTTTACTTTTGCCTCCTGAATATCCTGCCTCAATTGCCTGTCTGTATTGTCTTCAAAATCGGGATGGTAGACTGGAACTTTACCACCGCATAATTTATGCATCAATACAAAGGTGCGGTTGACAAAATTTCCAAATACTGCTACCAACTCGTTATTGACAGCATCTTGAAATCCTTTCCAGGTAAATTCGCTGTCTTTGGACTCTGGAGCAATTTGGGTTAAGTAGTACCGAAGCATATCTACACATTGATCTCCACCGTTTTCTTTTTTTACAAAGTCGGTTATAAAATCACGCATCTCGAGTTTCCAGTTACGACTGGTACTCATTTTATCGCCTTCCAGATTTAAAAATTCATTTGCCGGAACATTTGTTGGAAGAATATTTCCATGAAGTTTGAGCATCACAGGAAAGATGATGCAATGAAATACAATATTATCCTTGCCGATGAAATGCACCAGCTGTGTATCGTTATCGTACCAATAAGGTTTCCAGTCTTTTTGTTGATCAATCGCCCATTGCTTCGTAGCTGAAATATATCCAATTGGAGCATCAAACCAAACATAAAGCACTTTTCCATCCGCATCTTTCATTGGCACTTTGATTCCCCAATCTAAATCGCGGGTAACGGCACGAGATTGCAATCCGCCATCAATCCAACTTTTACATTGCCCCACTACAGAAGTTCGCCAATCATCCTTGTGCTGCTCTAAAATCCATTCTCTTAAAAAAGCTTCGTGTTTTGCCAACGGCAAATACCAATGGGTAGTTTTTCTTTTAACAGGTGTATTACCGCTGATGGTACTCACTGGATTGATGAGTTCATCGGGACTCAATGCAGTTCCACAGGATTCGCATTGATCACCAAAAGCCCGATCACTTTTGCAATGAGGGCAGGTTCCTTTTATATAACGATCAGCCAAAAAAGTATGGGAAGCCTCATCATAATACTGCTCGGTTTCTTTGGTTTCCAATTCATTCCGTTCGTGCAAATACGTAAAGAACTCTTGGGCAGTTTCGTGATGCAATGGATCCGAAGTTCGATGATAAATATCGAAGCTGATGCCGAGATCAGCGAAGTCTTCCTTCATCGCTTGATGATATTTATCGATAATCTGTTGTGCGGTAGAACCTTCCTTCATTGCTTGAATGGGAATGGCTGTACCGTGCTCATCGCTTCCGCAGACAAAAACAACATCGCGCTGCTGGGCTCTTAGATAGCGAACATATATGTCTGCTGGTATATATGCACCCGCCAAATGACCAACATGTTTGAGTCCATTCGCATAAGGAAGTGCTGATGTTACCAGATATCTTTTGGGGTGCATGGGTAGAATTGAACGTAGTTGCAAAAATAGTTAAATGTGCTGAAAGGATCTGATCGATTTTACATAATTGATTTTACATTTACGCTATGAAGATGCCCCCTTATTTGCAACCTGGCGATACCATCGGCGTAGTTTGTCCCGCTGGCTATATGCCCAAGGAAAAAACAAAGCAATGCATTGCCACATTAAAAAAATGGGGCTACAAAGTAGTAATTGGAAAAACAGTGGGCGGCAGATCAAAAAACTATTTTTCCGGAACCGACGAGGAAAGATTGAATGACTTGCAATTGATGCTCGACGATAAAAATATCCATGCCATCATTTTTGGACGAGGTGGTTATGGTACCAGTAGAATTTTGGATCAAATCAATTTCACCAAATTCCTAAAACACCCCAAATGGATAGTCGGTTTCAGCGACATCACGATTTTACATGGGTATCTTCAAAAAACGTTGAATGTTTCGAGTATTCACGGCCCGATGGCAGGTGCTTTCAATAACGACAAAGGAGAAAACGCCTACACTCTATCATTAAAAGATGTACTCGAAGGAAAACCAACTGTATACCAATGCAACTACCATCCTTTGAACAATACCGGCAGAATAACTGCCCCTGTTGTTGGAGGCAACCTATGTTTATTGGCACACGGTATTGGTACAAATGCCGAAATCAATACAAATGGTAAAATTTTATTCTTGGAGGATGTTGGCGAGCAACTTTACAACATTGATAGAATGATGCTGCAACTAAAAAGAAGTGGAAAGTTGCAAAAGCTAAAAGGATTGATTGTAGGTGGCTTTACCGATTGCAAAGACACTGACAGACCTTTTGGTAAAGACGCCAATGAAATTATATTCGAGAATATTAAGGAATTTGATTATCCTACTTGCTTCGGCTTCCCCATCAGCCACGAGAAAGAAAATGTTGCTGTTCAAATTGGAAAGAAATACAGTCTAGAGATTGATGCATTTCAAACCATCCTCTCCACTGTTTAGCCAATAAGATGCTTTAATGCAGATTGAATATTTCTATAGATGAAAGTAAATCCAGTAGATTGAATTTTGGTAGCATCCACTGTTGCACTTTTTAATACCTCTACACTCATTTCTCCTAAAATAATTTGTAGCAGAAAAGAAGGTACTTTAAAAGGGATGTAGAAATTACCGTTCATTGATCTTGCAACACCAAGCGTCATGTCCTTGTTGGTAACGGGTTCTGGGGCAACCAAGTTATAGACGCCATTCATCTCGTTTGTTTCAATCGCATGCACAAATGCCCTGCACAAATCATCGATATGAATCCAACTATATACTTGATTTCCTGATCCTAAAATGGCAGCAACGCCCAATCGTGCAGGCTTTTTGAATTCCGCCAATGCTCCGCCTTCATTGCTCAAAGCCAATCCCAGTCTGTATTTTACAAGACGCTTTCCAAGAGAAGTAACTTTCTCAATACTCTCTTCCCATGCTTTGCATGTTTCGCCCAAAAAGTCGTGTGAAGCAGGATCTGTTTCTACAAACGGCGTTCCTTTGTCTTCGCCGTACCACCCAATAGCAGAAGCACTGATAATTGCTTTCACTTTATTTGGTTGATTGGAGAGTGCCTGAAAAAGTAATTCACTTGTTTGCGTTCTACTTTTTCTGATTTCTTCTTTTCGTTTTTTAGTCCACCTTTTTTTTGCAACTCCCTCCCCTGCCAAGTGTACAATATAATCTGCTTGTGCCAGGGCTTGGGCATCGATGTACATATTATCGGTATCCCAACGGGCATAAAATATTTTCCCACTCGGTCGAAAGCTATTTTGCAATGCAGAGGCTCTGTAATTGGAAGCAGTTTCGATTGGATTTCTTGAAAGAATGATAACATCGTATCCCTGCTGCAACAACAACCTGCTGAGTGCTGTTCCAATCATTCCGGTTCCCCCGGTTATTAGTACGGTTGGCATTTGTAAGGTTTGTACAAAAATACATCAACAATGATATGAATAAAATAAAAAAGCCCCATAAGACTATGGGGCTATTCGTTTTGGTTATTCAGATATTAGTCTGGCTTTTTTCCTTCCAGGAAGGTATTGATGGTACTGATTTGCGTATTGTTTTGCTCATCCGTTCCCACCGAGTAGCTGGAGTAGAATTTTTCTACAGACGCCAGAGTAGTATTATGCACCTGTAGATTATGTCTAACATAGGCTGGAATACTGTCGTATTCATTGTTTGGATCTGCAGCATTGAAATTGAATGACAGATTTCTCAGTTTATACAACCGTTCAGCTGCACGAAGTTTCTGTGCTTCAGCTTCATCAAAGGCAGCCATGGGACTGTCTACCTGAGTAGCTATTGGTATAACTGGTTCTTCGGCGACAGCTACCGGTGATGGTGCAACAGTCTCGATTTCTTCGTGATAAACAATTTGCATCATATCCTCTTCTTCTTTTACTTCATCAACCGATTGCACAATTGACACAGGTGCTTCTTCCACTTCTGAAACAATTTCCTCTATAATAGTCTCTTCCACTACAGGTGCAGGAGCTTCCACCACTGGTTCCTCAGCCTTTATAGGAAGTACTTCAGCAACTTCTTCCGCATAAATTATGGCGGGTTTTACTAGAAAGCCTGTTGTTCTCTCCAGTATATCCTCTTTAATCGCGGTTATTTCATCCTGAGAGGGCTCTTTAACAGCGAGAGGCTCTTCGATAAGCTCTTCCGAAATTTGATCAGCCAACGAAGTTGCGCCCAGATCAAATTCTATAACGATGGGCTTTTCTTCTTCTATGGAAACAATTTCAATTACTTTTTCTTCTTCGACCTGCTCTTCTGTTACCAATTCAAGGGTTGGAATTGTTTCAGCTATTTCAACTTCTTCTATCTTCTCTTCTTCGAGTACTTCATCGAGTTCAACTACCGGTTCTTCCACGATCAATTTCACAGGCTCAGCAATTGGCTTTGGTGCAATATCGAGTGTGAACATGATTTTTTCTTCCTGCGTAGATTTATTTTCAACAGGCTTGGTTTCACCAAAAGGTGATTTTTGCTCAAAACCCGTAGCAATTATAGTAACACTGATATCATCTCCCAACGATTCGTCGTAACCCAACCCTAAGATTACATCGGTGTCAGGACCAGCCTGCGTCAACAAATACTGCTGAATAGTTTCTACTTCGTCCATTGTAAATTCGGCATCTCCGGTCCTGGAATTGATATTGATCAATACCCATTTAGCACCTTTGATGTCGTTGTCGTTCAATAAAGGTGAATTCAATGCATGTTCGATTGCGGTGTGTGCCCTGTTCTCTCCATTTGCCCTTGCACTTCCCAAAATAGCAACACCGCCATTTCTCATAACTGTACAAACATCCGCAAAGTCTACATTGATTTGTCCTGTTGCATTGATTACATCCGTGATACATTTTGCGGCAGTTGCTAACACATTATCTGCAGTAGACAATGCAGCACTCATGGTGAGGTTACCGAATTGATGTCTCAACTTATCGTTACTGATAACAAGCAAAGTATCCACCTGATTCCGCAATTCCATGATTCCATTCTCTGCATAAGCCGCACGTTTTTTCCCTTCGTAAGAGAACGGTGTGGTTACAATTCCCACTGTGAGAATGCCCAATTCTTTACAAATTTTTGCAACAATAGGAGCACCACCTGTTCCAGTACCACCGCCCATTCCAGCAGTGATGAAAGCCATCTTGGTATTGACTTCCAGAATTCTTCTGATTTCTTCCAAACTCTCTTGGGTAGCCTGTTTACCAATCTCGGGATTGGCACCTGCACCCAATCCTTGTGTAAGAGAAGGCCCCAGTTGCACTTTATTGGGAACTTTACTCAATGCCAATGCCTGTGCATCTGTATTACAAACAACAAAGTCTACTCCATCAATACAAAGACTGTGCATGTAATTTACGGCGTTGCTTCCTCCGCCGCCTACACCGATGACTTTGATAATGGATGATTGTTCTTTTGGGAGATCGAATTGTATCATGGTTAATGGGTTTTTAAATTGTTAGTATTTTATAGGAGTTGTTTGTCGTCTTCTTCTTTGAATAAATCAATCAAACCATCTTTGATGCTGTTCATGAAATCAGAAAGTGTTTTCCGTCCCTTTACTGGAACAGCTTCAATTACTGCTACATCATCCTGCTGATCGGATGGTGCATGCAATGGCCTAATAACTGCACGCTTCTCTTCTGGATGCAAACGGTTGTAATTGTTTTCGTACACATTGTATCCTTTTAGAATCAATCCGATACATGTTGCATACATTGGCTTTTGTAATTCCGCAATATGATTGGTTGCCAAGTGTTCATTTGGATATCCAATGCGTGCATTCAATCCGGTGGCATATTCTGTTAATTGAATCAAGTGCTTCAATTGAGATCCGCCTCCCGTTAATACGATTCCGCCATTCAACATTTTATTGTCGAGTCCTACTTGCTTTAAATGGAATGTTACAAATGCGAGTATTTCACTCATTCTTGCCTGAATGATAGAAGCAAGATTTTTTACACTGATCTCTCGAGAAGGCAATCCACGCAAACCAGGAATTTTTATGAATGCATTTGCCTGAGCAGCATCTGCCAAAGCGCTTCCGTATTGCACTTTCATCAATTCGGCCTGGGTTTTCAATACACCCAATCCCATTTTAATATCGTTCGTGATATTTTCTCCACCAAAAGGAATCACTGCAGTATGCTTCAAAATTCCTTCGTAAAAAACAGCAAGATCTGTTGTGCCACCACCGATATCTAGAATGGCAATACCCGCTTCAATGTCTTGCTCGCTCATTACTGCTGCGGAGGATGCGAGTGGCTGCAACATCAAATCCTTTACTTTCAATCCTGCTTTTTCAACACTTCTGTTGATATTACGAATCGCATTCCTGTCGCCTGTGATAATATGAAAATTCGCACCGATCTTCACCCCAGTGTATCCGATCGGGTCTGAAATATTCTGGATATTATCTACGGTATATTCTTGCGGAATGACATCAATGATTTGATCGCCTGCAGGTATATAGGTTTTGTATTGATCTGCAATCAATTGATCAATTTCAAATTGTTTGATCTCGTCCTCGGTTGACCGCCTTACAATATCGCCTCTTGTTTGGAGACTTTTGATGTGATGGCCCGCAATACCGACATATACTTCATTGATCTCCAAACCAGGATTGGATTCATAGCAATTTTTCAAAGCAGTTTCAATTGCTTTGATGGTTTGATCAATGTTTAAAACCATGCCGTGCTGAACGCCATTGCTATTAGCAAGTCCAAATCCTAAGATCTCCAACTTACCAAATTCATTTTTGCGTCCGGCGATGGCAGCAATCTTAGTTGTACCAATGTCGAGGCCTACAATAATGGGTTGTTCGTGTGTCATAATTCACTTTTTACTGGGGTTTGTATTTAATTTGATATTATTATTAGAAGGGTTGACCACTAGGAGTGTAGAATCAATGCGACTCGTATCAGCCAACATCATTTTCACATCGGATCTCTCACACACGACTTGATCTTTGTATTGAAGGTTGATAACGCTGTACCTTCCCCAGGATTGTTCTGCACTGAATTTTCTGTATAACACTTTTAGCTTATAAAAAAGAGAAGCCCAGTCACTGCGGTTACCGAGGTGTATGGTTTGCTCACCTACTTGTGTGGTAATTTCAAAACTATTATCTGGTTGAATGTAAATAGATTCAATTTGTGCCAACCAGAACGGATCATTGAGAATAAATTTTGACAAGCCAGTGATTCTTGAAAGCAATACACTGTCGCTTGCTTTCAAGGCTGTTGGATGAATATAAAAATTCATGAAAACAGGTAGAGCTATAAAGTCTGTTGTTTTTAATGGCAAAAGATTAAACGATTCATCGAGGTAAAAAGAATTTCCCTCGGGCGTAAATACTCTGGCTACAGGGGTTCGTTGCTTGATATCAATCTTCAATGTTTGACGATTGTCAACATATAGATTTGCAGACTCCACCCAGGGATTCTTTTCCAATTGACGTTCCAGATGAAAGAGATCAATTTTCGCCAACGGTTTTCCAACAGGCGACTCCTTTAACTGTGATGGCCATAAACTATTATATATTTCCTCTTTATCAATCATATTCATCAGCTTGTCGTCCATAAAAGAAACGACAACCTCCTTGCATACTTGCGCCCTTTCCTTTACTACTCCACTTACAAGCACAAACGACAATCCAGAACCGATGAGTATCCAGAGGATAATAGTTACTACTTTCAATATGGTTGACTTCTTGATCACTGATTCAATAAAATATTTTTAATGGGCTCAATCCAACGATCGATATTTCCTGCTCCTGCTGTTATTATCAAAGAGGGTTGAGATGAATTTACAAATGTGGCTACGTCTTCAAATGCTATAAGTTGAACATTCGACTTCATCTGATTGGCGATCATGGAACTTGTTACCCCTTCTATAGGCAACTCTCTTGCAGGATAGATAGGTAATAAGATGGTCTCGTCGGCAAGAGAAAGACTTTCTGCAAATTCACTGGCAAAGTCGCGCGTTCTGCTGTATAAATGTGGCTGAAAAATCAGCGTACATTTTTTGGTGGGATAAAGCAACTTAGCACTTGAAATCAAAGCTCTTAATTCTTCAGGATGGTGGGCATAATCGTCGATATATATATGCTCTTCGGTTTTTACAATATATTCAAACCTTCTCTTCACGCCTTTAAAGCTTGCTATTGCTTCTCGAATTTTGTCATCTACAATTCCAAGTTGTTTTGCAATTCCAATTGCAACCAAACTGTTTTCCACGTTGTGCATGCCGCCCATATGCAATTGGATTTTATCAATTTTCCAACCTGGGCCCTTTACATCGTATTGATAGTAACCATTTACTATCTGAAGGCTAACTGTATGAATGCCTGCATCTTCTCTGGAGATGTGGTACGTAACATGCTGCTCAGAAGAAAAAGACTGTTCTCTTGAAAGTCCTTTCTTGGTCAATAAAAGTCCCTTCGGATCTAACTTTCCTGCAAATTCCAGGAATGCATCCTCCATTGAAGCAGCCGTACCATAGATATCTAAATGATCAGGATCCATGGATGTGATGGCAATAATATTTGGATGAAGTTTCAAGAAACTTCTATCGTATTCGTCTGCTTCAATAACAGTACAGTTGTTTTTACTGCTCCAAAAATTAGTACCGTAATTGGAAGATATTCCACCTAAAAACGCATTGCACCCATAACCTGAATCCCTGAGCAGGTGGGCTACCATGGTACTGACGGTTGTTTTACCATGTGTACCGGCAATACATATATTGAATGAATCTTTGGAGATGACTCCCAATACCTCACTTCTTTTTAACAGTGGTATTTCTCTTTCATGATAGTAGTGCATAATCCTACTGTCGGATGGAATCGCAGGAGTGTAGACAACTACATCTGCATCCTCGACACAAGTTGCAGGATCGTCTACAAATTCAATTTGACATCCTTCTTTCATCAGATCCTCTGTCAATGCACTTGGAGTTTTATCGTATCCGAAAACTTTTACTCCAATTGAAATAAAATAGCGTGCGATGGCACTCATACCAATTCCTCCTATTCCAATGAAATAGGCCTTTTTGATATCTGATATGTTTAGTACGCCAATCATTCTTGTTCTACGCTATGTTTTATTTCAGATGCAATACGTTGATCAGCGTCTTTTACAAAAAGTGCTGATGCTGCAATTCCTAATGACTGTAGCTTCACTTTGTCATTGATTAAAATCTCTATCATGCCAATCAACTGATCAGCTGCATCGGTATCCCTTACCATTACTGCAGCATTGTGTCGGACCAATGCCATGGCATTTTCTGTTTGATGATCCTCCGCAGCAAATGGATAAGGAACCAGAATAGAAGCTTTTCCTGTTGCACATATCTCAGCCAATGCAATAGCACCCGCTCGTGAAACAACAAGGTCTGCGATCGCATAGGCATAATTCATCTTGGTGATGAATTCAGTTATACAGACTTCTTTTTGTTTGCGTATATCTTCTCCAACCAATTCCAAATTACCTTTTCCAGTTTGCCAGATCACTTGTATGCCTGATTCGATCAGTGAAACAATACCTTTTGAAATAGCATGATTAATGCTTTTTGCTCCCAGACTACCACCGATGATCAGAAGAGTTGGTTTATGTTGTTTCAATCCAAAAAATTCATACGCATCTTCTAAGGAAAATGACTTGTTGATAATCTCCGTTCTAACAGGATTACCTGTTTTCAGAATCTTGGATGCGGGGAAAAATCTCTCCATGCCGTCGGTTGCCACCATCACCCTGGTAGCGTTTTTACCCAGCATTTTATTGGCCTTACCTGCATATGCATTTGCCTCGTGTAAAAAACTGGGAACTCCTAATCGCTGCGCATAGCGAAGAACAGGAAAGCTGGAATACCCTCCCACACCAAACACAGCATCTGGTTGGAATGACTTGAAAATATTTTTTACTTGCAGAAAACTTCTGATCAACTTGAAAGGAAGACTCCAATTTTTTAGCAGATTAGAGCGATTGAATCCTGCGATATCAAGCCCTTCAATTGCATACCCTGCCAGTGGAACCTTTTCCATTTCCATTTTGCCCTTCGCACCTACAAATAATATTTGAATGGTTTTGTCCATTTGTTTCAATGCGTGAGCTACTGCAATTGCAGGAAAAATATGCCCGCCTGTTCCACCACCTGCTATGATAATTTTATTCAGCTTCATTCCGCTCCTCCTTCTTTTACATTTTCAGGAACTGTCTTACCCTCCATGATCTCTACGTTTCTTGCAACACTTAAAATGATTCCAATTGCCAGACAAGTAAACAAAAACGAACTTCCCCCCATACTCACCAGAGGAAGTGTGACACCGGTAACGGGAAACAGACTCACGTTCACAGCCATATTGGCCATCGCTTGAATTACCAAAGTGAAGCTCAAGCCTAGTGAAAGGAATGCCCCAAAAGCATAAGGACACCTGCGCATAATTCTCAAACACCTGTACAAAAAGAGTAAGTAGATCAATAATATGATAGCGCCCCCCACCAATCCATATTCTTCGATGATGATGGCATAGATAAAATCAGAATACGGATGTGGTAGAAAATTTCTTGCTTCACTGTTACCCGGACCCAATCCAACCCATCTGCCTTTAGCGATTGCAATTTTTGCTTGCTGTACCTGAAAAGAAGCTTCCGCCTTATCAGCGTACATAAAATTTTGGACGCGCTTGATCCAGGTTTCAACCCTCCCTTTTGTAAGTATGGTTGGAAGCGGTTCTGATTTTCCAGTTTCTTGATTATAATAAACCCTTGCAAAACCAATTAACATAAGCATTGGAATCAAAGCAATCAGTATGACCAATAATAAATGCTTGATACTTGCCCTTCCGATAAATAATAATAACATACTGGTTGCACCAGTTAGCAATGCAGTTGACAAATTAGCCGGTGCAATCAAAGCACAAATCAAGAATACGGGAGCAATAACAGGCAGAAATCCTGTTTTAAAATCTTTGATGGTTTCCTGACGCTTACTCAACTGTCTACTCAAATACATAAACAATGCCAATTTGGCCAGGTCAGAAGTCTGAAAGGTTAAGTTTATAATTGGCAATCTGATCCAGCGGTTGGCATCGTTTAAATTTGTGCCAAAGAACAACGTATACAAAAGCAACGGAATGGAAATGATATAAAGTACCTGGGCTACTTTAGAATAAACCGTATAGTTAACCAGATGAGCAAAATAAATTATTGAGACGCCAATGGCAATGAAAACAATTTGTTTGAATAAGTAAGACTCCGTACTCTTGGAAAGCTTATAGGCAAGTGTACCCGTACTGCTATACACAGCAAGTAAACTTACCAATGTAAGCAATACCACCAGGGTCCAGATAACTTTGTCACCCTTGGTTCTTTTCGAAATATTCGAAAAAGAATATTGACTGATATCTAATCCTTCTCCTTGCATTTATAGTTCTTTCACTGCTTTTTTAAATTGCTGACCTCTGTCTTCGTAATTTTTAAATAAATCAAAACTTGCACAAGCAGGGCTCAATAACACGACATCACCTTTTTTAGAAATTTCGTAGGCGCGTTGAACAGCCTCTTCTGCACTATTGGTATCTACGATTTTTTCAACAATGCCCTCGAATGCCGCATGAATTTTTGAATTGTCAACTCCCATGCAAATGATAGCTTTTACTTTTTCGGAGACCATTTCTTTGATCAACTCATAGTCATTTCCCTTGTCTACACCGCCTAAAATCAATGTCACCGGCTTCTCCATACTTTCGAGTGCAAACCACGTACTATTAACATTGGTAGCCTTGGAATCATTTATAAAGTCAATACCGCGAACGGTTGCCACCTTCTCCATTCGATGCTCCAAGCTCTCGAAGGATGCAACGGCATCACGAATTTTATCTTTCCGAATTCCAACAACTGAACCTGCAACTGCAGCGGCCATGGTATTGTACTGATTGTGTTTACCCTTGAGAGCAAAATCAAAAATGCTCATGGAAAACGAATCACCATGCTTGACAGTCATCTTGCTTTCGTTGATGAA
The DNA here is from genome assembly GCA_030832645.1 of Chitinophagales bacterium. Lineage (GTDB taxonomy): Bacteria > Bacteroidota > Bacteroidia > Chitinophagales > Chitinophagaceae > Pollutibacter. Next base: position 16,326 of record JAURIR010000002.1, on the reverse strand, counting down.
AGCTCCTTTTGGCAGTTCTTTTTGCATACTAATGGGGAGTGGTTTAGAATGAAATGGATAATTGTGTAAGTGTTGGGTTGTAACTGGATCGTCTGCATTGTAAATGAAGAAATCCAGCTCGGTTTGATTCTTAGCGATATTGAACTTTGCCTTGATGTATTTATTGAAGTCGTAGTCGTATCGATCCAAATGATCTTCTGTGATATTGGTCAATACGGCAACATCCGGTCTGAATGAAATGATATCATCCAATTGAAAACTACTGATCTCAACAACATAAAGAGGTTTAGGATCCAATGCAATTTGACGCGCAATAGAATTACCGATATTTCCCACAAGAGCGCAATCGATCCCTCCTTTCTGCATATAGCATATATAAGAGAGGTGGTGGTTGTTTTACCATTGCTTCCAGTGATTCCTATGATTTTACTTTCGCCTTTATGTCGGTATGCCAACTCAATTTCACTAATGATTGGAATTCCCTGTTTAGTGATCTGCTTAACGATCTCAGCAGCATGTGAGATACCTGGACTCTTCATCACTTCATCTGCATTTAGGATTTTTGCAGGCGTGTGCCCATCATATTCAAACTCAATTTGATTATCCAATAGCTCTTTTTGATAATGCGCTTTCAATTTTCCACCGTCAGAAACGAAAACATCATACCCTTGTTGCTTACAAAGCAACGCAGTACCCACTCCGCTCTCGCCTGCTCCTAGTATGACTATTCTTTTACTCATTTATTATCTCATTTTTAACGACATCACTGCAAATACCACAAACAATAATGTGATGATCCAAAACCTCACTGCGATTTTACTTTCGTGGTATCCCTTCTTTTGGTAATGATGATGCAATGGACTCATCAAAAACACTCTTCTACCCTCTCCGTATTTTTTCTTGGTGTATTTGAAATAACTCACTTGAACAATGACACTGATATTCTCCACCAAAAAGACTGCGCAAAAAATAGGAATCAACAATTCTTTTCTAACCATGATAGCCAATGAGGCAATGATGCCTCCCAACGCAAGACTTCCTGTATCGCCCATGAATACCTGAGCAGGATAGGTATTGTACCAAAGAAATCCAATACAGGCTCCAATCATGGCAGCAATAAAAACAGATACTTCCCCAAGATTAGGTATGTACATAATATTGAGGTAATCGGCAAATATCAAGTTGCCGCTTGCATAGGCAAAGAGCGCAAGGCATACACCAATAATTGCAGACACCCCTGTTGCGAGTCCATCTAAACCGTCGGTGATATTGGCTCCGTTAGAAACAGCTGTAACAATAAATATGATAGCCAACATATATACTATCCAGCCGTATTGACGAAGATTTGCCGGAAGCAAACGAGCATAATTGAATTCATGATTCTTTATAAATGGAATGGTTGTAACAGGTTCATTTGCTTTTACAAAATACCTTTCCCCGCCCTGAAATTTAATAACCGTGGCATTGGCAGGCTTTACGTCGCCCTTGTATTCACGTAAAACCTTTACATGATCATTGAATAACAACGTGGCACTGATGATCACACCCAAGCCAACTTGACCTAATACCTTGAACCAACCGGCTAACCCATCTTTATCACCTTTTCTATAGGGAATACCCTGTTCTTGCGACAAACGCTTTGCTCTCAACTTCAAATAATCGTCTACAAATCCCACCAGCCCCAACCACACTGTACTAAGAAGTAATAACTTGATATATACTTTATCAAGATTTGCGAAAAGTAGTGTTGGAATTAAAATTCCTAACAATATGATGAAGCCTCCCATGGTTGGAGTTCCTTTCTTTTGCTCTTCCCCTTGTAATCCAAGCTCACGTACACTTTCCCCTACTTGCTTTTTTTGCAAAAAGAGAATGATACGCTTTCCATAAATAAGTGTAATAAAGAGAGACAGCAAAATTGCCATCATTGCTCTAAATGTAATGAACTGAAATACGCCCATTCCTGGAAATTTCAGTCCCTCACTCTGCAACCATTGATAGAAGTGATACAACATACTTATTTATTTATCCAATTCTTTAAATGCCTCTAATAAAACTTGCTTATCATCAAAATCAAACTTCTTCCCTTTTATCTCTTGGTATTTCTCGTGTCCTTTCCCTGCAACTAAAATGATATCATCTTGCTTGGCCAACATTACGGCAGTCCTGATCGCTTCTTTGCGATCTTGCACTGCTACTACTTTTTTTAAAAGAGCCAGGTTCATTCCCTCTTTCATTTCTTCCAGTATCTGCAATGGATCTTCGCTTCGAGGATTATCGGATGTAAAAATTGCCTTGGTGCTGAATTCTGCTGCAGTAGCACCCATCACTTTTCGTTTGGTTTTATCTCTGTCGCCACCACATCCAACAACTGTAATCACTTGCTCATACCCTTTCTGTAATTTTTTGATAGTGGTTAATACATTTAACAATGCATCGGGAGTGTGTGCATAATCCACAATACCAATTACTCCCTGTTGCGGGGAGATCATCCAATCAAATCGACCTTCAGCTCCGTGCAAATCACTCATCACCCTTAGCACTTCCTGTTTATCGATTCCCAACGTTACTGCAGCACCATAAACAGCCAACAGATTGTATGCATTGAATTCGCCGATCAACCTGAACATTACTTCCTGCTCGTTGATTTGCATATGAAGTCCTGTGATACTATTGTCGATAATTTTTCCTTTGAAATCTGCAGTTGTCTTTAAACTGTAGGTAAGTTTTTTTGCAACACTGTTTTGCAACATCACTGAGCCATGCTTATCATCACTATTGGTGATGGCAAAAGCATGAGTAGGCAGTTGATCGAAATAAGATTTTTTTACTCGTATATACTCCTCGAAAGTTTTGTGGTAATCCAAATGGTCGTGAGTAATATTGGTAAAAATTCCGCCTGCAAAATTCAACCCGCTGATTCTCTGCTGATGAATAGCGTGGCTGCTCACTTCCATGAAAACATATTCGCATCCAGCTTCGTACATTCTTTGTAATAGTGCATTCAAAGAAATCACATCAGGTGTTGTATGCGTAGATGGAGATACTGCATCATTGATCCTATTTTCTACAGTTGATACAAGTCCTGCTCTAATACCCAATGCGATGAACAAATTGTAAAGTACTGTTGCTACTGTAGTTTTACCATTTGTTCCGGTAACACCTACTAACTTAAAATGATGCGTGGGATTTCCATAAAAACTATGCGCCATGATTCCTGCGGCTTTTGCTGCATCGCTTGTTTGCACATAAGTGATTCCCTCTTCAATTACCGCTGGAATATCTTCGCATAGAATTGAAGTAGCTCCTGCAAAAATGGCATTTGAAATAAATGCATGACCATCGTTGGAGACTCCTTTGACAGCTATAAAGCAAGATCCCTTAGAAACTTGCCTAGAGTCAATATGGACAGACGATACAGGAATATCCGTTCTTCCAGCAATAGAAAGAATATTTATTTTATATAATATATCCTGTAATGTCGGCATCAGGGTAAATCAGTTTTATTTCCAAGATTCAAGTAAACAGTTTGCCCTTTTTGCAAAGGCATTCCAGCTGGAATGGATTGTCCATTCACTTTTCCTTTTCCATTTACGATCACTTGTATATGTTCGCTTTCCAATATTTCCAATGCATCTTTCAATCCATATCCTTTCAATGCAGGCATGATTCCAGTGGATACATTGTTTGAAGAAAACGTTAAAGAGGTCTCGGATTTTTTTGTTTGTAGTTGCTTTGCAATCAATCTAAAATCAGTTGTTTTTCCGGTTGCAGATTGCTTGGATGTGTCTACGACAGCAGGATGTTTGTAGTACTTGTACAAATCTTTATCAATAGTGTATAATTTATCAGCAATCGTTCTAAATATAGGACCAGCGATTTGTGCACCGTAATATTTTGCAGCAAATGGTTTGTTCTTGATAACCACTATACAAGAATATTTTGGTCGGTCTAATGGAAAGTATCCAGCGAACGAAGATTGATAAATATGCTCTGTATATCCTTTGTTGCCATTTGCTACCTGTGCAGTGCCGGTTTTCCCAGCAATAGGAAATTGAGCACTGTATATACTTTTTGCAGTTCCGGCAACTACCACACCCTCTAAACAAGCTTTCAATTGACGAAGTGTTTGCTGACTGCAGATAGAGTCGTTGATAACAGTGGGCTTGAACTCCTTTATGATTGCTCCATCCTTCATAATGGCATTCACCAAATAAGGCCGCATCATTTTTCCCTGATTGGCTACTGCATTATATACCATCAGCGTTTGTAGAGGCGAGATTGCAACCGAGTATCCAAATCCCATCCAAGGCAAAGAAACATTGCTCCAGAATTTATCACCCGGGCGAGGGATAGAGGGACGCGACTCTCCAATTAAATCAATGCCCGAGGGTCTATTGAGTTGAAGTTTTTCTAGATGTGAAATAAATTTTGAAGGATTTCGTCCATAAAAATTCACTGCTAATTTTGCCATACCAACATTGGAGCTTAATTCAAATGCTTGCTGATAGGTAACATCTGTTCTGTTGTGTCGCTCACTATCCCATACTGTTCTGCCACCGTATTCCCATTTTCCTCCTTCTATATTTACATGGCTGGACAGGTTAATGAATTGATCATCCAATGCAGAAAGCATGGTAATCAATTTGAAAGTAGATCCAGGTTCAGACCGAGTGATCGCATAGTTCAAATCCTCTGCATAACTTCCATCCGGTTGGCGACCAAGGTTTGCGATCGCTTTGATTTTACCGGTCTTTACTTCCATTACGATACAAGTACCGTTTGTGCATTCATTTTCAGACATCACTTTTAACAAGGCCTGCTCTGCGATATCTTGAATATTTATATCGAGGGTAGTTGATATATCCTTCCCATTATCAGGTTCAATTTCTGATCCTTCCACCGGCACAAATGCACCGCCCGCAATTCTACGCACCAATCGTTTCCCAGTTACCCCTTTCAAAAGACTGTCGTATGTTTTTTCTAGACCCACATTCTTTGTAACGAGGTTACCCGATGAATCGAGGTATTCGCGAGACAAACCAATCGTTCTGTTGGCGAGGAGTCCAAACGGTGTAAGTCTTTTTTCTTTTTCAATAAAAATGAATCCGTTCTTGTTTTTATTTTTTCTGATGAAACCAATACCACGTAATTGCTGGTACTGGTTAAAGTCGATGTTCTTGGTAAGTAAATGGTAGCGATCTTGACGGTTGAATACATCCATCAATTCTCGCTTATAGTCAAGTGGTGATTTCTCTCCTACAATCAATGAAAGATGGAAAGCAAGGCTGTCGATATTTTGTTTTAGCCTTTCTCCATTTTTCTCTTGGATACCCTCGGCGCCAAAATCGAGATAAATATCAAAAAATGGAATGGAGCTGCTCAACATCCTTCCATCCTCACTATAAATGGTACCGCGCTCAGCGTCCATTTCTCTGTATTCCAAATGGAGACTATCGCTCAAAGATCTCCAATAAGCGCCCTCAGCATTTTGAATATAAAATGCTTTAGCAAATATGCAGGCACCCAATACCAACATCATGATGTAGATGAGGTAACTGCGCCACAATATGTCTTTTTTTGTTTCCAATTAATTGGATACTTTTTCGTTTTTATATGTTGTATCCTCCAAGGTCATTGGAGGTTCTTTGATTTCTTTTATTCCAAAAGGTTCTACTGCTTTCACTACTTCCGACTGTTTTGTCATGAACATCCAATCTTTTCTTACCATCTTAAACTCATATTGCAAATCATTCATCTCTTTGGATGTTTTATTGATGTCTTTGATCGCCTTTTCTGCATGATGACCATTGTAGATGTAAAGAATAGCCAGTGCAGCGAGAAACAGAAAGAAGCGAACATTTTTCACCAACCATGCCTGATTGATAAAAAACCATTTATTCTCTCTGTTACTATTTTTTTTGTCTGTCATGTACAATTCATTTCTTTTCTGCTACTCTTAATCGAGCACTTCGTGACCGTGGATTTTTCCTCATCTCTTCTGCACTTGGTTCAATGGGTTTCTTTGAAACCGGATGAAAAGGAGCCGCAGTGGATGTTCCGTAAACGGGATCAACTTCTCTTTCCAATGCATCTCCGGATTTAAAATAATGTTTGACCAATCTGTCTTCGATGCTGTGAAACGTTATGATTGCGATTCTTCCACCCGGCCTCAATACTTCAGCAGATTGCTTTAACAATTCAAGAAGCACCCCCATTTCATCGTTTATTGCCATCCTCAATGCCTGAAATACTTGAGCGAAATACTTATTTGGATTTCCCTTGACAATTGGCGCAATGACTGCCTTTAATTCTGCAATTGTTTTGATAGCAGTATGGCTGGAATGGGAAGCGAGTAATTCGGCCAAGGTTTTTGCGTTGGTTACTTCGCCGTATTCCTGAAAAATCAATTGAAGCTGTGAAGCAGATGATTGCTTTATCAGGTCTGCTGCAGTGAGGGAGGAAGACTGATCCATTCGCATGTCCAACGGAGCATCAAATCGAATGGAAAATCCACGAGAAGGTTCATCAAATTGATGACTACTCACGCCTAAATCAGCTAAGATTCCATCAACTGCCTGGATGTTGTACAAACGGAGGAACTTCGAAAGGTGTTTGAAATTGTGTGGGACGAATAAGATACGGGTATCAGCAGGTAAATTGTTTTTCGCATCTTCGTCCTGATCAAAAGCAATCAGTTTGCCATTATTGCCCAATCGTTTCTAAAATTAATTTACTGTGACCACCCCGCCCAAACGTGCAATCTACATAGATGCCGTCCGAATGAATAGACAATGCATCAACCGCCTCTTTCAGCATCACAGGAACATGATAAGATGGTTCGTCACCATTTTGATTCTGTTCACCTTTCTGCTTTGTAGGCAACATTCAGCTTAATTTTTCATTGTTGATCTTTCTTAGCCATTACTTCAGCAGCTAGGTTGCTGAATGTGTCTGGAGAAAATTTTTCAAAGAACTGCTGATACTTATTTTTATCCCATATTTCCATTTTGTTCACTGCGGAAACCAGTACGATGTCTTTTTCAAGACCTGCATGTTCCATCAAGCTTTTTGGTAGTAATAACCTACCCGCACTGTCCAGTTCAATTTGCATGGCACCGTTTAAAAAATAACGTCTGAACTCTCTCACTTTAGGGTCGAAGTCGTTCAAATTGCTGATGGACTCATAGAGCGGTTTCCAACTTTGCGTAGGGTACATAGAGAGGCACTTCTCAAATCCACGGTTGATCACAAAAACCGGCAACTCCCCTTCTGGCAGCTGTTTTTTTATGCCTGCAGGAAGAAGAAACCTACCTTTGCTATCAATCGTTGCCTCGTATTCGCCTATGAAACCTATCATTTACAATCAGTTATGAAAAAAACATTTATAGACACAAAATAACACAAATTCCCACTTTCAAACCCCAAATGAACATTCTATATTTTTCCACAGCTGAAACTCTTACTGGTATTGAATTACAAGGGAATTATAGTTATACTATGTGCATATAGCCAAAAACGATGTGAATAACCCGTGAATTACCTGTTAAAAATGAAAAAGAACATCGAAATTTCATCCGTACAAACAGCAGATTATACCTACGATCTTCCAGAGGATCGAATTGCCTATGAGGCATTAGAGAAAAGGGATGAGTCGAGGTTAATGGTAGTATACAAAGAAGAGTTCTTGCATACATATTACAAAGAACTACCCTCCGTTTTGCCTCCTACTTCTCATCTTGTATTCAACAATACCAAAGTCATTTCAGCACGCTTGCATTTTGCAAATAAGAACAATAGAGTCATTGAAATATTTTTACTGGAACCCGTTGATGGTAATTATGCATCCCTGCACAACAAGCAACGATCGGTGTGGAAATGCATGATTGGGGGAGCCAAGAAATGGAAAGCTGAAGAGACACTGGTAAAACCAATTATTACCGAAGAGCCATCGAACCTTTTGGAAGCAACCTTACTGGATAAGAAAGATGATTGCTATGTTGTTTCATTCAAATGGCAAAACAGCATGACCTTCTACGAAGTGATTGAAAAATCTGGAAGAACTCCGCTACCCCCTTATATTAAACGAGAAGCAACCAGTAATGACGCACTCAGGTACCAAACTGTATTTGCAAAAGAAGAGGGTTCTGTGGCTGCACCAACAGCGGGACTGCATTTTACGGAAGAACTTCTACAACGATTGAACAGTGAAGGTGTAGGCTCGTCTCAACTCACACTGCACGTCGGTGCAGGTACGTTTAAACCCGTTACTGCCGAAAGCATTGCCGATCACATCATGCACAAAGAATTTTTTGAAGTACCTGTAGAAACATTGCAAACCCTTTCAAACAAAGATCTTCGAATCATCCCTGTAGGAACAACTTCGTTGAGAACACTTGAAAGTTTGTATTGGATGGGGCTCAAAATTTATCTCCAGAAGTGCACCTTGCAATCACTCAACTTACTTGAACAATGGGAACATGTTGAATTGAGCCAACTACCTCTACCAGATTATAGGATTGTATTCAATTGTTTGATAGAAGAGTTACATAGAGAGAAGAAAAGTAGTTTTCATGGACATACCGGAATATGCATCACTCCAGGGTATTCTTTCAAAGTGGCAAAAGGATTGATTACCAATTTCCATCAACCCCAATCTACGCTCTTACTTATCATTGCGGCAATTCTCGGCGATCGCTGGAAAAGCATGTACGAAACAGCACTGGAATATCCATACAGATTCCTAAGTTACGGGGATGGGTCACTACTTTTTATCGAAGAAGAATCAGCGTAGCGGCAACTTCACCGTGAATGTACTTCCAGCGTTTAACGTACTAGAAACTTCAATGGTACCATGATGCGCTTCCACCATTTTTTTGGTGTAATTAAGACCTAGTCCAAAACCTTTTACATTGTGCACATCACCAGTGTGTGCCCTGTAGAACTTATCAAATATTTTCGACATCGTATCTTTTGTCATTCCAATACCGTTGTCTTTTACCACTACAACAATCCAGTTCTTTTCGTTGTGTGTAGACACGGAAATTGCTGGAACAACATCTTCTCTACAATATTTCAAGGCATTGTCAACCAAATTACTAAGCATGTTTACAAAATGGACTGGATGTCCTGCGACTCCATCTCTCTGCGCATCCAAATGAATTTCCAAACGCGCATTTTTTTCTTCTACCTGCAATGCGAATTTACTTTCTATCTTCCTTAACACCTCGTGCACCTGCAAATCTTTCATGTCCTTTAATACCTGATTTACATCGAGCTGAGCAGCTTGAAGGATTTGCTCAACCTGGGTATTCATTCGACTGTTTTCGGTTTTAATGATTTGCCCTATCGATAAAAGTTGATCTCGGTTACCAATTATTTTTTCATTTTTTAATGTATCTACCGCAATAGATATGGTTGCCAGAGGAGTCCGTAACTCATGCGTCATATTGTTGATAAAATCCGTTTTCATTTCACTCAATTTCTTTTGAGTAAGAATTGTACGAATAGTTAAATAGAAAGCAGCCACAATAATCAGCGTAAACAAAATTGCAACCAAGATCATCCAACTGATCGACTTCAGAACGAAACCTTGTATGTTATAAATAATCAAAACCAATTTTTCCTGGGGCATATAAGGCCTGCTCTCTTCGTCTGGAAGAGACATCAATGGCCATACGTGCAATAAATAATTGGCTGAATCCTTTACTCCTTGTTCATAGTATTTAAGATAATCAGGAGAAGCCAACTCCGGACCAATGTTGTTGGTATTGGAGAGAACAGCAAATTGAAACTTTGCTCCCTTCAAGCCATTGGCAGCAAATGCCTTTTCAATTTTTTGTTGAATTTGCTCGACAGTAAAATGTTCTGCGATAGTTTGTGGACCAAAAATTTCCAGCACACGATCCTGTGCTCCTTTGGGTAAAACATCCAAAGGTATGTCGGGAGCAAATTTCATTTTTTCATCCACCAACGACTCTACTACTTCGAATTCAACCATCTCCACCTTGTTGGCAATCTGTTCATTTTTAATAGCCACTACATTCTTTAACCACGAATATTGGATGACAATGATTCCGATCAAGGAAATCGTTGTGAGAAGGGTGATCAATCCAAAAATTCTTTTCATCATTAAACAAAAATAAGTGCAGAGCTCACTAAAGTTAAATAAAGGGAATTTATTTAACTTAGGTTTATGAACAAGGTTGCATGCGGAACACTGTTGATTGCTGAACCCTTCATGAAAGATCCTAACTTTCAACGTTCCGTTGTGTTGATATGCGAACACGATCCTTCTGGCAGCTTTGGAATCATCATCAATAAAATCACAAAAGACAACATAGGAGATTACATGCCTGAGTACGAACATGTAAAAATGCCAGTATTTGACGGTGGCCCCGTTGGAAAAGACCAAATGCATTTTTTACATACTCGCCCAGACTTCATAGAAGGTGGTAGAGAAGTGGGCGAAGGAATTTATTGGGGAGGAGATTTTAAAACAGCTATCGAGGGGGTAGAAAGCAATGAAATCCTAAAAAATGAAATCAGGTTTTATCTTGGGTATGCCGGATGGGAAGAAAAACAATTGAACGGCGAATTGGACGAAAAAAGTTGGTTGATAACCCCCGCACATGTATCGATCGTGTTCTATAAAAACCCTTCTCAGATATGGAAGGAATCCATCCGTCAACTGGGAAAGGACTTTCATCCAATCATGAATTACCCTCTGGACCCCAGTTATAACTAATCCACTTTTTTTACCCGCAAGGAAAGAATATACACCAAGCCCCCTAATACTGCAACTATCCACATAGCACTACGTAACCCTACTTCGTGCGCAATGAAACCAATCATGGGTGGCCCAATTAAAAAACCGGTAAAGCCAACGCTGCTCACTGCAGACAGCGCAACGGAAGGCGCCATTGCTTTGCTCTTTGCAGCCAACATATATACAATAGGAATTACAGACGACACTCCAAATCCTACCAGCGCAAATCCTATTATTACTGAATAGGAATACGTAAAGAGCAATGATAAGGTTATGCCAAATAAAATCAACAACCCATTTATTTTTAATACAGTAGAGTGCTTATACGACTGCAGCAAACGGTCTCCCATAAGTCTACCGGCTGCCATACACATGGCAAAAGCAGTATATCCCGTAGTACTGATTGCATTTAACTCATGAATAATTTGTCGGTAATACAAGGAACTCCAATCCGCCATTGCTCCCTCCGACATGGCAACACAAAAACAAATAACTCCCAATAAAATCAATGCTTTATTTGGCCAAGCGAATACCTTGGCTGCACCTTCATCATTGGATGCATCAGGAATTAAAAAAAATGCCCCCACGGATACAATGATTGCAGCTATCAAGGCCACCATAATAAAATGAGTAGACGTGCTATAACCCATTTTCATCGTCCATCCACTAATGGCAGCGGCGCTGAAAGCGCCGATGCTCCACATGGCATGCAGACTAGATAAAATTGGTTGCTGAATACGTTGCTGAATAGAAATTCCTTGTGTGTTCATGGAAATGTTTCCAAAATTACCAATCACACCAAATCCAAATAAAGCGAGAGAGAGTTGTTGAACAGAGCTTGCTACAGAAATTCCATACAACAAAACTGTATAGGTCAGGGCAGAGGCGATGGACATCGTTCGGCTGCTCCATTTATGTATCAGCCAACCAGAGAAAGGCAATGCCACTAGCGCGCCCAAAGGCAACATGAAAAGAACTCCCCCCAATTCTGCCTCGTTCAATCCAAACCGGTCTTTTACTTGAGGAATCCTGGATGCCCAGCTGGAAAAAATGAATCCCAACAAATAAAAATAGATTGAAATGGAAACACGTGGAAGTGGGGAAGTACGCTGCACAGAAACAAATTTAATTCATAATCATTAATGTTAAGAACAAACCATCGCCGCAGATGTTTTACATTTACATTGAAACAAAAGAGATGAGATATTATCTACGTTTTTTCGTTGGTATTTTAATGGTGCTGTCCTCTTGTAAAAAAGATGATACAGTGTGTTGTTCCCCGCTTCCGGGTAATGAAACAACTCCAACCCTCAGCATCGACGGTGTTGCGAAAGCAGAAGGCAATGGCGGTACAACTGTTTTCAGTTTTACCATTAAACTCAGTAAAGCATCTACCAAAAGCGTATCTGTAAGAGTCAGCTCAAAAGATGGATTTGCCACTGCACCTGCAGACTATACGGCTGTGGATAAAACAGTTACGATCAATCCAGGTGAGACCTCTGCTCAACTATCAGTAACGATAGTCGCAGACGATTTCAAAGAGGGCGACGATGATTTTTTACTCACCCTATCTGAGCCAAGCAATGCAACTATTGAAACAGCTGTTGGTGCAGGAAGTATCTTGAACGACGATACCAAAATACAAGTTGTTGATACAGGTTATACAACTCCCTCTTCCTATGCAGGAAAAACTTTGGTTTGGGCGGATGAATTCAATGGCACTGGTTTGAATACAAGCGACTGGAATTACGATGTGGGAGATGGATGCCCGAATTGTGGCTGGGGAAACAATGAACTGGAATATTATACTGCAGGTGATAATCTCACTTTTCAAAGTGGGAAGATGATCATAGAAGCAAGAAAAGAAAATAAAAATGGAAAGAGTTATACGTCTTCCAGACTCACAACACTTAACAAAAGATCGTTTAAGTTTGGTCGCGTAGATATCAGAGCAAAGCTCCCATCAGGACAAGGTATCTGGCCTGCATTTTGGATGTTGGGAGATAATTTTCCTACCGCGGGATGGCCTGCTTGTGGAGAGATTGACATCATGGAATTATTAGGGCATCAGCCGAGCAAGGTGTACTCAACCATCCATTATAAAGCAGGAACCGGGAGCAGAAACATCGAAAAAAGTTTAGTTACCGCCTCCTCATTAGCAGATGAATTCCATGTGTACAGCCTGGTATGGGAGACCGATAAAATCAAAACGATGGTTGATGATAAAGTGATTGGTGAATTCAGTGCTGCAGACGTTGCTGGCACCTACCCATTCAATGAAAAGTTCTTTTTCATTTTCAATATTGCTGTAGGAGGAAATTGGCCCGGAAGTCCAAACGCAACCACCTACTTCCCGCAATGGATGATGGTTGATTACATTAGAGTGTTTCAGTAAATAATAATATTAAATAGCGGAGGCGCTTTCCAATAAAACAGTCGCTTTGTTTTGAAGTACTTCAATGAAGCCACCAGTGATACTATATCCTTTGGTGGCTCCTTTATTATCCAATAATATTTTCACAACACCACTCTTGAGCGCGCTGACCAAAGGTGCGTGCTTATCCAATACTTCAAAGGATCCACTTACACCAGGAAGTTGCAAACCATATACATCTCCGGTATAAATTTTTTTCTCTGGTGTTAATATTTCAATTTGCATGGAGTGATCTTATATAGTTGATTAAGCCTTCGCTGCTTCCATCATTTTCTTTCCTTTCTCAATAGCATCTTCGATGGTACCCACCAAGTTGAATGCTGCTTCTGGATATTCGTCTACTTCACCATCCATGATCATGTTGAATCCTTTGATAGTGTCTTCGATGCTTACAAATACTCCTTTCAAACCAGTGAACTGTTCTGCAACATGGAAAGGCTGACTGAGAAAACGCTGAACCCTTCTTGCACGAGAAACAGTCAACTTATCCTCTTCACTCAATTCATCCATACCAAGAATGGCAATGATATCTTGAAGTTCTTTATAACGCTGAAGAATCAACTTCACTCTATTAGCACAATTGTAATGCGCCTCACCAACAATCATTGGTGTAAGAATTCTTGAAGTAGAATCGAGTGGATCTACCGCTGGATAAATACCCAAGTCTGCAATTTTACGGCTCAATACAGTCGTTGCATCCAAGTGTGCAAAGGTTGTTGCAGGTGCTGGATCTGTCAAGTCATCCGCTGGCACATACACCGCCTGTACAGAGGTGATAGAACCATTTTTAGTTGAAGTAATTCTCTCCTGCATCAATCCCATTTCTGTTGCAAGTGTTGGTTGGTAACCTACTGCTGATGGCATACGACCCAACAACGCAGAAACTTCAGAACCTGCCTGTGTGAAACGGAAGATGTTATCTACGAAGAATAAGATATCTTTTCCTTTTCCGGTTCCATCTCCATCACGGAAATATTCTGCAATGGTCAAACCACTCAAGGCAACACGCGCACGTGCTCCAGGAGGTTCGTTCATCTGACCAAACACAAATGTTGCTTTTGAATCTTTCAAACCATTCATGTCTACCTTCTCCAGATCCCATCCACCTTCTTCCATACTATGCTTGAATTCGTCGCCATATTTCATGATGCCTGCCTCAATCATCTCTCTCAACAAATCATTTCCCTCGCGTGTACGCTCACCTACTCCGGCAAATACAGACAATCCACCGTATCCCTTTGCAATGTTGTTGATCAACTCCTGGATCAATACTGTTTTACCCACACCTGCACCACCGAACAATCCGATTTTACCACCTTTTGCGTAGGGTTCAATCAAGTCAATTACTTTGATACCTGTGAACAACACTTCAGAGGCTGTACTTAAATCTTCAAACTTTGGAGGTTTCGCGTGAATGGCTCTGCCATTGGCCTTAGACACTGCAGGCAATCCATCAATAGGATCTCCTGTTACATTGAATAAACGTCCATTGATGGCTTCACCGGTTGGCATGGATATGGCCATCCCCGTATCAATAACTTCTGTGCCTCTGATCAATCCTTCGGTACCATCCATTGCAACGCAACGAACACTGTCTTCACCAAGGTGTTGTTGCACCTCCATCACAAGAGTGTCGCCGTTGTCTCTTTTCAATTCCAATGCATTATAAATTTCAGGAAGTTGACCTTCAAAATGAACGTCTACCACCGCACCAATCACCTGTTTTACTTTTCCTTTGTTTGACATATTGTATGATTGAAATGGATAAATCTGTATTTCAGGGCGCAAAGGTAAGCCAGGTGCTCAGATTGGAAAAATTAACACCGATAAATTTTCTAACATTTGAGAGCTTTCTAGAGGAGTCCGTAGAGAAGAGCGGCTAAAACTGCTCCCAGGAGCGGTCCAACCACTGGCACGAGGGCATATTTCCAGTCGCTGGAACCTTTATGAGGAATAGGCAGGATGGAATGAATGATTCTCGGACCCAAATCGCGGGCGGGGTTGATGGCATACCCTGTAGGTCCGCCCATACTGAGTCCTATTCCCAAAACCAGCAGCGCAACGGGCAGCCCATCGATGGAGCCCAATTTCACTTCTCCTTTTTGGATATACAAAACCGCAAGCATGAAAATAAAAGTGGCAATGGCCTCGGTCATAATATTCTGAATTGGCTTTCGTATGGCCGGACCTGTAGAAAAAACACCTAAAATTGAAGCAGCATCTTTGGTAGAATCAAAATGATCCTTGTAAGCCAACCATGTTAAAATAGAACCGGCAAAAGCACCTAAAAATTGTGCCAACAAATACCCAGGAACTTGATTCCAATCAAACTTACCTGCCACAGCCAGTGCAATGGTAACTGCTGGATTCAAATGTGCTCCACTTGCATCTGCAGAAATAAATACACCTACAAAAACTGCAATCGCCCAGGCAAATGCTACAACGATAAGTCCTGAATTGTTGCCTTTGGTTTTCTCCAACGCAACGTTGGCAACTACGCTCAATCCCAGCGTAATAAGAACTGTAGTTCCGAGTAACTCAGCAGTAAAAGGTGTCATGGCAAGTATTTGTAGTTAAGATAATAATTTTTTATGAAGTGTAATACCCAGCGGCAAGTTCCTGAAACGATGCCACCTGTAGTTCCACCCATTGGTGATCGTAGTGCAATAATTCAGCCATGAGTTGGGCAACGATCTTTGCGGAAGCAGATGCTGCTCTGGCATTTACAAAAAGCATTCTAGACCTTCTTGCTAAAATATCTTCTACCTGCATGGCCATTTCATTTCGTACTGCCCAAACCACCTCTGCTTTGGTATATGGATAGCCCGGATGAATTCGCTCCTTCAAAGTAGAGTCCTCGTTCATCATTTGTAGAATTTTTTCTGCATCTCTTCCATAAGAGGAAAGTGGTTGACCATATTGAACAGACGGGTCATACCCATGGAGATGCAGGTACCTGGTAGTACATTTTACAGAAGGCAGCTTGGCCACAAAGACAGCGTTGTTCAATGCATCCTTGGCCATCTTTCGATACGTCGTCCATTTACCTCCCGTAATGGTGATTAAATTTGATTTGGATACAATGATGGTATGATCCCTGGATGCCAGTGCCGTGCTCTTGTTA
>JAURIR010000029.1 GCA_030832645.1 Chitinophagales bacterium | reverse complement strand
ACCTACAAACGCGTATGTATTGGGGTTTCCATCGGCACGTTTCGCAAAGTTGCGGTTGAACGAGTGAACGATGGTGTTCTTTTCTTGCTTCTCCGCACCCATGCGATCCCACATGCCAATACAAGGTCCGCAGGCATTTGCAAACACTCTCGCACCAATTTGATGGAAGGTGTCCAAAAAGCCATCTCGCTCAATTGTATATCTAACCAATTCACTTCCTGGAGTGATGGTAAATTCAGCCTTTGTTTTCAAACCCTTTTCAGCCACTTGTTTAGCAAGACTTACAGCACGGCTGATATCTTCGTAGGAAGAATTCGTACAGCTTCCGATCAAACCAACTTCTACTTTGGTGGGCCAGTTATTTTTTGCAGCCGCCTCTTTCATCTGTGAAATAGGAGTTGCCAAGTCTGGAGTAAACGGTCCATTCAAATGCGGCTCCAATTCGCTCAGATTGATTTCTATAACCTTGTCAAAATATTTTTCAGGATTTGCATATACTTCTGCATCACCAGTGAGGTATGATTTTATCTGATCTGCTGCCTCTGCTACTTCAGACCTACCTGTAGAACGCAAGTACCTTGCCATGCTTTCGTCGTAGCCGAAAGTAGAGGTGGTTGCACCGATCTCTGCACCCATATTGCAAATGGTACCCTTACCCGTACAACTCATGCTGGTAGCGCCTTCGCCGAAATATTCCACAATGGCATTCGTTCCACCTTTTACAGTAAGAATTCCTGCAACTTTCAGAATAACATCTTTTGGAGAAGTCCATCCATTTAATTTACCTGTGAGCTTTACACCAATCAATTTTGGCATCAATAATTCCCAGCTCAATCCTGCCATCACATCACAAGCATCTGCTCCGCCAACACCAATGGCAATCATACCCAATCCACCTGCATTTACAGTATGTGAATCTGTTCCAATCATCATACCGCCAGGGAAGGCATAGTTTTCCAATACAACCTGGTGAATGATACCTGCACCTGGTTTCCAAAAGCCAATGCCATATTTATTGGAGATAGAAGATAGAAAATTATATACCTCATCGTTTTCGGCGACGGCTTTCTGTAAATCTACTTTACTCTCATCCTTTGCTACTATCAAGTGATCGCAGTGAACCGTAGAGGGCACCGCCACTTTTTTTCTTCCAGTAGTATCAAATTGCAAAAGCGCCATCTGTGCGGTAGCATCCTGCATGGCCACACGGTCTGGAGCAAAATCAACATATGCTTTTCCTCTTTCAAAGTCTTTTACACCGTCCATTTTCCACAAGTGAGCATATAGAATTTTCTCTGTCAATGTAAGAGGTCTTCCCAATGCTTTTTTTGCAGCATCCACCTTAGCGGGCATTTCACTGTATGTCTTCTTGATGAGGTCTAAATCAAATACCATAATTGTAGTTTTTTGGCACCGCAAATTTAATCATTTCGGAAGCCCGTACCAACTGTAAAACGTTTAATGGGGATTATTTATATTTGGTATATGGATCAACTGAGAAACTTCATCGAATGGCATGTTTTTGGGGTCTGTACCAAAATCGGGGAGCTTTTGGGCATTCCAACGACAACCATCCGCAAATATTTCATTTATATATCCTGTCTCACCTTTGGTTCTCCGGCTATATTTTACCTGGCAATCGCGTTTTGGATGAATATCAAGCGATATTTCACTCAGTCGAAAAGAAACCCTCTTCGTTACAATTAAAAAGCAGCTTTCCTGATTTTCACCAGTTTCTTCAGGAGGTCCTCCAAGAGGTCTAGTCTGAGCATATTTGCTCCATCACTCAGTGCTTTCGACGGATCTGGATGTGTTTCAATGAAAAGACCATCTGCCTCTGTGGCAATGGCTGCCTTTGCAATGGTTGAAATGAGTGCTGGATTTCCACCCGTAACCCCAGAAGCTTGGTTGGGCTGCTGCAAGGAGTGGGTGCAATCAACCACCACTGGAACCCCGTGCGATTGCATGATGGGTATATTTCGATAATCTACAATCAGGTCCTGATAACCAAATGTGGTTCCTCTTTCGGTAAGGATTACTTTTTCATTGCCTGTGTTCCTTACTTTATCAACAGCAAATTTCATGGCTTCACCGCTTACAAATTGTCCCTTTTTTATATTGACAATTTTACCTGTTTCCCCGGCCGCTTTCAATAAATCCGATTGTCTACATAGAAAGGCGGGGATTTGTAGGATATCGGTATATGCGGCTGCTGTTATTGCCTCGCCGGCAGTATGGACATCAGTGGTGGTGGGAAGCTTGTATTTCTCGCCAGTTCTCTTTAAAAAACCCAGTGCCGTTTCATCGCCGATTCCGGTAAAAGAATTCGAACTGGTTCTGTTTGCTTTTCTATACGATGCCTTGAAAATAAATGGGATGCCCAATTTGTTACAAATCGTTGAAACACTTGAGGCAACTGTATCAAGCAGTTCTTCGCTTTCTACCACACAGGGACCTGCTATCAAGAAAAAGGATTGATGGTCGTAGTCCTGTTTATCGAAAAGACCTCCTAAAAAATTTTGCATGTTGCAAAGATAAGATAGGCTTAATAACTATGTTTGTGGTACAACAGGTTGCTATGAAAAAAGAAAAAATCCTGGTTATAGGAGCGAGTGGACAAATAGGGGTGGAGTTGACGCTTGCGCTCAGAAAAATCTACGGTGGATCCAATGTGGTGGCATCTGATTTACGTGAGGAAAACGAACTGCTAAAGGGTACTGGCCCTTATGTAAGTCTTGATGTAATGAATAAGGAGATGTTGCACGTTCAGGTTATACGCCAGAATATCACACAAATTTATCTTTTGGCAGCAATTCTCTCCGCAACTGGAGAAAAGAATCCTCCACTTGCATGGCACTTAAATACACAATCACTTTTGAATGTCTTGGATATCGCAAAAGAAGAAAAACTTACAAAAGTATACTGGCCTAGTAGTATTGCGGTATTTGGACCTACCTCTCCCAAAGAAAATTGCCCACAGCAAACTATTATCGAACCCTCTACTGTTTACGGTATCAGTAAGTACGCAGGTGAATTCTGGTGTAATTATTATCATCATCGCTATGGGGTGGATGTGAGGAGTTTGAGATACCCGGGACTCATCAGTTACAAATCTTCTCCTGGTGGAGGTACTACTGATTATGCAGTTGAAATTTATTTGGAAGCAAAAGAAAAAAACAAATATACCTGTTACCTGGAGGCGCCTACAAGATTGCCAATGATGTACATGCCAGACGCCATCAGGGCAACGATCGAATTGATGGAAGCGCCTGCGCAAAACATATCTGTAAGAACTTCGTATAATTTGGCATCTATGAGTTTTTCGCCAGCAGAAATTACTGCCTCTATTCAAAAGCAACTTCCCTCATTTGAAATTTCATACAAACCGGATTCCAGGCAACAGATTGCCAATAGCTGGCCGCAAAGTATCGATGATACAAAAGCCAGAAAGGATTGGGGCTGGAAACACGAATTTGATTTGGATAAGATGACAGTTGATATGCTACAAAATATTTAATCATGCATGCAAGAAAATTCGCCCTATCAGCGGTTGCTTTCATATTGACAATAAATCTGCTGCTGGCTCAGCAAACACCTGTAAAATATCGGGCTGTCATCAAAAGAACAGATGGAAGAAACATTGTTTTCAATCTGAATGAATCAAGAGCAACTAATAAAATTAGTTGGGTGATCAGAAATGCTGATGAGCGAATAGAAGTGAAAGAGATAAAGCAAAAAGGTGATTCATTGCTTGTTACGATGCCCTTCTTTGGTGCGGAGATTTTTCTTAAAAAGACTTCAGTAGGGTATACCGGCCAATGGAAAAAGGCAGGTTCCAAAGGCGATGTATTCATGCCCATAGAAATCAAAAAGGGGAACGATCGATATTTGATTCCAGCCACACCAAAAACTATCAACCTGACCGGCAGATGGCGTGCAGTTTTCAGAAATGCAGCAGGAGAGCCATCTGATGCCATTGCTGAACTAAAACAAGTTGGACATAAAATTACTGGGAGTATACTTACTACCACCGGAGACTACAGATACCTGGAAGGAGCAGTCAATAGCGATTCACTTGTTATGTCGACATTTGACGGAACACATGCTTTTTATTTTTCAGCGAAAATTGATAAAGAAGGAAAATTATTCAATGGCATATTTGCTAGTGGACCCACATCTGTAGAAACATGGGAGGCGGTTCGGGATGCAGCAGTTGAATTGGATGAGTCGGATGTATTGATGAAAGTGAAAGATCCATCTCAGCGATTGAATTTTTCTTATCCCGACCTGGATAGTACTATTGTTTCCATTCAAGACAACCGATTCAAAGGGAAAGTAGTGGTTATCCAGATCATGGGATCTTGGTGCCCCAATTGCATGGACGAAACAGCGTTTTTAAGTCAGTATTACCGCGAAAATAAAAACAAAGGAGTGGAGATTATCGGGCTCGCCTATGAGTACTCAATTGATTTCAACAAAGCCAAAAATAATCTCTCCAGATTCAAGAATAGGTTCAAAGTAGAGTATCCTATGTTGGTTACCGGTGTTACTTCAAACGATCCTCTTCGAACAGAGAAAACATTGCCGCAACTCACGCCCATTAAGGCTTTTCCTTCTATGATCATTTTAGGGAAAGATGGAAGTATTCGAAAAACGCATGCAGGGTATTCTGGTCCCGCTACCGGTATTCATCATGAAAAATTCAAAAAAGAGTTTGATGAATACATCAATATGCTGATAAGCGAAAAATAGTATATCAATTCAATAGATCCAGTATTGTTCTCAGGTACGTTGCATCTATGCTATCAAAGCTATTGTATGAGTCACTGTCAATATCCAGTACTCCAATGCAATTGTTTGTATGGTATACTGGAAGGACGATTTCACTTTTAGACAAACTGCTACAAGCAATATGTCCAGGGAAAGTCTCTACGTCGGGAACTATGATGGTTTCATTTTTTTCCCAGCTGGTTCCACATACACCTCTTCCTTTTTTAATTCTGGTACATGCCACTGGTCCCTGAAATGGACCAAGCACCAATTCGTTTTCATCGACCAGGTAAAATCCTACCCAGAAAAAATTAAACTGCTCTTTGAGAGCGGCTGTAATATTAGCAAGATTGGCAAAGAGATTTTTTTCTCCTTCAAGGAGTCCCTTTATTTGTGGAAGTAGATTTTTATACTTCTCTTCCTTATTGCCTGTTGCGATGATGAGATCTTCCGCCATGGATATTATTTTTTCACCAAATCGGCGATGGTTTTATTATCTAGAATTTTCAATGTGGCGTCTCTTACCAACACCATTGTGTCGTGCAATCCGCAATGTTTTTCGTCGCAATTTTTACATCTTTCATAAAAATATAAACTTACACAAGGCAGCATTGCAATAGGGCCTTCAATCTTTCTGAAAATTTCTGACAAAGGAGTTTTAAGAGAGGTTGGTTTGATATAATAACCCCCTCCTTTTCCTTTTTTACTTTCCAGTACACCCGCTTTTCTCAGTTCCAGTAAAATATTTTCTAAAAACTTGAGTGGAATTTTTTTCTTTTTTGAAATATCTGCAATCAGCACGGGGCCATCGTTGATGTGCTCAGTTAAATACATCAACGCTTGAAATGCATACTGTGTTTTCTTATTTAGCATATTGGTTAATTTCCAAAGCCAAGAACATCTTTCATTGTAAATATACCTTTTCTGCTAGCAATATACTCTGCGGCAAGCACGGCACCCAGTGCAAATCCATCTCTGCTATGCGCCTCATGGATAATTTTAATTTCATCGATTGCTGAACTGTATCTTACTTCGTGTAACCCTGGGTAGGGGTCAATCCTTTCGCTTTCGATGTATAATTGATCTTTTGACTGAGCAGGTTCATTTACCCATGTTTGTTTGCTCGAGTTGTTTGCTATCACTTGTTCTGCAAGTGTGATAGCGGTTCCACTAGGAGCATCTTTCTTTTGAGTATGGTGTATTTCTTTGATTGAAACGTCGTATTGGTTTTTGCCCTCCATCAACTGAGCCAGTTTCTTGTTCACTTCAAAAAATATATTTACGCCTACACTGAAATTACTTGCATAGAGAAAACTTCCTTGTTTGGATGTGCAGATTCTTTCTACATCAGATAGGTGTTCAAGCCATCCGGTAGATCCGCAGACAACAGGTGTTCCAAATTCCAGGCATTTTAAGAGATTATTATAGGCAGTATGCGGACCAGTAAATTCAATGGCTGCTTCAACATCATGGAAATTTTGTACAGTAAAATCATCCAAATTGTTGAGGTCTATCTTAACCTTCACATGATGTCCTCTCTCATGGGCTACCTGTTCAATTGTTTTCCCCATTTTCCCGTATCCAATCAAAGCAATATTCATAAAATAAAGTTTATCAAAAATGTAAGGTTGCAGTCAATCCCATCCCTTTTTGTAAAGTTTGTATACGAGGGGTAAGGCTCATGCTTAAGTCGTCTGTGATATTAAATGTTCTCAAATGTCCGTCTACAGTGGCATCTACGACGTTAAGCCCCCAGGCTAAAAGTAAACCAAGCACAGAGAAGTCCATGTTTTTCCTGAATCCATTTCGATAGGATTTCAAAGCATCGTTGGAAAGAGGCTTCAATTCAGGGGCAATATTTTTATAGTTAGCAGTATCCAATGTCATTCGCAGTGTATATGCATACCTGGTTTTTGTATACCATTTGCTGTTGTAATTGAATGTTGAAACTGGAATAGCGAGCAGGCCGTAGACCAATGGAACTTTCCAATACTTTTTATTATAGACCTGACCCAAGCCTGGAAGAATTGCAGAGCGGATGGCTGCTTTTGCGGCGATGGTTCTCACCTTTTTTGTAGTGTCAGATGAGGTAGTGGAAGTAGATTGCGCAAAGATGGGTGTCGAGCAAAAAACGACAATCGTTAGAAAAAATACAAGTTCAATTCTGTGTACGCATCGGTTCATTAGTGGATCGTCACTTTCATCTTTTCGAGTAAACTATTCAATTCTTCAACCGAAAAATATTCCAAAATTATTTTTCCTCTCCCACTTTTATGGTGGTCCAATTTTACTTTGGTTCCAAGTTGAGAGGAGATTTGTTGCTGTACATGCTGAAGGCTGTTTTTTTGCTGACCTGCTGGGTTGTCTTTTTTCTTTGCAGGTTTGTAGAGTTGCTTGACCAAATCTTCTGTTTGCCTCACCGATAATTTCTTTTCAACAATGGTATTGTATACAAACAATTGTTTGTCTACTTCACCAGCATTGATGAGTGCACGGGCATGGCCCATGCTCAGGGTGCCGTTGCGAACAGCTACAATAATATCTGGAGGAAGTTTCAGCATCCTGATATAGTTGGAGACCGTACTTCTGTCCATCCCCATTCTTGTGGCTACTTCTTCCTGTGTCATCGCACATTCGTCTATCAATCGCTGATAGCCGAGTCCGATTTCAATGGCATTGAGATTTTCTCTTTGTAAGTTTTCTAAAAGTGCTAGTTCTAGTACTTGTTTGTCGTCTGCTTCTCTAATGTATACCGGAACGTCTTTGAGTCCGGCTAATTTTGCTGCCCTCCACCTTCTTTCACCTGCAATCAATTTATATTTTCCGTTAGAAAGGGGAGTAACAGTTAAGGGTTGAATAATATCGTGCTGACGCATGGATTGAGCCAGTTCTTCGATTGCTTTTTGATCAAAGTCCTGTCGCGGTTGTCTTGGATTGGGTATGATTTCGCTCAAGGCAACTCTGCTGATGGAAGTGTTTTTGGCAACAACTTCTGATTTTAGGGTTCCAGTGGATGGGTTCTTCAATTCGGTATCAATGCTACCCAGTAGCGATCTGATTCCTCTGTTGAGTGCATCTTTTTTATTGGAAGGGTTATTGCTCATCTTCTATGTTTAATGTTCTCTCTTCTTCCTTGATCTTCGTTAAATTATTTTTTTGAAGAATTTCTTTGGCAAGATTTAAATAATTGATAGCTCCTTTGCTTTCTGCATCGTATAAAATGACGGGCTTCCCTACACTTGGTGCTTCACTGAGTCGAGAGTTACGATGTATCAACGTGTCAAATACCATGTCTTCAAAGTGCTTTCTTACTTCGTTGACGATTTGATTACAGAGTCTCAACCGTACGTCGTACATCGTCATGAGAATACCTTCAATTGAAAGATCGGTGTTCAATCTGTTTTGAACGATCTTGATCGTGTTGAGTAACTTTCCCAAACCTTCCAGTGCAAAAAATTCTGCTTGAACCGGAATCACAACCGAATCGGCTGCAACCAATGCATTTACGGTAATCAATCCAAGTGAGGGCGAGCAGTCGATTACAATGAAATCGTATTCGCTTCTGAGTTCCTCCAGAAGATTTTTTATCACATTCTCTCGGTTGGGGTAATTGATCATTTCCAATTCTGCTCCTACCAAGTCGATGTGAGAAGGGATGAGATCCAGATTAGGGATTTCAGTTTTTAAGATACTGTCTTTGGCTTTTGCATCACCCACCATGCAATCGTAAATGCTTTGCTGGATGTTTTGAAGATCAAATCCTACACCCGAAGTACTATTGGCTTGAGGATCTGCATCCACCAATAGGGTCTTGTATTCCAAAACAGCTAAACTAGCTGCTAGGTTGATGGCCGTGGTGGTTTTTCCTACGCCTCCTTTCTGATTGGCTACGCCTATGATTCTGGCCATTGATTTTCAACTTTTTTTAAAATGACAGGATGACAAATTTACAATTTCGGCACCATTTTAGGGAACATAATGGCTAAATTAATGTTAGAGTAGCAGGCATTTAACAATAGTTATCAACATGAAAAGGCTCCTGGGTTCCTGGATATTTATCGTCATCATGGTTTTGATTGATTTCTACGTCTTTCAATCGTTAAAATTGGTCACTTCCTCGCTTTCTACCAAGCTTCGGCTGGGTATCCATATTGCCTATTGGAGTTTCACTGTTGCCGCCATTATCTTGTTCCTGGTAATTCCTTATGTAAATTTTGAATCGATTCCCAAGTTTATTCGGGTATATGTTTTCTCCATTCTCTTTGGATTTTTTATCGCCAAAGTCATTGCAACGCTCTTTTTTTTGGTAGACGATTTCAGACGTATAGTGCAATGGGGCGGAATCAAAACATATAAGTTGGTAAAGGGGGAGAATACTGATACAGACTCCATCAGCCGATCTCTTTTTCTATCCTGGCTTGGTATTGGAGTAGGAGGCGGATTGTTTGGAACACTTCTGTATGGATTTGGAAATAAATATCGATACAGGGTTGAAAAGTTGAAATTGCATTTTGAAAATTTGCCCGATGCATTCAGGGGAATGAAGATGGTGCACATTTCTGATATCCACAGCGGTAGCCTCGAAGATCATGCAGCAGTGAAAAAAGGAATTCAAAAAATCCAGGAGTTGAAACCCGATATTGTTTTTTTTACTGGCGACCTGGTTAACAACACCGCAACCGAGATGGAAGATAAAATAGAGCTATTCTCTTCCATTCAAGCTCCCATGGGTGTCTACAGTATTCTGGGTAATCACGACTACGGAGATTATGTACAATGGGGTAGTCCAGACGAGAAAAAGCAAAACCTCGATACATTAAAGGCCACTCATGCAAAACTTGGTTGGAGGCTGCTTTTAAATGAAAATATATCTATTGAAAAAGATGGACAAACACTTGGTTTGATTGGAATAGAAAATTGGGGTGCACGTGCTAATTTTTCTAAATACGGTGATTTAAAGAAAGCTTACCAAGGTGCCGAAGATCATTCTTTTAAAATTCTTTTGAGTCACGATCCAAGTCATTGGGAAGCACAGGTATGCAAAGAATACAACGACATTGATTTAATGTTATCGGGACATACACATGGCATGCAATTTGGAGTAGAAATTCCAGGATTTAGATGGAGTCCTGTACAATATGTTTACAAGCAATGGGGTGGTTTGTACAAGAACAATCATCAGCATCTATACGTAAACCGCGGATTTGGTTTTTTGGGTTATCCTGGACGTGTTGGAATCCTTCCGGAAATAACTGTAATTGAGCTTATATAGTTTTAACATTCACTTTGGTTAATTCCTTTTAACTTACTGGCTGATTTATAGTCTATCAAGAAAGCAATTGCTTATGCTTCGCTTCTTTTTTATTGGATTTTTTGCATTTGCTTTGATGATGTCCAAAACCTCCTTTGCACAAAAGAAACAACTCGATACTACACGTATCAAAGAAGAGTTAGCGCTGTTCAAGAACGATAGCTTGATAAATGATTTAAGAGGAATGTTAGACTCTTTGAGATCGCCTAAGAGTTTTTTTTCTATTTCTACATCCTTCAGCAACAGGCTTTTCAGTGCTAATAACAATGTATTCAATGCACAACAATCTACGACTGGAGCAACTGCATTTATACCAAGTGTCGCCTATGTTCATAAATCGGGTATAGGATTCAGTTCTATGGCCTACATACGAAATTTTAATAATGCAGTTAGTTGGTACCAAACGGCATTGACTCCCTCTTACGATAAAGTTTCACCTTCTGTTTTATATGGGATTTCGTATTCCTATTATTTGAAAGGAAAACTAAAGGATACTGGCAGGATTTCTCCATTCGATCATGATGTCTATGCTTATGTGCAGGGAAGAAAGACCTGGCTCAGGCCATCCATTTCTGTAGGATACGGAGATGGGAATTATACTGATACCTACATGGTGCAAAGACGGATGCGTAATGGAATGGTGCAAACTTTCTCCGACACGTATAAGGTTCATATACGTGATCTTTCCATCAGCACAGGTGTATCACATTCGTTTACAAAATCTTCTGTACTTGTAAAGAATGATATGTTTTCATTTGTTCCTCAGATCAGTATTGTTACAGGCATGCAATCAACCAGTTCTCAAAGTACCACGAGCAGCGAACGATTTAGAAACGAGCAGGAAGATCAAAAGAGAATCCAGGAGTTCTATCGAATGGCGCAAAACACAGGCTCTGGCTTTGGAATCAGGACTGCAGCTTTTTCTGCAAATCTTTCATGGTTCAAAAATGCATTTTCTCTTTCTACCGGATATTTCCTCGGATATTATTTTAAATCAACTGCTACGAATAAATTTTCCAATATATTTAATATCACTGCTGGAGTCACGTTTTAATTATATACAGTAACAGTAGAATAAAATCTATTTTAAAAATACCTACTATGAAAAAGATATTGCCTTTTGTATTGATGCTTCTTCTTTCGGGATTAACACAGGCGCAGGGTTTAAAGCTCGGTATAAAAGCAGGGGGTAATTTTACTACCAACACCAGCGCATCATTTCAAGATAATTATCAAGGTGGATTTCATGCCGGTGTATTTGCACGTGTAAAAGCTTCGAATATCATTGGCTTTCAGGTGGAGGGACTGGTCAGTTCTATAAAACTAAAACTCACGCCGAATACCGCAATTTTCAGAAACGCATTAACCGATATCAAAGCAACTTATTTGCATGTTCCTATTTTGCTCAATATTTCTCCTTTGCCATTTGTTTCGTTTCAGGTAGGTCCACAAATCGGTATGACCATTCAGCAAACAGAAAATGCTTTGCAAAATGGACAAGCTGCTTTAAAGAATAAGGATTTTAATTTGTTGACGGGAGTACAACTGAATCTATCTAAATTGAGTGTTTTTGGTAGATACTCTTTTGGTTTGACGGACATCAAAAATATTTCTACTGTTACAGATAATTGGAAATCAAAGATGATTCAGGCTGGTATTGGGATATCTCTGTAAAAATTATGTATCGTCATTTAAAGCCCTGATTTTTATTCGGGGCTTTTTTATTGGCATCAAACTTGAGCTATATTGGTAAACTATCCGAAAGAACTCTCTAGGGCTCTTATGGATGACATATTGTCTTAAATAATCATATATGGGTTTGAACTTAAAATTGATGCAACAGGAAGAAGAATTGGACTTTATGCCCATTATTCCTCTGAACGAGGGGGATGATGAGAATATTGATCAAATCGATATTCCAGCTGAATTGCCGCTGCTTCCTCTTAGAAATACCGTGCTATTTCCCGGAGTTGTAATACCTATCACAGTGGGTCGTGATAAATCCATCAAAGCGATTGAGGAGTCCTATAAAACTGACAAATTGGTAGGGGTACTTTCACAAAAGGACAGCAACGTGGAAGATCCAGGAACAGCTGATTTAATGGGGGTTGGTACTGTTGCAAAAATTGTGAAACTGATCAAAATGCCCGACGGCGGAACAACCGCCATTCTTCAGGGTAAAAAGAGGTTTAAACTATTGCGCATCAGCTCGGAAGATCCTTATTTCAAAGGAATTGTTGAAGCGCTTGACGAACAGGTTGTAAAGGACGATCAATCTTTCAATGCATCCGTTGCTTCCATAAAGGACTTAGCTGCACAAATTATCCAGCTTTCCCCGAACATACCCACAGAAGCTTCCATCATTCTTCGCAACATAGAAAATCCTTCGTTTTTGATACACTTCGTTGGAAGCAATCTGAATTGTGAGCTTTCTGAGAAACAAGCTTTGTTGGAGATGAACGATATGCGCCAACGCGCAGAGTTGTTATTGAAACTGCTTCAGAATGAATTGCAATTTGTAGAGTTGAAGAACAAGGTTACTACCAAAACAAAGACCGAACTCGATAAACAGCAAAGAGAATACTTTCTTCAACAACAATTGAAGAGTATCAAAGAAGAGTTGGGTGGAGACAGCAACGACCGTGAGATTCAGGAAATGAAGAAAAAAGCAGAGGATAAAAAATGGTCTGCTGCTGCAAAAGAATTATTTCAAAAAGAGATAGAAAAACTGGAGCGGATGCACCCCAGCACCCCTGATTATTCTACTGTATATAACCACGTTGATTTGATGTTGGATCTTCCATGGGATGAATGTACCACGGAT
This sequence comes from Chitinophagales bacterium, assembly GCA_030832645.1. Taxonomy (GTDB): domain Bacteria; phylum Bacteroidota; class Bacteroidia; order Chitinophagales; family Chitinophagaceae; genus Pollutibacter. The sequence continues at coordinate 8,506 of JAURIR010000029.1, read as the reverse complement.
AGTTATGATTTGAAGAAAGCTAAAAAGGTACTGGACAAGGATCATTACGGGATGGAAAAAATAAAAGAAAGGATTCTTGAATACTTGGCGGTACTCAAATTAAAAGGGGATATGAAGAGTCCTATTCTTTGTTTCGTAGGACCTCCCGGTATAGGAAAAACTTCGCTAGGAAAAAGTATTGCCAGTGCAATTGGCAGAAAATATGTTCGTTTCAGTTTGGGTGGCCTGCACGACGAAAGTGAAATCAGAGGTCACCGTAAAACATACATTGGTGCAATGCCCGGAAGGATCGTTCAATCAATTCGAAAAGTAAAGTCTTCCAATCCTGTGATGATATTGGATGAGATCGATAAGGTAGGTAAAGACTTCAGAGGAGATCCCTCTTCTGCATTGTTGGAGGTATTGGATCCTGAACAAAATCATTCCTTCTATGACAATTATTTGGAATTGGAATACGATTTGAGTCGTGTGCTTTTTATTGCAACGGCAAATGATATTCAAAGTATACAACCAGCGCTGAGAGATCGTTTAGAGATCATCGATTTAACAGGGTACGCAGTAGAAGAGAAAGAACAAATTGCTCAAACCCATCTACTCCCTAAACAAAAAGAGTTACACGGATTGAAAGCATATGATTTGAAGATGAATCAGCAAGTGATGACTTTTCTGATTGAAAACTATACCCGCGAAAGTGGAGTAAGAGAATTGGACAGACAGTTGGCAAGTATCATGAGAAGCTTGGCCAAGGATGTTGCAATCAACGGCAAAGTAAAATCTACCATTACCCAGCCTGATGTGATTCGAATTTTGGGTAAACCCAAATATTCCAATGAAATATACAAAACGGCCAATATGCCTGGGGTGGCTGTTGGATTGGCCTGGACCTATGTGGGCGGTGATATTTTGTTCATCGAAACAACCTTGAGCGAAGGCAAAGGAGATCTTCAGTTAACAGGAAACCTGGGTACAGTTATGAAGGAAAGTGCCAGTACTGCTTTTACCTATCTTCAAGCCAATGCAAAAAAAGTCGGAATTGATATAGACCTTTTCAAAAAAAGGAATGTACATATCCATGTTCCAGAGGGTGCAGTTCCTAAAGATGGTCCCAGTGCGGGAATTACCATGATGACGGCATTGGCCTCTGCCTTTACAGGAAGAAAAATTAAACCTTTTCTTGCAATGACAGGGGAGATAACCTTGCGCGGACAGGTATTGCCTGTAGGCGGAATCAAGGAAAAAGTGCTAGCAGCAAAACGTGCAGGACTCAAAGAAATCATCTTATGTTGGCAGAATGAAAAGGATGTTCAAGAAATCAATGCAGAATTTATCAAGGGGATGCGTTTTCATTATGTCAAAACCATGCAACAAGTTTTAGAGTTGGCCTTGGTTTAATTTTAATTATTGAACCCAGCAAAGTAATTTCGGGAATGCGCACATCGGCATTCCTGTTTTTTTTGATCTTTTTTTCGCAGTTGCTAAAGGCTCAAACCTTGGGCGGAAGTGCTGCATATAATTTTCTTCGGATGCAGTGGGTGCCTCAAGCAGGTGCATTGGGTGGAAGAAATGTTTCCATGTTCAACAACGACGTGTCGCTGTTTAATGAAAATCCCTCTTTGTTAAGAGAAGACCAGCATGGGAATATTGCAGCTAATTTTACATCCATAGCGCCAACCATAAATGGGCTCTTTGGAGGGGCTGCTTATTTTCATGAAAAATCTGCTACTACTTTCGGAATAGGCATTACACATTTATTGTATGGTAATGAAATGCAGACGGATGCCTCCGGAAATATTCTAGGAAATTTCAGTGCATACGATCAGATGATTTCATTGGGAGCATCGAGAAGTTTTGGCGAGCGATGGCATTATGGTGCAACACTCAAATTCATCCACTCCAACTACGGACCATATAACAGTATTGGAATAGCTTCAGACATAGGCTTATCATACTATGATGAGGAAAATATGTTACAGGCCGGGTTCGTTGCAAAAAACATGGGGGTGCAAATAAAAACGTATGCCAACCAACAAGAGGATATTCCTTTTGATTTATTGATTGGACTAACCAAGCAATTGGAGAAGGCGCCTATTCGCTTTTCATTGACTGCACAACGGTTGCATCAATTCGACCTGCTTTACAACGACGGAATATTTGAATTCGATAATTATGGATCTCCGGTGAAGTATGGAGTTGGCGCCAAGCTCTTGAGTCATTTGATTGCAGGAACAGATTTACTTTTGGGCGAAAAGGTTGTTGTTTCAGCCGGTTATAATTTTTTACGTAGAAAAGAATTGCAGATCAGAAATCTTACAAATGGCTTCACTGGAATAAGCTATGGTATACGATTGAACCTAAGCAGTATTCAATTTCAATATGCCAGAACCCATTATCAATCTAGCTTTTCGCAACACCAAGTTGCTTTCAACTTTCAGCTGGGCAGTCGTTAAAAGTAACTCAGATTCGTTTTAGGGGTAATCGACACCAAGGTTTCGTACATCAGACGAATGGTGTTTTCAATATCGTCCTTGTGAAGCATTTCAACTGTTGTATGCATATACTTCAGAGGAATAGAAATAAGAACGGAAGGACAGCCATCGTTGGCATAGGCAAACGAATCTGTATCGGTTCCCGTACTTCTGGAAACAGTTCTCATCTGCACCGGAATTTTTTTCTTACTGGCAACATTTTCAACAAGCGATAATAATTTATTATGCACTGCTGGTCCAAATGCAAGGGAAGGGCCTTTTCCGCAGGCTACATCTCCCTCAATGATTTTGTTCACCATTGGGGTTGTAGTGTCGTGAGTTACATCGGTGATGATGGCAACATCGGGTTTGATTCTTCTGGCAATCATCTCTGCACCCCTCAAGCCAATTTCTTCCTGCACTGCATTTACTACATATAGAGCATAGGGTAATTTTATTTTGTTGGCTTTGATCATTTTTGCTACTTCAGCAATCATAAATCCACCAATCCTGTTGTCCATCGCCCTTCCAATCAAGTAATTGTAGGCCAATTCATCATATCCTTCTTCATACGTAGCAACTGCTCCAATATGAATACCCAATGATTCAACTTCCTTTCTGTTTTTTGCACCGCAGTCGAGGAATAGATTTTCAACAGCTGGTTGAGGATCTTTTCTTTCACCCCCTCCAATACGTGTATGGATTGCAGGCCATCCAAAAACTGCTTTCACAGATCCTTTCTTTCCATGAACCAAAACTCTTTTACCAGGTGCAATTTGATGATCAACACCTCCGTTGCGTTTGAGGTATATCAATCCATTCTCTGAAATATAATTCACGAACCAACTGATCTCATCTGCGTGTGCTTCTATAACTACTTTGAATGGTGCTTTGGGATTGATGATTCCTGCAACAGATCCATAGGGGTCTGTCATTACCTCATCCACATGTTGTTCAATATACTTCATCCATAATTTTTGTCCCCCTGATTCAAATCCAGTTGGAGAGGGAGTATTAATGTATTCTCGTAAAAAATTATAGGATGCGTCGTTGAGTAATTTTTTCGCTCGGGTTGATTTTGCCATAAATTGGTTGTGTTATCTAGAAATGATAATGGGAGCTGTCTTTGCGGTATCGCTTTTGTTTCCTTTTTTATCTTTCACCCAAAACCTGAAGGTGGTTGTATCGCTATTGAAACAACGGGGTTGCAGAACAACACTGTAGTTCAACGTAAGGATCAGTTCCGCACTAAAATTTTTTGTCCTGGGTAAATCCGAAGGTATCTTAAATAAGCTGGAATCGGTGAAATTACTTCTTGTGCAGCTGGTTGTAGTCTTTTTGATCCAAATCGTATCGAGAAAATCGCCTTCAAGGTCTGTTAACTGAAGTCTGACTTGCAAATCATCTCCGGCAAATAATTTACTACTGCTGATGCTGTTTACTTTCAGGGAGGGTTTAGATTGAATACTTTCCTTTCCACAGCCATTGGCTAAAAATGCAAGTAAAATGAAAGGGAAGATTTTTCTCATGTACCTTTGTTCTTCGATCAAAATTAACCGATTCACTACTAAAAACCTAGATCGTTTCATCCATTTTATACAACCTTTAACCCTTGTCTGACCTCCAGTTTATATCCCGAGCACTTCAGTTGTTTGAAAAGCAATCCAGGGAGAATTTGCTTTACCGTGAGTATATACATCAGCTCAAACAAAAATCGACTGAACTAACTGCGTTGGATCAGCTTCCATTCTTACCCATATCGTTCTTCAAAACACATACCATACAAACTGGTGTATTTGAGCCTGAACTGTTTTTTGAAAGCAGTGGAACCACCGGTGCGGTGAACAGTAGGCATGTGGTTAGAGACTTGAAATCATACCTGTCAAATACAGAAAAAAATTTCAAGGAGTTTTATGGCGATCCTACTGAATATTGTTTTTTGGGTTTGTTGCCCTCATATTTAGAAAGGGGAAATTCCTCTTTGGTAGCAATGGTAGATTATTTCATAACCATGAGCAACCATTCATCAAGTGGATTTTTCTTACATGATTTCAAAAAATTGTACGAAGTACTCATCGAATTAGAAGCAAAAAAACAAAAGACAATTTTGATTGGAGTAACGTTTGCTCTGTTGGATTTTCTCGAACAATTCTCACTTCAATTGAAACATACCATCGTCATGGAAACAGGTGGGATGAAAGGCCGTAAAACAGAACTTACAAGAGCCGAGTTGCATGAAATACTTAAACAGGGATTTGGAGTAGCATCAATTCATGCAGAGTATGGAATGACTGAACTGATGTCGCAAGCCTACTCCAAAGGAGATGGAATCTTTTACCCCGCCTCCACAATGAGAATCTTGTTGCGATCTATGGACGATCCATTCGAAATGTGGAGTGCAGATGAACATATCATGCGAACAGGTGTTATAAATGTTATTGATCTTGCCAACAAGGATTCGATTGGATTTATAGCAACCGAAGATTTGGCACGGTTTACAGGAAATGGCGGTATTGAATTATTAGGAAGAATAGACAATACTGATATGAGGGGATGTAGTTTATTGACTGCTTAAAAAAATATAACATGGGAATTTGGAAACAGATTGCAACGTATCTCTATCTAAGAAAAAAGGACGAAGATGCTCCAGATACACCCTGGATTAAATACATGCATGGAATCAATCGCTTATCGCTGTTGTTGTTTCTTTTTGCCATCGTGGTAATAATCGTTCGACTATTCATTAAAAAATAGGTCACGATTTATTTAGCAAGCGATGGATATGAAATGCAGCATTGGAAGAGGCACTGCCACCCGTCTTTAAAATATTTTTCAATTCAATAAATTGGTTTAGCATTTGCTCTCTTTTCGAGCCTTCATCTATAATACTTTTCAATTCTTCTACAATGTTCTCGGGCTGCAAGTTATCTTGAATTAATTCTTTCACTACTTGTTTATTCAATATCAGGTTTACCAGTGAAATAAATTTTACTTTAATAAAGTAATTGGCAATTTCATAGGAGATGCGGGATGTTTTGTAGCAAACTACTTCTGGTACTCCGAACAAAGCGGCTTCTAATGTAGCAGTACCAGAGGAAACCATTGCTGCATCTGCAATAGAGAGCAAGGAGTAGGTCTGATTTTTTAGAATGGAAACATGCTTGTACCCTTGCGTGAAGCGCAGAATATAATCGTCTTCGATGCCGGGGGCTTGCGCAACTACAAATTCTATCTCATCAAAATGCCTCGTTGCTTCCAACATTATGGGAAGCTTTGCAGCAATCTCTTGTTTCCTGGAGCCCGGCAGGATGGCAACAATCTTTTTTCCAGGAATTTGTTGGATGGAGTTTTTTAGTACAGAAGGGTCGATGGATTTTTTAAATTCCTCAATTATTTCAATCAATGGATGTCCGACATATTCCGCATTGTACTCCCATTTTTTATAAAATGATTTTTCGAATGGAAGAATGACCAACATTAGATCGATGACTTTCTTAATGGTATGAATTCTTTTTTCTTTCCATGCCCATAGTTGGGGGGAGATGTAATAAGCAGTTTTGAATCCATTTGACTTCGCCCATTTTGCAATTGGAAGATTGAATCCAGGGTAGTCTATGAATATTACTACGTCTGGTTGGAAAGCAAGAATATCTTTTTTGCAAAATGATAGGTTATTGATGACCGTTTTGATATTCGACACTACTTCAATAAATCCCATAAATGCCAAGTCTCTAAAGTGTCTTACCAACAGTGCACCTTCCTCCTGCATTAAATCTCCTCCCCACGCATGAATGAGAGCAGTTGGATCATTTGATTTGATGGCACGAATCAATCTGCTTCCATGCAAATCGCCCGAGGCTTCTCCAGCAATGATGTAGTATTTCATCAATGGCCTTTGTTAATATAAAAATTTGAACAGCAGGGCGGATACTGCATAGAAAATGGTAACTGCAAAAATTCCTTTTGCGGTTTTATCTTTTTTTCCATTGATGTACAATGTAAAAAGTACAATATTCAATAAAAGACAGGGGATGCTCAATCCTGTAACCAATTGTTTGTTTTGTTCAAGTACTTGTATGAATTCTTTGAAAGTAAATAAACTGAATTTCCAATAGTAATATCCAAAAAAGCTTGCAACAGGAAGGAGGGCGCCGACGATCAATCCGAAAATAAAATTGTCTTTGTTTTTCATTACCAGGTATAGTCTTTTTCAATTTTTTTCTTCAAAAGATAATTGGTGAGGTCGTATTGAACTGGTACAACGCTTACGTAATTATTTTCCAAGGCCCATACATCGGTGTCTTTACTTTTTTCCAGGTTCAAAAATTCTCCCGTTAACCAATAATATTTTTTACCGATAGGATCTTTTCTTTCTTTGAAATCCTCCTGGTATTTTGCATAGGCTTGTTTGCAAACTTTGACACCTTTTATAAGAGACGCATCGCCCGAGGGGATGTTAACATTTAGGCATAGGTGTTTGTCGGCTTTTTTAGCCAGCATTTTCTCTACGATCCACCGTGCATATTTCTTTGCTCCGCTAAAATCAGCCTCCAAGCTATGATCCAGCAAAGAAAATCCAGCAGAGGGAATATTTTCAATGGAGGCCTCAATGGCAGCACTCATGGTACCGGAATAGATTACGTTGATGGAGTGGTTGGCTCCGTGATTGATTCCGCTCAAACAAATATCTGGCTTTCTGTGAAGTACTTTATCAACCGCCAGTTTCACACAATCAACAGGCGTACCGCTGCAGCTCCAAGCTTCCACATCTGCTGCTATATGTGTTTTATGAAGTCTCAATGGATATCCAATGGTGATGGCATGGCCCATACCGGACTGGGGTTTATCGGGTGCTACCACCACTACACGCCCCAAATCTTTTACTGCCTCCACCAAATGGTTGATGCCTGGCGCCGTTACACCGTCGTCGTTCACCACTAAAATGATGGGGGTCTCTTTCGCTTTTCTACTGGTTTTTTTTACTGCCATATGAAGATCTAAAATACCACATATTTATTTGCTGGATTTTAGACGAGCGAAAAGTCATTTTGAAAAAAAACTTAGCAAATTTGTTTCAAAACTAAAAAATTTAGTATATTGCCCCAAAATCATTAGTATGTCACAGTCATTCGCCGGACAAAACCTGAAATATTTGCGCAAATTAAAAGGGCTCACACAAGAAGAATTTGCCAATAAACTTCAAATCAAGCGATCCTTGTTGGGGGCCTATGAAGAGGAACGGGCCGAACCTCGGGTAGATGTATTGGAGGTAGTGAGTGATTTATTCAGAGTGAGTTTGGACGATCTGCTGCGAAGGGATTTGAGTGAGACAAAAGGGAATTACCTGGCCAAACGACGTCAGTTAAAAATGGCAGCAGAAAATAATCTGATTCATTTTGTTCCTATGAAAGCTGCGGCAGGTTATTTGGCAGGCTATGCCGACGATGAGTTCATCGACGAGTTGAACACGTTTACCTTACCTATGATGGGAAGCGGCAACTACCGGGCTTTTGAAATCATCGGAGACAGTATGTTGCCGACACCAAGTGGCTCAATCATAGTGGGTCAAAAAATGGATTCGATTGACGATGTAAAACAAAATGCAGCATGTATCGTAGTGAGTAGAAACGAAGGAATTGTATACAAGCGGGTTTCACGGTCCGTTAAAACTAAAAATAAAGTCACCTTAACCAGCGATAATCCGTCCTTCCAACCATATCAAATCAACGCGGAAGACATTTTGGAAATTTGGCAGGCTCAAATGGTCATTTCAAAAGTTGCTCAGCAGCAACGATGGGATGTTGGTCAGCTTGCACAATTGGTAAGCAACTTACAGGAACAGGTGAGCACCATTAAAAAAAGCATGAATTGATTCATCTTTTTAAGTGCTGAAATTATACACACACCGTTGATAACCTCCATCTGCATGGCAGGTTTCATTCATTTATCTTTGGCAACCAAGGTGTTATGCATTTTGGTTTAAAAATCATCATTGAGGTGAACGACTATGGCTAAACAGCAAGACAATATTTTTGAGTACA
>JAURIR010000028.1 GCA_030832645.1 Chitinophagales bacterium | reverse complement strand
CTGAGTGCCGACAATGTCGCGAAGCGACATGTCTGCATCCAGACCGGCTGTGCCGTGTCTGGACTACCCCGCCTAATTATCGTTTCATTTCCTGAGTGCCGACAATGTCGCGAAGCGACATGTCTGCATCCAGACCGGCTGTGCCGTGTCTGGACTACCCCGCCTAATTATCGTTTCATTTCCTGAGTGCCGACAATGTCGCGAAGCGACATGTCTGCATCCAGACCGGCTGTGCCGTGTCTGGACTACCCCGCCTAATCAGGGATGCGAAATTAACCATTTGAATCCTGAATTCAAAATCAGGCCACTTTCCCTCAAGAAATATGAAATTGTAATTTATTTGTAATGGTTTGGCAATAATTGTTGATATCTGACTTAAATCAATGAACATTGTGACAGAGGTCACAGAGCCAAATTATTAAATAATTAATTTGTGCCTCATCTGGTTGGTAGTAATAGCATTAGATTTTAAAAACAATTTAAAAACGTTACACCTATGACCAGAATTACATCTTATTGCCAGACTTGCACAGTGAAAAATTGCATCATGCTCAAGTCCTTCGGCGAAGACCACGGAGTTTACAAGCCTTTCAAACATCATTACGAATTCAAAAAAGGCGAACTGATTTTCAGAGAAGGCGATGAAATCAACGGGATTTATTTCATCCAATCAGGAGTAATCAAATTAGAAATGAACGCAGACTCAGAAAGACCTTTCATCCTTAGATTGATTGGACCTGGACAAACAATGGGACACCGCTTTTTGAGTTACACTGGGCTCCAGCCTTATTCTGCAACTGCTGTGGAAGACAGCAGAATCTGTTTCATTGAATTAGGATTTTTCAAAAATCTTTATCAGAAAAACGAATTGTTGCAAGAAGAGATTAGAAAAATATTTTTAAGAGAAATACGTGCTACAGAAGTAAAACTTCTACAAATTGCACAACAAACTGTAAGAGAAAAAGTAGCGGGAATTTTAGTACATCTTGCAGACACCTATAATTATAAACAAACAGGATTGGGTATAAGGGTGCACATCGACCGTCAGGAAATGGCTGATTTGGCCGGCACAACAAAAGAACAGGTTTCGAGGATTTTAGCCGATTTTGAAAAAGAACAACTCATTCGTTTTCGTGCAAAACATTTCAAGTTCATATCGGTTGACAAACTCAGACAGTTAGCAGAGAAACAAGCGGCATTTATGGAAGAAAACCAAGAAATTGATGCATAATATCAAGGCATCATCATTGCTTAATTGAGCTTCAATTTGTACCTTGCAGCCGTAAAAAAAAGTTATGGCTGCAAAAATAAAAGTACTCAACCCGGTTGTTGAATTGGATGGCGATGAGATGACCCGCATCATTTGGAAATTTATCAAGGACAAATTAATCCTTCCCTACCTTGATCTAGATATCAAATACTATGATCTTGGAGTGGAATACCGCGATCAAACAAATGATCAGGTAACAGTGGATGCTGCAAATGCTATAAAGCAATACGGCGTTGGTATCAAATGCGCAACCATCACTCCAGATGAAGATCGCGTAAAGGAGTTTAAGCTAAAGCAAATGTGGAAGAGCCCGAATGGTACCATCAGAAATATCCTGGATGGAACCGTATTTCGCGAGCCAATTGTAATTAAAAATATTCCAAGATTGGTCACCAATTGGGATAGTCCCATTATTGTTGGGCGCCATGCATTCGGCGACCAATACCGTGCAACAGATTTTACAGTGCCTGGAAAAGGTAAGCTTACCATAAAGTTCGAAGGTGAAGATGGCCAAGTAATTGAACACGAGGTATACCAGTTCAAAGGAGCAGGCGTTGCCTTGAGTATGTACAATACCGATGAAAGCATTAAAGGTTTTGCAAGAAGCTGTTTCAATATGGCGTTGCAAAAAGGATGGCCTCTTTACATGAGTACAAAGAACACAATCCTTAAGAAATACGACGGACGCTTCAAGGATATCTTCCAGGAGATTTTCGAGAATGAATTCAAAACTGCATTTGAAACAGCTGGCATTACCTATGAACATCGTTTGATCGACGACATGGTTGCAAGCGCATTGAAGTGGAATGGAAAGTTTGTTTGGGCATGTAAGAACTACGACGGTGACGTACAGAGCGATACAGTAGCACAAGGGTTTGGCTCGCTAGGTCTAATGACCTCTGTATTGGTAACACCCGATGGAAAAACGATGGAATCAGAAGCAGCTCACGGAACTGTTACCCGCCATTACCGCGATCATCAAAAAGGAAAACCCACCAGCACCAACCCCATCGCATCGATTTTTGCATGGACTAGAGGGTTGGCTTTCAGAGGCAAGCTGGATAACAACCAAGAGTTGATCAAATTTGCAGATGCATTGGAGGCAGTATGTATTGAGACGGTGGAAGAAGGTAAAATGACCAAAGATCTTGCAGTGTGCATTCACGGCAATAAAGTGAATCACGGTGAACATTATCTATATACCGAAGAATTCTTGGATGCGATTGACTCTAATTTGAAAAAGAAAATGAACAATTAATTAATCAATAACGATACGACTTAAAAATCCCGATGATCATCGGGATTTTTATTTTACGTTAAACATTTTTGCTACTAACAATTTTGTAGAACTTTTATTCAGGCCCACAAATCTTCCTCGCTGAACAATCAATTCATTGTCCTGAGGATGCGATAAAAAATAATGGAAAGAAAACTTACTGTTTGGATCTTCCCAGCCATTGATCTGCCCAAATCGTAAATCATTGAAGACAAGCGTATCCCCCCATTTTTCTGCAGTATAAAAACCTTGTGAAAATCTTTTAAGATCCATCAGCTCCTGATGATCGTGCACACTATCCAAATAAAATTCGTGCTGATCAAAATGCTTAAAACTAAAATCATTCTTTCCGAATACTGACGCATAGCCCACCTGAAAACCAGCACTGTCCTTGATTACAGCCGTCCATAAAAAATTATTAAGCAATGTGGGAGCCGTAAAGTAGTTAACATTTTTATTAATATAGGGTTGAACTGCTTTCTCTATTTTTTGTTTATTGTAGACCGCAAAAAATAAGTAGAACATTGGCGCCAATACCCCAACTCTGGCAAATTTCAACCGATGAGGATGATCCATTTTTTTAAAAAGCAAAAAGAAAAAAATCATAAGGGGGACAAGAGTAAACAAAGGATCTGCCACATAAATAATATTAAAAGCAAATCGTTTTGAAGAAAAAGGCTCTAGCCAACCTATACCGTAATTGTTTAGTGAATCCAGGAGTAAATGAATCAGTACTTCAATCAAAAAGAAAGCAAACCATTTCTGAAGTGAAATTCGTTCTGCTTTGTGCCAGGTAAATGCTACCAGCGCAAATAAAAAGGAAATCAACAAAGCAAACAGGAATGAATGGGTAAACCCGCGGTGAGCAATCAGCTCTTTTGTAAGAGGAAGCCAGGCTCCGCTGATGAAATCGATGTCGGGAATACTTTGCGCTAATGCGCCCCATAACATGGCTTTGCGGCCTGCTTTTCGATCCATTAACACCTCGCCTACACAAGCACCGAGTACTATGTGCGTAACCGAATCCATTAGAATCTCACATCTCTCATCTGCGATCCTCCAGGCCCACCCATATTAGAAGAAGGTTGTTGACCCTTGTATTTATTGAATCGGTAGATGAAGCTCATCATAAAATATCTTGTTAATCGATTGACCCTGGTATCCACAATATTGTTGCCGTTCACTGTTCTTGCGATGGCCTTGTTTTGATTGAGGATATCGAATCCGGATATTCTGAAAATACCGTTCTTTTTCTTGAACAAGGTCTTTTCAAAATTCGCATTCAATAACGCGATATTTTGATTCACAGACGATGACAAACCTCTGTTGATGATGTATTCTAGATCATGTCTGAATACCCAACCTCCGGGGATATCTACTCTGGAGTTATTGGTAATCGTCCAACTATGATAATTCACATTTGGTTGACCAGACAAGCTATATTTTGTGTTGTTAACTCCATAACGTCCACCCAAATCAAACTCCAACCAGTCTTTCCAATTGAATTCAAACTTCGCTCCTTGTGCAAACAGAAGAGTTTTTCCAAAATTTTGAACATTATCAATCAATGTAATGCTGTTGTTGTAAGCAGCAGTTCCATTGAAGGATAAAATATAAGTTCTATTTTTCCACGGCTTGCTGAAGTTATAAAATCCACTTGCAGAATAAGCGCCGTTTACATTATCATAGGTAGTAAGCTGACTACCATTATTACCTACACGGATGGTATTGTTTACAATTTGATTGTGCGTGAAATTAAAATTTGAACCTATAAAGAAAGTTTGACCTGTTAAGAAGTTTAGATTGTTGAATGACAAGCTGAAAATATGTGCCAGCTCGGGTTTCAACAATGGGTTACCCTGTGTTTGGTATTGAGGATTTGACACATCCTTTACGGGCTGCAACTGCGAGAAAGAGGGCTGATTGGCGTTTCCGTTGTAAAAGAAACGCAAGGTTTTATTTCTAGTAAAATTATATGCGAAGTTTGCAGATGGAAGCAAATTCAACCGCTTAATGGGCGTGTATGCGCTGTCCTTTGTAATTGAATAACCTCTTTGATTGATAGGCTGCGTACTTGCACCAAACGTATAATTGTATTTCTTTCTAATTGTCCTAATGTTAGCTCCCATGCGCTGACGAATAAAATCAGTTTCGTATGCATTGCTCAATAGATTTGAAAAAACCGGATTACCCAATGCATCCACGACATAGGTTGCACGGTCGTTGTTTACATACGATTGACTATAGGAGTATATCATATCAAGGAAGCGACCCTTCATGATAGGCTCAGTATAATTAAAACGGATACTAAAATTATCTGATTGATTATTGGTATTTACGTTTTGCTTCAAAATAACACTATCAATTCTGTTGAGTAAAAAATTGTTAGTTAGATTATTCTTGTTGCTTTCTCCATCTGTTGTATTGTATCCACCTGTGATGTTAACAGAAAGATTTCTTCCACGCTTTTGGAATTTGTGATTGAAGATCAGGTTTCCGTTGAAACTGGGTGAAAATGATTTTGAGAAATCATTGTTTTTACCTCTACTTGTGGTATCCACATCATTTTTGAGGTAGTCAAAAACACTTGCTGTAGTTGAATTTGATTCGCGTGCAAAAAACTCCGGAATGAATTTCACGTAATTAAAAGAGTCGATGTTCCATTCAAAATTCAACGATGCCCTGTGTGTGTAAACGTTTGAATTGGAATTAACGACTTGGTGATTCAAGAATTTTGTATTCTGGAAAAAGTTTTGAGAGGCAATGTCTCTTTCAATTTCAGTTTTCCTAGAGGAGTAACTGTAGTTGCCATATACAGATCCTTTCTTATTTTCCAAGTCGTTTCTAAAATTCACTCCCATGGAATTGGTAGTACTCAATCCTTCTTGTCCGCCGATTCCGCCTTGGTTATTGCCACCAATCATTACTTGAAATCCTCTTCCGCCTCCACCACCGCCTTGTCCACCGAATCCACCTCCACCTCCGCTGCTATTAAAATCAAACGTATTGGAATTGTTGTTATTGGCACCACCAAAAACAGAGACCTGTTTGTTGTTGTTGAAGAAGTTAAGATTTGCAGTAGCCGCATATCTGTCATTTGTTCCAGCACCTACAGTAGTTCTACTAAAAACACCCCTGTTTCTATCTTTTTTCAATTGAAGGTTGATCACCTTGTCTGGTTCACCGTCTTTTATTCCCGATGCATTTGCCAGATCACCGTAATCATCCACCACTTGAACCTTGTCGATCATATCGGCAGAAAGTTGCTGTGTTGCAGCCTTCGGATCTCCACTGAAAAAGTCCTTTCCGTTTACACGAACCTTGGTGACTGTTTTACCCTGTGCGGTGATATTACCGTTTTTATCCACCTCAATACCTGGCATTTTTTTCAATAAATCCTCAACCATTGCATTTGGCTTCAGCTTGAAGGAATCCGCTTTGTATTCAACCGTATCTTCCTTTACGATGACAGGTGGAACAGAAACGACTATTTCTTGAAGCGAACTATAGCTGGGCAGGAGTTTAATATCCTCCAATTTCAACACTTCCTCTTCATTTGGTATAGTGTATGCCTTCAAATTTGTGCCATACCCCAAGCTTGAAATCATTAAGACGAACTTCCTTTGTGGAATACCCTTTATCAAGAAAAAACCCACGTTATTGGTGAGGGTCTTGATGGTGTCTTTGCCCCCGGCGATGTAAACTCCCACGGTGGCCCTGGAAATAGGGTTCCCAAGGGTGTCTACCAGCCTTCCATTTACCTGAAATCCCTCTTGTGAATTGGCTACAAAACTTGTTAATAAAATTATAAACAGTGCGTAAAGTCCTCTTTTCATACAATTAAATTCGCGAATTGGATGACAAAGGTAACGCTTTGCCTTCGGTAAGAACCTCCTTTAGCCATAAATGAACTAATTTTGACCCCCTAGCAAGAACCGTAGGATATGTTAACATTTTTATCGAAGATTTTGGGAGGAAGCAAGTCGGAAAAAGACGTAAAACTCATCTATCCGATCGTTGAGAAGACAAATACCCATTTTTCGTCATATGCTTCATTGACGAACGACCAATTGAGATTGAAAACCCTCGAATTTAAAACCAGGATCAAGGAATATTTGAAGGAAATCGACGCATCGATTCTAGCGCTCAATACAGATGCAGAAAATCTTCCTGCAGAGGATATTCTTGGTAAGGATGCCATCTACAAAGAAGTAGATGAACTCAAGAAAAAAAGAGATGCACAGATAGAGGAAGTATTAACCGAGATCTTACCCGAGGCATTTGCAGTAGTAAAAGAAGCAGGTAGGAGATTCAAAGAAAACGAAGAACTTGTTTCTACAGCAACTGAGTTGGATAGAACATTGAGTGTAAAAAAAGATTACGTCACTATCCAAGGAAATGAATCGGTTTTCAAAACCAGTTGGATGGCTGCAGGAAGCTTGGTCAACTGGAACATGGTTCACTACGATGTTCAGCTAATCGGCGGAGCGGTACTTCATCAAGGCAAGATATCTGAAATGGCAACGGGAGAAGGAAAGACACTTGTATCTACCCTACCTGCCTATCTGAATGCACTGGCTGGAGAAGGTGTACACATCGTTACCGTGAATGATTACCTCGCAAAACGCGACTCCGAATGGAATGGCACATTGTTTGAATGGCTCGGACTCACTGTAGACTGTATTGATAAGCATCAACCACATTCGGATGCAAGAAGAAAAGCATACCAAGCAGACATCACTTACGGAACCAACAACGAATTCGGATTTGATTATCTAAGAGACAACATGGTTCATTCACCAGATGAAATGGTTCAACGCAAACATCATTTTGCCATGGTGGATGAAGTAGACAGTGTATTGATTGACGATGCGAGAACTCCATTGATCATTTCCGGACCAGTTGCTAAGGGAGATGATCAGCAATACCATATCCACAAGCCCAGGATTCAACAACTCGTTGAAGTACAAAAACAAATAGTAACTAAATCGCTGCAAGAAGCGAAAAAATTAATAGCAGAAGGAAAGGACGGACCTCAGGATGCCGGATTGCATTTGATGCGCGCCTACCGTGGATTGCCAAAGAATTCTGTATTGATCAAATATTTGAGTGAACCTGGGATAAAAGTAAAACTGCAAAGAGCAGAGAATTTTTACTTGGCGGAACAGCAAAAGCAAATGCCCGTTGTAGACGAGGAGCTTTACTTCCATATTGACGAGAAAAACAATCAGGTAGAATTAACCGACAAAGGCCTTCATTACATTACCAAATCCGGCGAAGACCCCAACTTCTTTTTATTGCCAGATCTTTCCATTGAATTGGCAGACATTGAAAAGAATGCATCCAACGCAGAGGAAAAAATTGCCAAGAAAGAAAGTCTCCTGCAAGAATACTCATTGAAAGCAGACCGCATCCACACCATTCAGCAACTATTGAAAGCGTTTACACTTTTTGAAAAAGATGTTGAGTACGTGGTGATGGAAGGATTGGTAAAAATCGTAGATGAGCAGACGGGACGAATCATGGAAGGCAGAAGATACAGCGATGGCTTGCATCAAGCAATTGAAGCAAAAGAGAATGTAAAGATCGAAGCTGCTACTCAAACATATGCAACTGTTACTTTGCAAAACTATTTCAGAATGTACCACAAGTTGGCTGGTATGACGGGTACAGCCGAAACAGAAGCAGCAGAGTTTTGGAATATCTACAAACTCGATGTGGTCTCTATCCCCACCAATCTATCTATGGTGCGAAAAGACCAGGAAGATTTGGTATACAAAACAAAGCGAGAGAAGTACAAAGCAGTTATTGACGAAGTAGAACAATTAAGAAATGCAGGAAGACCGATTCTGGTAGGTACTACGTCGGTGGAAGTTTCTGAATTGCTATCCAGAATGTTGCAACAGAAAAAAATTCCACATAATGTATTGAATGCGAAACAACACGCAAGAGAAGCGCAAGTGGTGGCCGAAGCAGGATTGGCAGGCAATGTAACCATTGCAACCAACATGGCTGGTCGTGGTACCGATATCAAACTTGGACCGGGCGTGAAAGAAGCAGGTGGGCTTGCTATCATAGGTACAGAAAGGCACGAGAGCAGACGCGTCGATAGACAGTTAAGAGGTCGCGCAGGAAGACAGGGTGATCCAGGATCTTCTCAATTCTATGTTTCGTTGGAAGATGATTTGATGAGAATGTTTGGCAGCGAACGTATTGCTTCGTTGATGGACAGAATGGGATACAAGGAAGGAGAAGTGATTCAGCACAGCATGATCACTAAAAGTATTGAACGCGCGCAGAAAAAAGTTGAAGAAAATAACTTCGGAATCAGAAAAAGATTATTGGAATACGATGATGTGATGAATAAACAAAGAAATGTTGTGTATGGAAAAAGACAACATGCTTTGTTTGGTGAGCGACTTGCATTGGACCTTGATAATTCATTTTACTCCGTCGCATCCAGCTTGATTCAGCAATATGGAGGTACTACTGATCACGAAGGTTTTATCCTCAACGTAATCATGCACCTTGGCGTGAATAGTTCCATTACCGCCACTGAACTTGAAAAAGGCTCACTTAATGACTTAAGTGAAAAGTTATACCAAGAGGCCGTTCAACATTACAGTTACAGAAAACAATCGCTCGCAAAACAATCATTGCCTGTCTTCCAAAATGTTAAACTGACACAAGGCAGCAACGTTGTAAATGTTTTCGTTCCTTTTACAGATGGCAAGAAAAACATCAACATTCTTACCAATCTAGAAAAAACTATTCAATCAAAAGGAGCAGAATTGTTGTCGTCCCTCGAAAAATCAATTACCCTCACCATTATAGACGACAGTTGGAAAGAACATTTGAGAGCAATGGACGATTTAAAGCAAAGTGTTCAAACAGCAGTATACGAACAAAAAGATCCATTGGTGATTTACAAACAGTCTGCTTTTGAATTATTCTCCAACATGGATGGCGAGGTGAACAAAGAGATTGTTTCTTTCCTATGCCATGCTGCTTTACCTGCTGAGAACAATGGAAATACTGTGAGAGAAGGAAAAGAGTCAAGAACCGACATGAGCAAAATGCGTGAGCGCAAGGATGAATTTACAACTGCTCCTTCTCAAGAAAATGTAGAGGGAGGCAATGAATACCATGATCCTTCACAAGGCACAAAAACAGAACCTGTTAGAGTTGGGCCTAAAGTTGGAAGAAATGATCCTTGCCCATGTGGAAGTGGTAAGAAATACAAAGCATGTCACGGCAGAGACCAGGAATAGCTCTTATTGCCTCTAACTATGAATCGCATGTTAAAAGAAAAAATAGAACTCCTCTCGAAACAATATTTTGAAACCTACCGTGGTGTTAGGCATCATTTGCATGCACATCCTGAACTGAGTTACAAAGAATTTACTACATCTGCATACATTCAAAACCATCTTCAATCGTTGGGTATACCCTTCCAGATCATGGCAGAAACAGGTGTCGTTGGGATCATTGAAGGGAAACCATCTCAACGGGTGGTAGCTCTGAGAGCAGACATCGATGCGCTGCCCATTCAAGAGGAAAACGATGTGCCCTATGCATCCACTGTAAAAGGAGTCATGCACGCCTGCGGACACGACGTACATACAAGTATTTTACTGGGTGCTGCCAAAATATTGAATGAAACAAAAGAGCTATGGGAAGGAAAAGTAAAACTGATATTCCAACCGGGTGAAGAGAAAAATCCGGGTGGTGCGAGCATCATGATAAAAGAAGGTGTGTTGGAAAATCCTGCGCCCACTGCAATCGTTGGTTTACACGTACACCCCATCCTAGAAACAGGAAAACTTAGTTTTAGAAGCGGTAAAGTGATGGCAAGCGCCGACGAAATTTACATAACCGTTAAAGGTAAAGGAGGTCATGCTGCTACCCCACACCTCACCGTAGATACAGTACTGGCAGCCTCTCAATTGGTGGTGGCATTGCAGCAAGTAGTGAGCCGCGATAAAAATCCACTGTCCCCTTCTGTACTTTCTATTTGCTCTATCAACGGAGGATTTACGACCAATGTTATTCCTTCAGAAGTGAAGTTAATGGGCACATTCAGAGCAATGGATGAGGAGTGGAGAAAAAAAGCACATGAAAGAATGAAGGAAGTAGCTGATGGAATTGCCAAGTCAACTGGTGCAGAAATCGAATTCACCATCGATATCGGATATCCAACAGTATTCAACGACCCACACGTTACCGAAAAAGCAAAAAATATCGCAACAGAAATATTTGGTGCAGATAAGATTGAAGAAGGAGAGCTGCGCATGGGTGCAGAAGACTTCGGATATTACTCCCAAAAAATTGCAGGATGTTTTTTCAGACTTGGAACCGGGAATATTGAAAAAGGAATCAGTGCAGGTGTACACACACCTACTTTTAACATAGATGAAGATGCGATTGCTATTGGGATGAGAATGATGGCTACATTGGGAGCCTCGCTCTAACCACTCGAACCTTAAAAAAGCTGTATGCAACAAAAATTTAGGAAAGAACAGGCCCTGGAGTACCATTCAAAAGGCCGTCCCGGTAAAATAGAAGTAGTTCCAACCAAGGAGGCAAAAACACAAAGAGATTTATCTCTTGCTTATTCTCCAGGTGTTGCCGAACCCTGCAAAGAGATTCATGAAAACATTGAAAACGTATACAAGTATACCGCAAAGGGAAATCTCGTTGCCGTTATTAGCAATGGAACAGCAGTACTTGGCCTGGGTGATATCGGACCCGAAGCTGGGAAGCCTGTGATGGAAGGAAAGGGTGTGTTGTTTAAAATATTTGCAGACATAGATGTTTTTGATATCGAGATTGCAGAAAAAGACCCAGTCAAATTTGTAGAGATCGTGAAGGCCCTGCAGCCAACATTTGGTGGCATCAATTTGGAAGATATCAAAGCACCGGAATGTTTCTATATAGAAGAAAGACTGAAAAAGGAAATGAATATTCCTGTGATGCACGATGACCAGCACGGTACCGCCATCATTAGTTCTGCTGCATTGCTCAATGCATTAGAAATTCAGGGAAAGGATATTGGAAAAATCCTCATTGTAGTGAATGGTGCTGGCGCCGCTGCTATGGCATGCGTGGAACTATACATTGCATTGGGAGTAAAAAAAGAAAATGTGTTGATGTTCGATTCAAAAGGACTCATTCACAAAAAGAGAGATGACCTGGATGAGAGAAAGCAATATTTTGCAGTGGATAAAAAAGACATCACACTGGATCAAGCATTCAAGGGTGCAGATGTATTCATCGGACTCAGTAAAGGAAATATAGTAAGCAAAGAAATGGTGAAGTCGATGGCTCCAAAACCGATTGTTTTTGCCATGGCCAATCCTGATCCTGAAATCAGTTGGGAAGATGCCACTTCTGTTAGAAATGATATCATCATGGCAACTGGTCGTTCCGATTATCCGAATCAAGTAAACAACGTGTTGGGATTCCCCTACATCTTCAGAGGAGCTTTGGATGTAAGGGCCACACAAATCAACCAAGCCATGCAACTGGCTGCAGTAAAAGCATTGGCCGAAATGACTAAAAGTCCAGTTCCTGATATTGTGAACATGGCGTATAATGAATCCACTATTGCTTTTGGACCAAATTACATCATACCAAAACCGATGGATCCCAGATTGATCAGCACCGTATCTCCTGCAGTTGCCAAAGCTGCAATGGAATCGGGTGTTGCAAAAAAGCCCATCACAAATTGGAGTGCCTACGAAATCGAATTGAACAAAAGACTTGGTATCGACAATCAATTGGTACGCGCACTGGGAAATAAAGCAAGAAGAGATCCCAAACGAGTTGTATTTGCAGATGCAGAGAATACCAATGTGTTGAAAGCTGCACAGATCGCGTTAGACGAAGGAATTGCAGTTCCTATTTTACTGGGTACACCTGAAATAATCAAAACACTTGCCGAAGATCATAATATTAGTATTGATGGAATTCAGATCATCAATCCAAAAAGTATAGAGCAGAGAGAAGTCAGAAAAAAATACGGAGAGGTGTTTTTCAAAAAACGTCAGCGCAGAGGCGTTAACAGCCAGGAAGTTGACAAGTTGATGAGAGACAGGAATCATTTTGGCTGTATGATGGTTGAAATGGGAGATGCAGATGCAATGATTTCTGGATTGAGCAGAAATTATCCAGATACCATCCGACCAGCTATTCAAATCATAGGCAAAGAAGAAGGAGTAAGCAAAATTGCAGGCATGTATATTATGCTTACTAAAAAAGGACCATTGTTCTTGGCGGATACTACTGTGAATTTCAATCCTACTTCAGAGGAATTGGCAGACATCACTCTTTTGGTTGCGAAAGAAGTTCGAACATTTGGTATCACCCCAAGAATTGCGATGTTGAGTTATTCCAATTTTGGAAGCAGCGATACTCCCGAAGCCATTACGGTGAGAAATGCAAGAGCAATTGTGAAGCAGAAAAATCCATCATTGATAGTTGAGGGTGAGATGCAGGGAATTGTAGCATTCAATAAAGAAGTAATGCGGGAAAGCTATCCTTTCTCCGAGCTGGTAGAGGCTGGTGAGGTAAATACACTCATCTTCCCCAACCTAAGTGCTGGAAATATAGCGTACAATTTGCTCCAAGAGGTTGGAGGAGCTGATGCAATTGGCCCGGTATTGTTGGGATTGAAAAAACCTGTTCACGTGCTTCAAATTGGATCTTCCACCAGAAATATTTTAAACATGGTGGTAATTGCTGTAATTGATGCACAAGATAAAATGAGGAAATCAGAAAAGGGATGAGAATATTTACCAGTTTAGGCGAGTTCCTTCTAATGATCAAGGGCATGTTTACCAAGCCCGAGCATTGGCGCATGTATTGGAAAGAGTTGATGCACCAATGTGTAGAGCTGGGAATTGGCTCGCTGGGTATTGTATCTATTATTTCTGTTTTTATTGGTGCTGTTTCCACACTTCAAACAGCCTATCAATTTGTTAGCCCCATCATTCCAAGATCGGTCATCGCTCAAATTGTCAGAGACAGTGTTATTTTGGAATTTGCACCCACTATTACGTGTATTGTTTTAGCAGGCGTAGTAGGAAGTAAAATTTCATCTGAATTGGGCAATATGAGAGTCAGCGAACAGATTGATGCATTGGAAATCATGGGCATCAATACCAAAGCATATCTCATTCTGCCGAAAATTTTAGCAGCGTTGATCACTATTCCATTGCTGGTAATCATTGCTATGACATTGGGTATCTGGGGAGGTAGAATGATCGGTGATATAACAGGCATCTTGCCACATGAAATTTACGACAGGGGTTTACTGGATTCTTTTGTTCCTTACAATGTAACTTTTGCATTAACAAAAGCATACACATTTGCTTTTATCATTACGGCTATACCCGCCTACTATGGATACAATGTCCGAGGAGGAGCCCTAGAAATTGGAAGAGCAAGCACAACTGCTGTTGTTACTAGTTGTATCATGATACTATTGGCAGACTATTTACTAGCAGCTATACTTTTATAATATTCCAGCATGATTCAAATTGAAAATATCAGAAAAGGATTCTCCAACAAAACAGTCATTGAAGACGTTTCTGCAACATTTTCAACAGGAAAATGCAATCTGATTATTGGTGCCAGTGGCAGCGGCAAGACCGTTTTAATGAAGTGCTTGGTAGGATTACTGGAACCGGATGCTGGTGAGATAACATACGATGGCACCAACTTTACCCAGTTGAACACAGATCAAAAAAAGATCATGCGCAGAAAAATAGGCATGTTATTTCAAGGATCTGCACTGTTCGACAGTATGTCTGTAGAAAAAAATATCATGTTCCCCTTGGATATGTTTACCCAACAAACCAAGGCCGAGAAACAAAAAAGAGTCGACGAAGTACTCGATAGAGTAAACTTAGGCGAGGCACATAAAAAATATCCTGCGGAGCTCAGCGGTGGTATGAAAAAAAGAGTGGGTATCGCAAGAGCCATTGTACTCAATCCACAGTATCTTTTTTGTGATGAGCCCAACTCTGGCCTCGACCCTCAAACTTCGTTGGTGATCGATAAACTGATCAAAGAGATTACGACGGATTTTAATATTACTACCGTGATCAATACCCATGACATGAACAGTGTAATGGAAATTGGGGAAAATATCATCTATATGTATCAGGGCAAAAAGGAGTGGGAAGGAAGTAATAAAGAGATCATTTTCAGTAAAAACGAGCGCCTCAACAATTTTATATTTGCCTCCGACTTTTTAAAGGATGCAAAAGACATGAGGATGCTGGAAATAAAGGGCAAAATCCAAAACGACCGCGACATGGATAAACTTTTAAATTCCTAGGTAAACCCCTACCCTTTTTTACTATCTTCGCGACACAAAATAACGTTTTCACCATGTCTGTTTTAGTGAACAAATCCTCCAAAATCATTGTACAAGGTTTTACAGGTACTGAAGGAACTTTTCATGCTACCCAAATGATTGAATACGGCACACAAGTGGTTGGTGGTGTAACCCCTGGTAAAGGCGGCACCAAGCATCTTGATCGCCCTGTCTTCAATACTGTAGCAGACGCAGTTAACACGACAGGTGCCAATGTGAGTATCATTTTCGTACCTCCAGCATTTGCGGCGGATGCAATCATTGAAGCAGCAGAAGCCGGAATTGGATTGGTGGTATGTATCACAGAGGGCATCCCCGTTCAAGACATGGTCAAAGTAAAAAATTACCTAGAAGGAAAAAATACGAAATTGATTGGACCTAACTGCCCTGGAGTTATCACCGCAGATGAGTGTAAAGTAGGTATCATGCCAGGATTCATTTTTAAGAAAGGAACCATTGGTATTGTATCTAAGAGTGGTACTTTAACTTACGAAGCTGCTGACCAAGTAGTGAAAGCAGGTTTAGGCATTACTACAGCAATTGGAATTGGTGGTGACCCAATCATCGGCACTCCTACAAAAGATGCAGTGGAATTGCTTATGAATGATCCTGAAACAAAAGGAATTGTGATGATCGGAGAAATTGGCGGAGGCATGGAAGCAGATGCCGCAAGATGGATCAAAGAACACGGCACCAAGCCAGTAGTTGGTTTCATAGCAGGACAAACAGCTCCCCCCGGAAGAAGAATGGGACATGCTGGTGCAATCATTGGTGGTTCCGATGATACAGCTGCTGCAAAAATGAAGATCATGCGTGAGTGCGGTATTCATGTAGTAGACAGTCCCGCTGATATTGGTAAAACCATGGCTGCAGCCATGGCTGGCAAATAATTTTCATAGCGCTCTGATGAAGCAAACAAAGATTTATCATATTCCTTACAAATACCGTAAGGTTGAAAACCTGCACATTCTACTTTGGTTGCTGAAAGACATTTGCTGGGCATTGAATCTCAAATACCCTGCCCTCATAATGATTATACCCACCCTTTTAGTGGCGGTTCTCATTACGTACCAAACAAGGAAAATAACCAGCGAGTTACTACATAACCTTGCCATCGACTTCTGGATAACTGCCAACTGTACTTGGATGGTGGGTGAATTCTTTCACTGGGATCAAAACCTGATTGGCGCATATGGACTCAGAGAATTTTCAATTTTCCCGTTCAGCATAGGACTTCTTATCCTCGCCTACTATTATCTCTACTACATGCACAGAGCAGATTTCACAGAAAAAGTGCAGGAACAAACCGAGCACCTGATCCAGGAAGATCAGTTGAAGTCTCAGAACTAATCTTGCCCAAAACCCTTCCTTGAGCTATCTTTGGACACTTTTTATTGTATCCAATTTTATCTTTTATGTTTAGATCACATACTTGCGGAGAGTTGAGGATATCACATGTTGGAACCTCCGTTGCATTAGCGGGATGGGTTCAAACAGTCAGGAAGTTCGGCGCCATCACGTTTGTTGATTTACGTGATCGGTATGGTATTACACAATTGGTATTCAGCGAAAACCTGTCCACTCAATTGGAACAAAACCCTTTGGGAAGAGAATTTGTATTGCAAACAAAGGGAAAAGTAATTGAGCGAAGCAATAAAAATCTTGCTATTCCTACTGGTGAAATTGAAATAGAAGTTAGTGAGTTTACCATATTGAATAAATCGGTGGTTCCTCCATTCACCATCCAAGACGATACCGATGGCGGTGAAGATCTTAGGATGAAATTCAGGTACTTGGATCTCCGAAGAAATGCGGTAAAGAAAAACCTCGAATTGAGATATGCTGTAAATCGTTCAGCCAGAAATTACTTGCACGAGCATCAGTTCATGGATATTGAAACTCCCTTCCTCATCAAATCTACACCAGAAGGTGCAAGAGATTTCGTGGTGCCTTCGAGAATGAATCCTGGACAATTTTATGCATTACCGCAATCTCCACAAACATTCAAGCAGTTGTTGATGGTAAGCGGATACGACCGTTATTACCAAGTAGTAAAATGTTTTAGAGACGAAGACTTACGTGCAGACAGACAACCCGAATTCACGCAAATTGATTGCGAGATGGCCTTTGTGGAACAAGAAGACATTTTACAAATGTTCGAAGGTTTGATAAAACGAATCTTCAAAGATGTAAAAGGAATCGACTACACAGAGACGGTTGAAAGAATGACATGGGAAGATGCGATGTGGCATTATGGAAACGACAAGCCGGACATCCGCTTTGGTATGAAAATCACCACCTTCAAAAAGCCCTCTTCTGTTTACAGCAATAAAGAAGATTCTTCTTCACTGATCAACGAAGCAGGATTTGTGGTGTTTGACAGTGCCGAGACGGTGCTGGCCATTGCAGTCCCTGGTGGAGCCGCCTATACCAGAAAGCAACTAGATGAATTGACAGAATGGGTGAAACGTCCGCAGATTGGAATGAAAGGACTCGCATACGTTCGGTACAATGAAGACGGAAGTTTTAAAAGTAGTATTGATAAATTTTACAGCGAAGAAAGATTGCAGAAAATAGCAGAAGCAACTGATGCAGTAAAAGGTGATATTGTATTGATCTTAGCCGGTGCAGAGGAAAGAACCCGCAAAGCAATGAGTGAACTGCGATTAGAATTAGGTGAACAACTGGGATTCAGAAAGAAAGACGAATTTAAATTACTATGGGTATTGGATTTCCCATTGTTTGAATACAGTGAAGACGACAACAGATGGGTTGCAAGACATCATCCATTCACCTCTCCCAAGCCCTCACAGATCAGTACAATGATCGACAACGACCCATCCATCAAGGACGCTTCCAATTATCTTTCTCATCCGTATGCACAAATCAAAGCAAATGCATATGATATGGTGTTGAACGGAAATGAAATTGGAGGAGGGTCTATCAGAATCTATCAACGCGAATTGCAAGAAAAAATGTTTGCTGCCCTAGGTATGACCAAAGAAGAAGCCCTGCATAAATTTGGATTCCTATTAGGGGCATTTGAATACGGAGCACCTCCACACGGTGGCATTGCATTCGGATTTGATCGGTTGTGTGCAATTATAGGTGGAAGCGAAAGCATACGCGATTTCATAGCCTTCCCGAAAAACAATTCAGGAAGAGACGTGATGCTGGATGCGCCGTCTGCAATTGATGAAACACAGCTAAAAGAGTTGAATTTGAAAATCAACCTCTCCTAGTTCAAGTTATTTTTTCTTTTGAATATCTAATTTTTTGATGCGGATATTTCTGAATCGAACAACATCACCGTGTCCAAGAAATCCAATGTGACCTGTTGGATTTTTTAAACCAGGGTGATCTCTGTGATCAGCAGTTCCATTGATAGATGCATCTTTTATATTACCGTCGAGAATAACCTGACCATTCAAGGTAACTTTTACATCGTTCCCCTTTACCACTACAGTTTGCTCATTCCATTCACCGGCAGGTCTGAGGTATCCACGTTTTGAAGGTATAACACCATAAACAGAGCCATGGTATTGATATGGATTGAGTTTTGCATAAACTGGTGCATCGTTATCCAGTATTTGCAATTCCATTCCAACATATGCAGCATCGCCGGTAAGCGGCGCCCTGATACCCAACCCATTGTTTGCACCCGGTGTCAATTGGAATTCGAACCTGAATTCAAAATCAGCATATTCTTCTGCAGTATATAAATTACCGCCACTGCCACCAGTTGGATTCACTTCAATCACTCCATCCTTCAGCATATAACTCGTTTTGCTTCCCACCCACTTATCCATGTTACTTCCATCGAATAACACTTCAAAACCCTGTTTCTTTTCTTCATCTGAGAGTTGGACAGTAAGATCGTCTGAAGGCAATTCTCTTATAAATAAATTTCTATATGCTACATAAGTTCCATGTGCCTGCAATTCAATTTGCTCTTTGACAAAAATGGGTAGATTTCTATCCCAATAATTTTCCAATACCACATTATCAGTCACTTTAATTCCATTCAGAAATACAGTAACCCTATCGCCTTTCATGATGATATGAAAATTATTCCACTGATTGATTGGATTATCAGCGACCGTAGATGGCTTGCTTTCGTTAATCTTATTATTATACAATCCACCCGAACCTACCTGTGCACCTACTTCGCGTCTGCTGGTATCCCATATTTGAACTTGCGGACTACCTCTCAAGTAAATACCGGCATCTCCTTTTTCGGTAATCTTCCAATCAACATACATTTCAAAATCACCGTATTTTTTAACGGTGCAAAGATTATCTCCATGTCCGGTAAAAACCAACAGCCCGTTGTCGATTACCCAATCTTGCTTTGCTTTGGCATTCGCCTCGGCCTCTGCCTTTAATAAATCTTCCGCAGTCATTTTAGATCTCGCTACAGGATTACTTACCAACCCCTTCCATCCAGTCAAATCTTTACCATTGAACATGCTTTCAAATCCATAATCGTACGGAATGACTTTGAGTCGTGTGATTAGGTTTTTTACCAAGACTGCACTATCGGTTCCGGCGATTAGTGGCAATGCTTTTTCTGCTACTGCTCTTACTGCTCTTCCTCGGAGGGATGCATCCGCTAGAGTCAATCGTGCGACGATGAGGGCGGCTTGTTTTTTTAATCTATCGTCTTCCAGGTAATTTCCAACAAACATTAGAGATGTAAATCCAGGTATAAATTCTGCTTCGTTAAGAATCCTTGATTTTTCAATGGGATCCTTTGCAGCAGCCATCCTGTCTTGTAATTTCAAGAGATGTTGTACCGGATTAGAAACTACTGTATTCTTTACTACCGAGGAAACTGGATTCGGCAATACGAATCGAGCATTGTCCAATGCGGCTTGAAGATGCATCTTTTCGTTACCTGTGGCTTTAAGAAGTGCGGTCTCTAATGCAGCAATAGAAGCACTAGAATGAATGGTTGCGAGTGCACGTGCAGCAGCCTGCCCGATATACGTTTTGTCCTTTAATAATTTTGAGAGTTTTTTTACTGAAGCATCATCTCCTAATACACCCAAGTGCTGTATTATAAAATTTTTCACGTAAAAGGATTTTGCGTTGGTTAGGCCCGCCAGCAATACATTGGATGCAATCGATTTTTTTGATGGAGTGCTGGTTGCATCGTGAACAAAAGCTGCCAAAGCGTATGTTGGAGAAAGTTTCAGCGAATCATCCTCCAACATAGAAAATATTTTTTTCCAGTCAGCTGATTCCAATTTATACATCGACTCTATAGAAGATTGTGCTTTTTGAATTTGCTGATAAGGGAAAACAGCCAGCGCTTGTTGTATTTTATCTTGTGCATTTGCAGTATAAACAATTGCTAAAAAAACTATGGATAGAAATAATTTTTTCATTGATGTAAAGTTGAAATTAAATATTCCAGGGAGCACGCATGGGTGGATTGATCATTCGATTGGCTTCTTCGTCGTTGATGAACTCTTGCTTTACAGGATCGAAGTTCAAGGTCCTTCCTAATTGAAGAGCAATTTTTCCAAGATTGACAATGGTACAAGAACGGTGTCCGTTGCTTTCGTTCAACGCGAAGGTTTGTCGATACTTCACGGAATCTAGAAAATTCGTCACCTGTGGTTCAGGATCTGGCATCATTGCAAGTTTTTCCTGGAGATTTGGTATATCCGATCTGAATCCGCTGAATAATTTTCCTTTTGGCCCTTCGATATAAGCCACGTTTGGATCGTTTGCTTCTCCGTCTAGTATGATTTTACATCCATCGTCGTATGTAAATGTGATTTTTCTGAATGTTCCGCAAGCATCATAATGCTGTTGTTCTGCATCCACTTCAACTTTCACTGGACTGGTATGATCTTTTCCGAGGAAATATTGGATAGGATCGATGTAGTGTTGACCCATATCACCCAATCCTCCACCATCATAATCCCAATAACCTCTGAAAGTTTGATGGGTGCGGTGGAGATGATAAGGCTTATAGGGGGCAGGGCCTAACCATCTATCATAATCCAACGTTTCAGGAACCGGTTGAGGCTCTAACTGTGTTTTACCAACCCAATAAAATTTCCAGTCGAATCCAGTATGCTTGCTCACGGTAACCGTCAATGGCCAACCCAATAACCCAGACTCTACCAATTTCTTGATAGGCTTTACGGTGGTCTTCATTCCATAAAAATTATCCTCAAATCGAAACCATGTATTGAGTCTGAACATTCGACCGTATTGCTTTACAGCCTCAACTACACGTTTTCCCTCTCCGATTGTTCTGGTCATAGGTTTCTCGCACCAGATATCTTTTCCTGCTTTAGCAGCCTCGATTGCCATGATGCCATGCCAATGAGGAGGTGTTGCAATATGTACAATGTCCACTTCAGGAAGCGCAATCAATTCGCGGTGATCATGAAAAATTTTCACCCCTCCACCAATCATGTTGGCAGCTTCTTCCAGATGCAGTTTATCTACATCACAAACTGCTACTACACGGGTTCCAGCATATTTGATATGCCCTTTACCCATTCCTCCCACTCCAATAATCCCCTTGGTAATTTGATCACTTGGAGGAATATATCCTTTTCCTAAAACATGTCGAGGTACAATGAAAAATCCTGCGGCGATTGCGGCACTGTTTCGTAAGAATTGCCTCCTGCCTTTTTTTGAAATTTCTGTCATAAGCAAGCTAATTGAATGAGTTTTAAAGATAATGAAACTGAAGAGAGTTCTTACTCATTTAGTTTATTAATTTTAGGAAACACAGACATTTCAACAATCAATTGATTCATATGGCAAAAAGATACGAAAGTAAAAACGAAGCCTTGGCTCCCTCTTCCGTTTATGTTCAACGATTGGTATGGAATTTAATCCTCTCCTTCTCTCTATTGGCAGTTTGCCTCTTACTAGG
>JAURIR010000027.1 GCA_030832645.1 Chitinophagales bacterium | reverse complement strand
AATTTGGGTCCTCAAAAAGAATGCGTTCTTCAATTCGAGCGCCAGTGCTCGTTTTGCACCTACCCAAATCCGATTTCCTTTTACATCAACACCTATAAAATTAGTGGTTGGGTAAAGCGAGGCGAGGCCTATGGTATATTCCCCTTTCCCGCAAGCCAATTCCAATACAATTGGATGAGTATTCTGAAAAAAGGATTGCCATTGTCCTGCGGTATTTTCAGGATACTCCCACACATGCTGAAATGTGGCAATTTCAGCAAATCGTTTTAATTTCTTTTGGCCCATATAATTGGCGCAAAGGTAAAGAGGGGGATATTATTCTTCCCATTTTTTAAATGCAAGTACTGCATTCAATCCACCGAATGCAAATGCATTCGATAAAGCGTATTGTATATTCTTTTCTCTTGAAATATTTGGTACGATATCAATATCGCAGGTTTCGTCTTTTTCTTCAAAGTTGGCAGTAGGAGGCAATATCCCATTCTTCAAGGCATATACAGTTGCAATGGCCTCAAACGAACTAGTTGCGCCCAATGCATGCCCGTGCAGTGATTTAGTAGAACTGATGGCTAAACTATTAGCATGATCGCCGAAAACATTTTTTACTGCGCCTACTTCCATCGTATCATTTACCAAGGTACCAGTACCGTGTGCGTTGATGTAACCGATTTGAGATAGATTGATGGATCCATCGTTCATTGCCATTTGCATCGCTTTCTCTGCACCTTTTTGATCGGGTTTGGTAATATGGCTTGCATCGGAAGTCATTCCAAATCCAACTATCTCCCCTAAAATTGTTGCTCCTCTCTTTTTAGCATTTTCCAGCGATTCCAATACCAGCATACCGCTTCCCTCACCCAAAATCATTCCCTGTCTGTTTTTAGAAAATGGGCGGCACGTATCAGGTGCTACCACTCGTATTGCTTCCCATGCTTTCAAAAAAGTATAGGTAAAGGGAGTTTCACTTCCTCCGCAGATGGCTTGATCACATACGCCGTTTCGAATCAACCAAAATGCATTTCCTATTGCATGATTGGAAGAAGCACATGCTGTAGAAATTGCATACACAGGGCCCTTTATGCCCATTTGCATGCTGATATTACTTGCAGCACCATTGGGCATTGTCTTTGGAATAGAGAGGCGATGAACCCTGGTTTTATTTTCGCGGTATAAATCGAAATACGATTGTTCTTGCGTATGAACGCCTCCAATGGACGTGCCACAAACCACTGCTGTTTGATACGCATTCTCTTCGTTAAATATGATTCCGGACTGCTGAACAGCTTCTTTTGCTGCAACTACCGCCAGCTGAGTAAATCGATCCATCAGGTCAAGATCATTTTTTTCAATGATACCTGCCGGATCAAAATCTTTAATGTCTGCTCCGTTTTTAAATCTGATTTGATCTCCAAACGATACGTTGTACGGTCCGATACCTGGGGTTCCCTCCACAATACTTTTCCAAAATGCATTGGTATTCATTCCTATGGCAGAAACAACACCCGTACCGGTAACTACTACTCTTCTATTGCTCATGTTTAGTATGCTATTGCATCGCCTTTGTTAATCCATCTACTGCTTGACGAACGGATTTGATTCCTTGAAGTTCTGTATTGGGAATGTTTACATTGAATGCATCTTCCAAATCGGCAATCAATTCAATAGAGTCTAGTGAATCCAATCCCAACTCTTCAAAACTGCTGTCGATGGAGATCAATTCTTTGTTGATTCCTTTTTTGGTTGAAAGCAATGTGGCCATTTTTTCAAAGACTGCCTCGCTCATAAATATCGGTTTAGGGTAAAATTATGCAATTTGAATGATCTGTTGAAATACACCTTTTCTGGATGTGATATTCTTACCGTTTATTGTCTTTTCTCACTTTTTAAGGGCATTTCAAGGGTATAGTTTTACTACTCAAACTTGAAAATGCAAACAATGACACCCGCCTTTTATTTTACCATAAAAAATGAGATTATGAAGAAAGTGATTATGATGATGGCAATCATGCTGACAGGTTATATCAGTTTTGCCCACACCAACGAGGCTCGGTTGACCTCTAAATCATTCAACCACCAAATGCACGATTTTGATTGTACGGTTACTTTGAAAGGCTATGTATCTGTCGGAGCTGCAGGATTTGAAGTTTCTTGCTCTGCAACTGCCAGTACATGTGAACTGGCTACACAACAAGCTTCTTCTTGTTTGTCGGCCGCTATACGAACAGTAAAAAGATTAATGCTATAAAAATCCGGCGGGTGTTTAAATCGACGAATATGAAAAAATACATGCTCTTATTATTCTTTTGGTTTACTGATACTACTCATGCCCAAGACCACGGCGATCAACAAATGATACGATACGAAGTGCGTTATAATCATTTGTTTGATAGAGGCAGTGATTTCAAACTGTATAATGCACAACTATTTGTACAGGGTGATCGCTCTCTATTTACAATGAAACAAGCAGATAAAATCGAGGCATCACTTCAAAGCAATTATTTTGATGCGAGTCCGGATAGCTTGTTTACTGTCTATAAGGATTTTGAATCCAATTCCTTGTTATTTGATTTTTTTAGCATCAACCTACAAGATAATTTTTATGCAGATACACTGCATCCAATGGAGTGGAAGTTGATAAGTGAGGAGAAAATGGTGGAAGGTATACCATGCAAGAAAGCAGCGGTTTGGTTCAAGGGGCGAGAGTATGTTGCATGGTATGCCCCCTCCATTCCACTTTCCAACGGGCCTTGGAAGCTTGGGGGCTTACCTGGATTGATTTTGGAAGCATATGACCTCAACAAAGAATGGCATGCAACTTTCAAAGGAATGAATGGAATGAATTATATGGACTTTGGTTATTACGAACGACTTGTAAATAAAGGGGTAGGAGATTTTGCTGCCTATACCAACGAATTAAAGCAAGTGTTGAAAAGAGTGAGCGGCTCATTATCTGGGCAAGGAATAAGTGATTGCTTCACTTGCGAAAATAAATCGCTAGTCAAGTTGTATGTGTGGGAAAAGATTGATTGATGAAGTATACCTTGTTCGTATGGGCCCTCTTTTACAGTTCGATTTCATGGTCTCAACATAAAAGTAGTGATCTACCTAAATTCAAAATGTTCCCGGAGATTCTTGTTAAGCCCCTACAAGGCGTGATGCGAATCTCTCGGGACACTATAGAGTTCAAGGTAGCTGACGAGATGGATCCAACTATTGTGAACGTCGAAGATCTATTCAAAAAATACCAGGGCTTTTATGTGACGGACGAAGGAAAAGT
The DNA here is from genome assembly GCA_030832645.1 of Chitinophagales bacterium. Taxonomy (GTDB): domain Bacteria; phylum Bacteroidota; class Bacteroidia; order Chitinophagales; family Chitinophagaceae; genus Pollutibacter. The sequence continues at coordinate 19,566 of JAURIR010000027.1, read as the reverse complement.
ATTTTACAATGGCACCGAGGTTTCTGTACTGATGATAGGCGGTGATCCAATTTCAGTATTCGATTATAGGCATGTTGCCAGTAATCTCCGTGCTTCGATGATCAACAGTATAGAGGTCATTCGTCATTATTCTCCCAATCGAATGGAAGCAAATCACTGGGCCAATGATGGACTTGCTGTTAATCTTAAAATGAAGAAGGAGTATGTAAATAAAATGAGTACCGATATACTCTTTGCTCTATCCAGTCGAAAAGGACTTCTCGGGAAAATCGACTTGGTGAGAATGGGATCCATGCACAAGTCAATCACCTTGATAGAAAAAAATATACGACAGAAGCGAATAGATCTAGAAGAAAATCAACTATCAAAAGAGTCAGCTACGGGAATATATTTCCTAAAAGGACATCATATACCATTGTTTCAGACGAACTTTTCTTTGCGTCGCGACTATTTGCCAACGAACACGACGCTTAAAGCCAGGACTGTTCATGCATTCTCTTTTGGGTCTTTTCATAAAATGCATGTGGATATTGGAGTAAATCGTTTTTCAGAAAATACACGATCCTCTCAGGAAGCAACAATGAAACTTACGGATCATTTCATTTGGTATCAACGGCATGTATCAAATCTCTCAAACAGTGGTACGCAACAAACACTGAATCTCTTCTATATTCATGATCGATTTAAAAACAATCGGGGAGAGTACAAGCTCTTATTGAATAATAATCAATACGATCAAATCTTGTATGATTCAGTTTTTATGGAGCATTGGCGGGTCAATGCAGGCAAAGAAAGCAGTAAGAGTATTTCTTATCTTCTCATGGGTAAGGAACAATTCGCTCTTAAGAATAAATATTTAGTAGAGGTCAAATGGAATCTTGCTGAAAATCGAATATGTAGAAATACTATTACAACCAATTCCGGTTTCAGTGATATCAATGTTGTACAACAATTTATTTCAACCGATGTAAATCTATCACGGGCATTAAAAAAAGCCATCTATCGTACCGGAGTACGGTACTTCTATGAAAAACGGGAAAGTATCGTAGCCCTTCTCAAACAGTATTTGTACACAGAGTATCAATACCGCTTGAGTAAAAAAGTACAACTTCAACAAGACCTGGCTTTTGGTCGAGGTTCCTATAGTCAGCAATCCCATCAAGAAAAAAAGCCGATTTATCAGATCAATGGAAAATTAGTTTACGATAAAGCTCTTTTTAACCAATACACACTTGGTTTTTTTCTCGCGCAGAAAATCCCAGTAATAGATGTCCCCATTACAAAGCCTTTGGTAGATATATATGGGACTATACTTTATGCTGACCTAACACATTTATTTCAACAGGTTAAAAGAATCGAGTTTGGAAGAAATAGAAATGATTTATACAAGGGATTTCAATATGCCTATCAGATAACATATTCGCAAGTAGAAAATGACGTACATCATTCTCTTGGGCTGCAACAATTTATGATGATTGATACGCTGCGCTTTACAGGGAATTCTAATAATATACAACTCAATACTAACGTGGATCAATTAATATTTCCGATTCACTTGCGGGGTTCTCTTTTGTATCAACGATCAGTATCGTATTTTCAGCAGTCTATCAATGGGCAACTACACAATTTATATTTACAATCATCTCTTTTGAAGTTGGGAGTCAAGAGTACTGGCAATCAATTCATTCAGTATGAAATATATAGTTCACTACAACGTACTTCCAGTCTATCATCTACTATCCATAGTAAAAATTTACAGCTGTTAATAAAATACAAGTGCGATAAAAACTTATTTATTGGATTTCAATCTTATCGGTATAAAATATCTAAGCAACATCCCTATTATTTTATGGATTTGTTTATAACCACTTCAGTTTACCCTAAGTTGAAAATTAACATTGCATGTATTAATATGTTGAACATAAAGAATTATCAACAGCAATATGTCGGCACCAATGGGTTGCAGACTACAACAACCAAACTTGGAGGCAGGACTATTCAGGCAGAAATAAAATGGGCGTTGTAATTATTCTAGATCAATGGGTTGTTGATTGCTTTCGTTTCCTGCTCTGTCTATAACGCTGATCAAAACCTTATTTAAACGTACCTTTTTGCCATCAAATAATTTATACTTGTTAATTGCCAGATGGGTTTCATTTTTTGGCAGAATTTGGTATTCCCATTCATCATCAAATTTTGTATAAACAATGTATTGAAACACATCATCGTCTTTTGCTTTCCATTTTATATCAATAGAAGTTGCTTGCTGTTTTACATCAATCGTTGGTGACTGAGGTGCTATAGAGTCGAGCCATTTGCTCGCAGGTACTAGCGCTGGTGTTTTGTACGGACCCTCGTTCAATGCCTTGGTAAGTGTTGGATTTTTTGTGAGCATAGATATATTCCAGTGAACAACACCATTGCTTTTAGGGATAAGGTTTCTGCCAAATTGAATTTCCTGAGTGATTTCGGCATTGTCTGCTCTTCCGTATTTATCTGTATTGATATTGATACCAGGCCATAAGTGACGCTGTTGTGTATTTTCTTCCTGCCACCAGCTTAATAATACAGGAAAACTCTGTTCTGTTTTACTCGTTGGCCAGTAAAGTTGTGGGGTGAAATAATCGATCCATCCTTTGTTTAGCCAAAGTTTAGCATCGGCATATAATTTTTCGTATTGATCAAATCCCTTGATCGATGCCGGATAGCCAGGTCGCCATATACCAAACGGACTGATACCAAATTTCACATAGGGTTTTGAAGATTTGATTTCTTGATAAACTCTTTCGATAAGATTATTCACCGATGATCTTCTCCAATCGCCTTTTGAAAGATCTCCTTTGTTATTTATATATAGTTGATAGGATTTCTCATCGGGAAAATCGTTGTCGCCATTATACGAGGGATAGGGGTAGAAGTAATCATCGAAGTGAATACCATCGACATCGTACCTGTTTACAATATCCATCACCACTTTTGAAGTGAGGTCTTGTGTTTCTTTTCTGGATGGATCCATCCAATAAAATCCCTCTTTGAGTTTATATACCATTTCAGGATTTTTCCTGACGATGGATTCGTTGCTGATATCTTTTGAGCTAGTATGATGTGCACGATAAGGATTCAGCCACGCATGCAATTCCATATTTCTTTTATGCGATTCTTCGATCCAGAATTGCAAAGGATCGTAAAAAGGGGTAGGTGCTTGATTTTGTTTTCCTGTAAGGAAGTACGACCAGGGCTCGAAGTTGCTTTTGTAGAGCGCATCAGCTTGGGGTCTTACTTGTAGAATGACCGCGTTGAAATTATTTGTTTTGAGATAGTCGAGAAGTTGTATTGCTTCTTGCTTTTGTTCAGCAGTGGTGAGTCCGGGTTTACTGGGCCAGTTGATGTTTGCTACACTTGCTATCCACGCAGCACGGAATTCGCGGGGGATGGTTGGAACTTGTAGGTTGACAGTTGAGGTGGTTGAGGGTTGTGAGTTGGCAGTTGACGGTTGACGGTTGATCGATGAATCGATTTTGGGCTTGCCCGCTGTGGCGGGTTGTGAATTATGCGTTGTGGGTTGGGGGATAGCAATTGACTGTTGACGGTTGACTGTTAACTGTGAACTGTCAACTGTATTTCTTCTTCCCCCTTCTCCCTCCTCCCTTCTCCCTTCTCCCTTATTTCCACTCTCTACCACTTTCTTTCTCGTCGTAAACGGAGAGTATTTCGAAGTAATATTTTTAATGCTGGTGCATCCGATGAAGAGGATTAACAGGAGTATAGGGAGTAGAAAGCTTGCTCTTAATTTCATTCAGGAAATTTTTGTAAAAGTAGGAAAGCCTGGATAATATACTTTTGTATGAAATACTAAATTATGTGGAAGGAAGAAAACAATGCGCTCTATAGAAAATTTCAATTCAAGGATTTTAAGGAGGCCTTTGCATTTTTAACAAAAGTTGCATTAGTGGCAGAGGCGGCAGATCATCATCCGACAATCAAGAATACCTGGAATACAGTTGAATTATGGCTATCGACACACGATGCAGGGAATGTCGTGACTGCGAAGGATCAACAATTGGCTACGAAGATTGACGCGTTGTTGTAGCAAATGGGAATTGCACTCCTATTTAACGTTTAGATTATTGCCAACAATTTCAATTGTTTTCTTTTCGAGTCCGCTTGCTGCAGGGCCGTTAGTAACGGAGCCCGTGATTGAAAAATTAGATCCGTGTGCAGAGCAATTGAAGCTATTGGATGATTTCACGTAATTGATAGATGCTCCTGCATGTGGGCATGCACTTGAAAAGGCAACAAAACTCGTGACGAGATTTCCTGTAGCTGTTCGAACAACAATAACCCCATTGTCTAGTATAAAATCATTGACAGCGATTAGTTGGGAAGTTAGGTTAATGGTCAATAATACGTTCGAAGGAGTGCTAGGAGTGGTGGGATTGTTATTATTGTTGTTGTTGGAAGGAGGCGTTCCTTCTTCCTTAGAACAGGCTTGCATCATACAGGCGACACAGGTTAGGGTAAGGCCTCCCGTCATTTGGTTGATAAATGTTTTGCGGTTCATGCAATACCAACAACTTAGAAATCAAAAAGTTTGGTATCCAGGTAAAAGTTTTATTCTTTGATCGACTAATTGGATGATACGTATTTAAAAATACTATTAATAATAATACCCAAAAATAATATTCATCTCATCCTCACTGGTGAGTCCGAATGAAACTGTCTTCTTGGTGGTATTGTTGTAGGTAACTTCAGAAGTCAATCCCTCACCTGCTTTCAATGTAATGGGAGTTGTAAATGAGGTGGTTACAGGGTGCTCCCAATCTGTACTGGTATAAATAATTTCTCCGTTTCTACTTCCTCCGAAAATTTTGATGACAAACTTTTCGCCTAATTTATGGTAGTGAGAGGTTAATAGCACAACCCGGGTTGTTTCACTGAAGGTGAAATTTTTTACAAATGTTTTTTTCTCGCCTGGCTGCAGCGTGATTTCTAGGTTATTGAGATCAAATGTTTTTGCAATATTTTGGACACTGCTCAATGGAACCGTATAAAAATTGATATAGTTTTCACCTTTGAGAGTGAAAGAAGTTTTATTGAAATAGTGTGCATTTAGATCCAGCGGCATTTTCGGAGTAATTTGGAGGGCAACGCCTGCCGGAAGTCTGAAATCAGTATTTACATCTGTACCGCCGCCCATAAAAACATGGTTTTGCATGTTATCCAGATTAATAGAACCGCTTACTGTTCGAAGATCCCTAATGGTATTCTCTGTTGGGAGAAATGCAGTATTCCTGAAAGAATAAACTACCAGGTGATGGCTGTTTGACATTCCTCTTAGTTGTATTCTATTAACGTATACTGATTCTGTATTGGGTGTATTTTTTCGAATAAATATTTCTCTTTCAAAATTTGGTGCAATATCAAATGGATCAATCTTTAATTGAAAACCACTTCCAGCTGCAGGCGGTTCAAGCGGTATGATAGAAGGCTGACATACCGATGTATCTTTCAATAATGCTTCGCTCACTGAACCATCTGTTTCACTGGCGCCTTTTGAAATCCATTCATTGATGAATGCAACTTGTCCTTTTGTGAGAAAATTTCCACCCATTGGCATGTTCGCACCAAAATTTGCTGAGCTTGAATGATGACCTGCTTCGCATGCAATTTTATGTGCGAGAAAACTATTTTCGAGGTCTTTTGCTTTAACCAATTTCATACCCATCGATGCCGCTGCACTGTTTTTGGGTGTAACGCCTACCAGATTTGCATATGATTTTCCAGGTGTCAATACCAATCCATGTTGAGCAAAACTTGGATCTGAAGAAGATGCATGACATCCTGAAATTGCACAGGAAGTATTCAGTATCTTTTCTTGAATGATTTCAAACGAAGGTTTAACAACTATATCAGTTGATTCACTCTTTTCACAAGAGCCAATTATTGTAATGATGCAAGCCGTCAGTAGTATATAGCGTAAAGATCTCATGTACATTAAAAATACGTAATAATCGAGCGTGGACTTTGAAAATTCATAAAACAATAAAGCCTGTAACTTTTCTTACAGGCTTTGATTATAGTAGTAATGATTTTATGAGTTCAATGGGATCAATCAGGATATTGCATTATGACTTCCATCGCAGTAGGGTGGATTTTTCGTCTTTTTACATTGGCACATCCATACTTCTTTGTTTTCTTCGAATGTAACTTTCATACTTTTGAAAGTAGAGCCCTCAACCGACTTATGTTTTCCATCACAAAAAGGTTGCTTCTCGCTGAGTCCGCAAGTACACCAAGCATAGGTTTTTCCTGCCTCTACATTTACACAGCATGGTTCTTTGGCAGCAGCGATTGGTAGATCTTCGTTTCTAATATTATTTTCCATGGTTCAATCTTTGAGGTACAATTTACTTGAAAGTGAGTGGATTCATTTCAATTTTCAGTTGCAAGCGTACTCTTCCATACTATAAAATACAAAAGCCCGTAAGAGAACTTACAGGCTTTTATGAAAATCAAGCTAAAAATGCTGTAGGGGGAGGAGTCGAACCTCCAAAGGGCAGTTAGCTGTAGCGCAAAGTTCAGTGGTCGACCCTGGTCGCCTCTTGCGAGACGGCTCTACACTACGTTTATCCTGTAATCCCCACCCTCGAGACAAGAGGGCATGTCTGCCGAAAATTTCATCACCCCACAATGATTAAGAACTGATGCAAATTTAACGCTTAGACTATTTTATTAATAATAATTCAATAAAATTTTTTTAATTATCGAAATTATTTAATAATTTGCCATTATAATTGAAAACTGTAAAAAACAAATATTGATTATGGCCTCAAAATTAAATCTTGACAAACTGGATCTTCAGATCATTCAGATCATGACCGAAGATGCAAGTATTTCCTACGCAGACTTGGGAAAACAATTATTTGTTTCTGGAGGAACCATCCATGTACGGATCAAGAAATTACAAGAGCTTGGGGTCGTTAAAGGTACAAAACTCAATGTGGATCTAAAACTTCTGGGCTATGATATTAAGGCCTTTGTTGGGATCTATTTGGAAAAGAGTTCATTGTATGATCAAGTGGCAGAAGACTTGAAAAAAATTCCTGAAATCATTCGTCTCAATTATACTACCGGTAACTACAGCATGTTCATTGAAGTTGTTGCAAAAGATATCAATCAATTGCGGTTTGTATTGCACGATCAGTTACAAAAAATCAAAGGCATCGAGAGAACCGAAACATTCATTTCATTGGATGAAAGTTTCAGCAGGAATGTACCGGTGGCTGGGCAGTAATTACTTTACTGTTCTCCCCTTCCACTCATAGCGAGTGATCAATCCAAAAAACGCTGCAAATACGGTATAGAACGTATGAATAATCTGTGATGGGATAAACCATACTATCAATCGTTGTTTGTTGAAGAACATCGATACATGCAACATGAATGGTAGTTCTCCGAATGCTTTTATCAATAAAAACAATAACGCATATTTACTATAGTGTAGGTCGATTATGGATAAACACAGGAATACTGCTGGAATTAGGTTAACAAGAAAAACCAATAGCAACATCGCTCTGATTGAAACACTTGAATAATTTCTTGCTTTGCTGGCCCAACGAATTCGTTGCTGCATAAATTCTTTCCATCCAGATGCAGAGTCTGTTTCTACAATGGCTGCGTGCGCATAGCAATAACTAATTTGATTTGGGAACACCTTGTCTATCTTCTCCATCAACAACATATCGTCTCCAGAAGCAATCTGATCAATCCCTTCAAATCCATTTACTTTTTCAAAAGCAGTTTTCGTGTACAACAAATTTGCTCCGTTGCACATGTTGAATAATTTATTGGATACTGCAACTGCAGTAATTCCTTGCAGGGAAAGAAAATCCAGCGACTGAAAAATTTCTAAAAAAAGTTTCTCTTTTCTAAATGCAACCGGTGCTGCAACCATCACAGCATCTCTTTCCATCTTACAGGTGACAATAGTGGCCAACCAATTTTTTTGAAAACTACAATCTGCATCCGTAGTAACAATGATCTCGTTGTTTGCAGTTCGAATGCCTTTTGCAACGGCCGACTTCTTCCCACATTTTTCTTGGGCAGTAATACGTATCAATTTCACTCTAGGATCTTGATACTGTTCTACAATCGTAGCGGTGCCGTCATCCGATTGATCATCCACCACAACAATCTCCATCAACCCTGCTGGATATTCCTGCATCAATAAACTGTCTATGCACCTTCCAATATTCTCTTCTTCGTTCCTTGCCGGAATGATGATACTTACGGGCGCATATAAATATTGTATAGGTTGAAACAATTTCAACCGAATAAACAACCGGTTGGCATTGAAGATGACCCCGGTATACATGAGCAACACAAAAAAAATGACTATCCACACAACCATTTCAAAAGCAACTATTTAGGCGAAAGTTAAATTTTTTCATAGCTACAATAAAAGATTATTCTCACCAAGAAATTCCGTAAATTCATATAGTTGCATAACTAACTATATGCCAAACAACCAATTTAAATGGGGGGAGCTGTACAGCTTTATAACGGGGATGGCCTCGACTGCCATTGCGCGTCGCCTTCAAAAAAATTTTAAGCAGCAGGGAATTGAAATCACGATCGAACAATGGAGTGTGTTGTATCACCTCTGGAAAAAAGATGGAGTGAGTCAGCAAGAACTTTGCAATGCAACATTTCGTGATAAACCGAGTATTACCCGATTGCTAGATAATTTGGAAAAGCTTAAACTGGTGAAACGAGTTGCTTCTCCAACCGATCGAAGATTGAATTTGATTGTACTTACGGATGCTGCAAGAAAAATGCAAGACCATACAATGGAAATTGCATCCAATACATTGAACGAAGCACTGCAGGGAGTAGGAACATCGGATGTTGATCGAGCAAAAATTGTGTTGCAAAAAGTATACGATAATCTCAAATAAAATAATAAACCCCTTTTTATGGAAACAACTACTAAGCAAGTCATGAAAGGTGCAGGATGGATGGTTGAAGCTGGAATCCCTTCTCAAACATTTACTCCAGAAGATTTCAACGAAGAACAAAAAATGATGTTCGACATGTGTCATCAATTCATTCATACTGAAGTGACACCCCTGTTGGATCGCATTGATAAGTTGGAACCCGGACTCATGCCCAGTTTGATGGAGAAGACAGGCGAACTCGGGCTCATGGGAGTTTCCATTCCAGAAGAATACGAAGGACTCGGAAAAGAATTTACTTCCTCCATTATTGTTGCAGAAGCATTGGGTGCTGGGCATGCTTTCTCCGTTGCCTTCTCTGCACACACTGGCATCGGCACATTGCCAATTCTTTATTTTGGAACCGATGCACAAAAAGCAAAATATATCCCCTCGCTTGCCAATGGTAAATACAAAGGATCGTATGGTTTGACGGAACCAAACAGTGGCAGCGATGCATTGGGAGCAAAAACAACTGCAAAGTTGAGCGAAGACGGTAAGCACTATATTTTAAATGGACAAAAATGCTGGATCACGAATGGCGGATTCGCAGACATCTATACCGTATTTGCCAAAATCGATGGAACACAATTCACCGCCTTTATCATCGAGAGAGGTATGGAAGGTTTCACACAAGGGCAGGAAGAACATAAAATGGGAATCAAAGGTTCATCTACCGTTCAATTGTATTTCCAAGATTGTAAAGTACCAGTAGAAAATGTTTTGGGTGAAATTGGAAAGGGGCATGTAATTGCATTCAACATCCTCAATCTCGGCAGATTGAAGCTTTGTGCTTCAACCATGGGCGGTGCAAAAATGGCATTGGTGGATGCATTGAAATATTCAAAAACAAGAGAGCAATTCAAGAAACCCATTTTTGAATTTGGTGCCATGCAGCACAAGCTTGCTGAAATGGCTATCCGCATCTGGGCAGTGGAAGCAGCACTCTACCGTGCTTCTATGTGGATTGAAGAAAAAGAAAAAGAATTATTGGCATCGGGCAAACCATTCAATGAAGCTTTGCTGGGCGCTGCCGAAGAATATGCTATTGAATGTGCGATCCTCAAAGTGTCGGGATCAGAATTATTGGATTATGCTGTAGACGAAGCTGTTCAAATCCATGGCGGCAATGGCTTCAGCGATGAATACAATGTTTCAAGAGCGTACCGCGATAGCCGCATCAATAGAATATTTGAAGGAACCAATGAAATCAATCGTCTATTGATTGTAGACATGGTGTTGAAGCGTGCAATGAAAGGAAGACTAGACTTTATGGGTCCTGCCATGGCAGTACAAAAAGAATTGATGAGCATTCCTGAATTTGGTGCAACCGAAGAAACTCCTTTTGCAGAAGAACGAAAAGCCATCGCACAAATGAAGAAAGCAATTTTTATGGTGGCTGGTGCTGCTGCACAAAAACTTATGATGCAGTTGGAATCTGAACAGGAAATCATCATGAACATTGCCGATATGGCCATCGATGTTTACCATGCAGAAAGTGCATTGCTGCGTGTAATGAAAATGGTAGAGCAGAAAGGTGAAGCGAATTGCTCTTTAGAACTTGATATGGCCCGAACCTATTTATATGATGTAGCGGATCGCGTGCACAAAAACGGGAAAGATGCTATCAATGCATTTGCAAGTGGAGACGAACAGCGAATGATGTTATTGGGTATAAAGCGTTTTACCAAAGTGGCACCTTTTAATACAAAAGATGCAAGAAGAAGAATAGCTGCACGGTTGAGCTAGGCATAGTATTTACTGATATCGGTGACTCCTTTCTTAATGATATCGGGAGTGCTGGTCAATGTGAAATCTTTCCATTGAGACAAACCAGCATCTTCCAATGTGGGATAGTTCGGGTTACCGATTTCTCTTTTTTGTCTGTTCAGTTTTTTTATCAACTTAATCAAAAATGAAGTTGCAGATAGTAAGCACATAATCAGTATAAAGGGCAGTAACATGGTACGAAGTTGTTTGCCTGTAGAACGTGGGATCGCTCATCTTATTTTATCACACAGTAAAATCAACTGATTTAGGGTGGATCTGCTTGATTGATTTCGTATTTATACGATATGGTTCATAGTAAACCATCCATTTTATCTATTTTCACGTCCTAAATTGTAGCAAATGGAATTGAAAAACAACTTTATCCACCATGTTTATTTTTGGTTGAAGAATCCATCCAGCAAAGAAGACCTGAATGCCTTGATCAGCGGTTTGGAAAAACTGAGTGCGGTTCCTCAAATCAAACTCCATCATATTGGGTTGCCTGCAGATACGAATCGAGATGTGATTGATAGCTCGTATGCTGTTTCTTGGTTGAACGTTTTTGAAACAGCAGAAGACCAAGACATCTACCAAACCCATCCCATGCATCTTCAATTCATTGAGGAGTGTAAACACTTATGGGAAAGGGTAATTGTCTACGATTCTGTTCAATATTAATTCTTCTATGTTCAATAAAAATCGCTCTGCAGCTTTAGGATTCATCTTTGTAACGGTACTGATTGATGTAATTGGATTTGGTATCATCATACCCGTAATTCCATCGCTCATTCAAAAACTGACCGGTGGTAATATGAGTGTTGCAGCCCGCTATGGAGGATTTTTAATGTTCTCCTATGCTATCATGCAGTTTCTCTTTGCACCTGTATTGGGAAATCTTAGTGATCGTTATGGAAGAAGAACCATCATCCTTGTATCTCTTTTCGGATTTGGTTTGGATTATCTTTTATTGGCATGGGCACCAACCATCATCTGGTTATTCATAGCGAGAATTATATCTGGTATTACTGGAGCGAGTTTCACAACTGCCTCCGCCTATATTGCCGACATCAGCACTCCAGAAAAACGTGCTCAAAATTTTGGATTGATGGGAGCTGCATTTGGTATGGGTTTCATCATTGGTCCACTTTTAGGCGGCGTACTCGGTCAGTATGGAGAACGTGTTCCTTTTTTCTTTGCAGCAGGACTATCATTGGTGAACTGGTTGTACGGATTATTCATTCTACCTGAATCATTGCCAAAAGAAAAAAGGAGAAATTTTGATTGGAGAAGAGCCAACCCAGTTGGTTCGTTGATACACTTGAAAAAATATCCTGCATTGACCGGACTCATTCTCTCACTCACCTTTATATACATTGGAGCACATGCTGTTCAGAGTACATGGAGTTATTATACCATCAAGAAATTCAATTGGAATACTGGAATGGTAGGGTATTCATTGGCATTTGTTGGATTGATGGTCGCCATCGTGCAAGGCGGATTGATCCGCATAGTAATTCCAAAATTGGGACAATCACGCTCTCTATTTGTTGGGCTCATCATGTATACGGTTGGCATGTCGTTGTTTGCGTTTGCTTCTTCTACTTGGATGATGTACGCCTTTTGTTTTATTTATTGTTTGGGAGGCATTGCCGGTCCTGCTTTGCAAGGGATTATTTCACAGCATGTTCCATCCAATGAACAAGGAGAGTTGCAAGGCGCTCTTACAAGTTTGATGAGTGCATCTTCAATATTCGGTCCGTTGATCATGACAAATCTATTCTCCCATTTCAGCCGAGATGGCTATGCATGGTATTTCCCAGGCGCACCTTTTATTGCCGGCGCACTATTTTTTTTGATCAGTACACTGATTTCTTACAAGAGTTTACAGGACGAAAAGAGAGCTTCAGCATTAGCTAACTCCTTGGGAACAAGTACATTAACATAGTTTTCATAATAATTTATTGTTTGAATTGATTTATTACGACTATCTTTACCCCGTAATTTGAGTTAAGTACAGTTTTAAGTAAGTGAAAGTATTTTCTGCTAAGCATAAAAAATCTGCTAATAGTAAGTCTTCTTTACCTCTGTGTTTCTCTCAGCATTTTTAATCAATTTTTTTTGTAATGAACATTTACGTTTCAAATTTGAGCTTCAACGTACAGGATGAAGACTTGAAAGAATTCTTTGCTGAATACGGAGAAGTAACTTCGGCAAAGGTTATCACAGACAAATTCACTGGCCGTAGCCGTGGTTTCGGTTTTGTTGAAATGTCTGACGATGCAGCTGCCCAAAAAGCTATCCAAGAATTGGATGGTGCAACTGTAGAAGGACGCGCGATCAAAGTAAGTGAGGCGAAGCCTCGCGAGCAACGCCCCAACAATGGTGGTGGCGGTGGCGGTGGTCGTCGTAACTTCGGCGGTGGCGGCGGTGGAAACCGTTGGTAATATCTGCATACTACCGAATTGTAAAAAGAGAACCTTAGGGTTCTCTTTTTTTATGAGCGCCATAAAAATGTCTAACTTTATATAGTTAATTTTTAGCCATGAGTGAATCCGTTCAAACCGCTGTTCAACAGCTAACCTCGAAAGATTTTCAAACTGATCAGGAAGTACGTTGGTGTCCTGGTTGTGGAGATTATTCTATTCTTGCACAGGTACAGAAAATCATGCCCACCTTGGGAATACCAAGAGAGAATATCGTAATTGTATCGGGTATCGGTTGTTCAAGCAGATTCCCCTATTACATGGAAACATACGGTATGCATTCCATTCACGGGAGAGCAACTTCTATTGCAAGTGGATTGAAAGCTGCCCGCCCCGATTTAAGTGTATGGATTGTAAGTGGCGATGGAGATTCGTTGAGTATTGGTGGTAATCACACGATTCATCTACTGCGTAGAAATTTCAATGTCAATTTCATGATCTTCAATAATCAGATTTATGGATTGACGAAAGGACAGTATTCTCCCACTTCAGAAGAACATAAGATTACGAAGTCGACTCCCTTTGGAAGTTTAGATCACCCATTTAACCCGCTGGCATTGGCCATGGGAGCAGATGGAACGTTCATTGCAAGAACCATGGACCGTGATCCTAAACATTTGCAAGACATGTTGCTTAGAAGCAATGCACACAAGGGAACTTCCTTCCTGGAGATTTATCAGAATTGCAACATCTTCAACGATGGTGCATTTGAAATATTTACCGAAAAAGCTTCAAAGCCAATTGAAACACTTTTCTTAGAACACGGTAAACCATTGTTATTTGGTGCCAATAAAGAAAAAGGAATCAAGTTGGATGGATTCAAACCTGTTGTAGTTGACCTAAGCAATGGTGTTAGTCCAGAAGATTGTTGGATCCATGATGAAAAAGATTTTTACAAAGCACAAATTTTAGTGCGGATGTTTGATGATCCACGTATTGAAGGGCATCTACCAAGACCTTTCGGTGTCTTCTACCAAACAGATCGTCCGTGTTACGAAGAAATGATGCAGGACCAGATCAATGAAGTAATGACTAAAAAAGGGAAAGGTGATCTCAATAAATTATTGAGAGGAAATGAAACCTGGACGATCGTGTAGTCTATGCTCGTCAGTATCCATCCACAGAATCCACAGGAAAGAAGTATCAAGCAAGTTGCAGATTGTCTTAAAAACGGAGGCATAGTAATTTATCCTACCGACACCGTCTATGGATTGGGTTGCGATATATTTCATCCAAAAGCAGTGGAGCGAATTTGCAGAATCAAAGGGATTGATCCCGAAAAAGCAAACTTGTCTTTTATATGCAGTGATCTTTCCGATCTAAGTATATATACAAAATCGATTACAACTCCGCAGTATCGTTTCATCAAACAATATATTCCTGGTCCCTTTACATTCATTCTTCCAGCGAGTAAAGAAGTACCAAAAATTTTAAAGAGTAAAAAAAATACGATTGGCTTGCGTATTCCCGACCATACTATAACGCATGCGATAGCAGCAGCAGTGGGCCATCCGATATTGAGTTCTTCTTTGCCAGGAGACATGGTGGAAGAGTACACAGATCCCGAATGGATTCATTCCAAATTTGGGAAACTCGTTGATATAGTAGTCGACGGAGGCATCGGTGGGATGAAGTATTCGACCATAATTGATATGACGGAAGAGCAGCCGCACATTGTTAGACAGGGAGTGGGAGTTGTAGAGTGTCTGTAGTTGTAGGTTATAAGTTGTAGGTTGTATGTTTTTTCCTGAGCATTATTTTAATTTCTCTAGTTGTTTCAACTTATCACCTACAACTTAAAACTTATAACTCCTTTAACTTAAAACTCTCTCTGTGAAGTTCGCACCTTCCAAATACTGCAATTGCCTTTCGATGCGATAGAGTACCATAGCCTTTGTTGCTGTTCCATTGATATTGCGGGAATTTTTCATGCGCTTCCATCATAAAATCATCCCTGTAAGTTTTTGCCAATATGCTTGCTGCTGCGATCGAAGCATATTTACCATCTCCCTTTACAATGGTTGTATGGGGAATTGTTTGATAAGCCTTGAAACGATTTCCATCTACAATGATATGAACAGGGGGGAGGGATAATTGATCCAATGCCTGATGCATGGCTTTGATGGATGCATTTAAAATATTGATGGTATCTATTTCCCCTGCATCAATTTTTGCAACTGCCCATGCAAGCGCATTTTGCTGGATGGTTTCTCTCAATCGGAACCTAGTTTTTTCATTGATTTTTTTGGAGTCGTTCAATAAAGGGTCATAAAAATCTGTTGGGAGAATGACTGCTGCTGCAAAAACGGGTCCGGCCAAACACCCCCTTCCTGCTTCGTCGCAGCCTGCTTCGGGATGCAAAGTTTGAAAAAAAGGTTTGAGCATCTGTTGCAAAGTAGCAAGAAAAATTCATCAAAAGATAGGATGAAACAATTGTCGTTTACCTTTGCAGCATGCAAGCAGTAGCAAGTAAAAAATCGAATGCGGTAGCGATTTGGTTATTGATTGGAGTCGGTATGATTGTGGTGCAAGTGTTGTTGGGGGGAATCACCCGCCTTACCGGATCGGGATTGTCTATTACAGAGTGGAAGCCAATTTTAGGGGCTATACCACCATTGAACGAGGCAGATTGGCAAAAAGCTTTTGAACAGTACAAACAAATCGGACAGTACAAGCAATTGAATTTTGAATTCACGTTGTCTGACTTCAAGTTTATCTATTTCTGGGAATGGTTTCATCGTGAATGGGCAAGATTGATAGCAATTGTATTTCTGCTTCCATTTGTATATTTTATTATCAGCAAAAAATTTAAGAAAGAGATGATCAAACCTTTGATGATTCTTTTTCTATTGGGAATCTTACAAGGGTTGATTGGATGGATCATGGTGAAGAGTGGGTTGAACGACGAGCGATTATATGTTGATCATATTCGTTTGGCAATTCATTTTATTTCTGCTTTGGGACTTTTGTGTTACACTTTATGGTTTGCTCTTCAGTTATTGATTGATCAATCTCAAATCGTTTACTCAACGCGATTAAAAAACTTTTCTGTTTGGATGCTGGTTTTGATAGTGATACAATTGATATTCGGTGCTTTCATGGCAGGACTCAAAGCAGCAAACTTTGCAACCACCTGGCCAACTATCAACGGTGAGTGGATCCCATCTTCTCTTTCAAATGACAGCGCATCAACCATAACCCATGATCCGTTGGCGGTTCATTTCATTCACCGCACACTTGCCTATATTATTACCGTATTGATCCTTGTTTGGTTTCAACAAGCGAAAAAAATATCTCCCTCTCCTTTTTTTAATCGTTTAAAATGGGTCCCGCTATTCATTGTAATTGCTCAGGTCATTCTAGGAATTTTCACTGTTTTATTTGCGAACAGTAAAACAGCTCTTTTATGGCTGGGTGCATCGCACCAGTTTACGGCTATGCTACTTGTATTGGTCTGGACCACAGTGCTTTATACAATTAGAACCGTTAAATAACAGTTCATTCGTCATTATTTAATTGCCTGCCCCGGTGAATTGTCGTAAATTTGCGGCGACTAAATAACAATATGAATATCAGGAACATAGCGATCATTGCGCACGTAGACCACGGAAAGACAACGTTAGTAGATAAGATTCTTCATACCGCCAAGGTGTTTCGAGACAACCAGGAAACCGGCGACTTGATCATGGATAGCAATGATCTGGAAAAAGAAAGAGGGATTACTATTTTCAGTAAGAACGCCGCAGTTACATATAACGATGTGAAAATCAATGTAATAGATACTCCAGGGCACGCCGATTTTGGTGGAGAAGTGGAGCGTGTATTGAAAATGGCAGATGGTGTAATCCTATTGGTGGATGCATTTGAAGGCCCTATGCCCCAAACACGTTTTGTGTTGCAGAAAGCGTTGCAATTGAACTTGCGTCCAATTGTTGTAATCAACAAAGTGGATAAGCCCAATTGCCGTCCGGACGAAGTGCACGACGCGATATTTGAGCTTTTCTTCAACTTAGATGCAACAGAAGAGCAATTGAACTTCCCAACGTATTATGGTTCTGGAAAGAATGGATGGTTCAATGATTCACTTACACCAAGAGAAGATATTCTTCCTCTGATGGATGGAATCATTAAGTATGTACCACTTCCAAAAGTTGCAGAGGGTACTTTGCAAATGCAGATCACTTCCTTGGATTATTCTTCTTTCTTAGGAAGAATTGCCATTGGAAAAATTGCAAGAGGAAGTATCAAAGAAAATCAACCTATATCATTGGTGCAAACCGATGGTTCAATCAAAAAGCAACGTGTAAAAGAGTTGTACGTATTTGAGGGAATGGGCAAGAAGCGCGTTACCGAAGTTAGTGCAGGAGATCTTTGTGCAGTTGTTGGAATTGAAGGATTCAATATTGGAGATACCATTGCTGATTTCGAAAATCCTGAAGCACTTCCGGTTATCCATGTGGATGAACCAACCATGAGCATGTTGTTCAGCATCAACAACTCGCCATTCTTCGGAAGAGATGGAAAGTTTGTTACAAGCCGTCACTTACGTGATCGTTTGATAAAAGAAACCGAAAAAAATCTTGCATTGCGTGTTAAAGAAACAGACAGCGCTGATAGTTTTTTGGTATTCGGACGCGGTATTCTACACTTGGGTATATTGATAGAAACCATGCGCAGAGAAGGGTATGAGCTATCTGTTGGTCAACCTCAAGTATTGGTGAAAGATATTGATGGCGTGAAGAGTGAGCCGTATGAAATTTTAGTTGTGGATGTTCCAGAAGAATTTGCATCAAAGGCAATCGACTTGGTGAGCAGAAGAAAAGGTGAGATGACAGTGATGGAGACCAAGGGCGATATGCAGCACATCGAATTTGAAATTCCAAGTAGAGGATTGATTGGACTACGCACAAACATGTTGACATCCACAGCTGGAGAAGCAGTAATGGCACACCGTTTCAGTGAGTACAAATCTTGGAAGGGACCAATCCCCGGAAGAAACAACGGTGTATTATTGGCCAAAGAAGGTGGATCTACCACTGCGTATTCATTGGATAAATTACAGGACCGCGGATTTTTCTTTGTAGATCCGGGTGAAGAAGTATACAAGGGTATGATCATCGGTGAAAACAATAAGCCGGGCGACTTGGTAGTGAATCCAAACGAAGGAAAAAAGCTTACCAACATGCGTGCAAGTGGAAGTGATGCTGCTACAAGCATTACGCCAAAACGTCAAATGACCCTAGAAGAGTGCATGGAGTATATACAACACGATGAGTGTATTGAAGTAACTCCTAGTTCTATTCGTATGAGAAAATTGATTCTCGACGAGAACGAAAGAAACCGTCTCGCCAAACAAATGAAGGCCGAAGCTGTTTAATAGATATGAAAAAAGCATTGCTCATATTTTGCCTATTCGGGACACTACTTGTTACGAAGGAAGTAAAATCGCAGTGTTCCATTTGTACTAAAACAGCCCAACAATTGGGAGACAAGCCTGCAAGGGGCATGAACTCAGGAATCATTTATCTAATGATTGCGCCATTGGCCATCATGGGTTTTGTAGGATTCAGATGGTGGAGAAACAATAAAGACTAATCATCATGAAAAAGGTATTTTACCCAATTTCTTTTCTCTTCTTAACTTTTTTATTTGTTGCCTCTTGTACCGTCAACAATGTGAAAGAAGATGATTCTATCGGGAAATATTTCAACGAAAAAAATGTGATTGGCACCTTCGGTATGTTCGATAACAGCCGAGGAACTTTTACCATTTACAATCTTGATCGTTTCAAGCAAAATTTCCCGCCAGGAGAAAGCTTCTTCCTTTTCAGCAAGTTGGTTGGGTTGCATACAGGTAAGTTATCCAGCGATACCATTCAGATAGATTTTGCTTCTCTTAATGATCAAATCGGAAAGGATACGCTACAGTTTTGGGTGGATAGTGTGAAGTACGGCAATAAAAAGTGGAAGCAAGATTCGATCACTATTTCTCCTGATGAGCAATTGGGATTGATGAAGCGATTATATTTCAAACAGCTTCCATTCAGAGGGAGTGTTCAAGAAGGAATAAAAAAATCCATCTTGGTAGAAAACAATGCCCAGTATCAGTTGGCATACCAAAAGACAGAGGTGCTCTATGCCAATAAAAAAATTGCATGGGTATTGGGATGGGTAGAGGAAAACAGACATGTATATCCATTTGTGATCAATTATGAGTCTGCATTGGATGCAAATACCAATTCCATTAGTCCAGCACTCACCAAAGAGATCCTCTCGCATATCGGATTTTTTAAAGGGATCATGTAACTTCGGGAGGATGCA
>JAURIR010000026.1 GCA_030832645.1 Chitinophagales bacterium | reverse complement strand
AGTTCGGTCCCTATCTGTGGTGGGCGTAAGGAAATTGCGAGGACATGACCTTAGTACGAGAGGACCGGGTCGTATGTACCGCTGGTGTATCGGTTGTTCCGCCAGGAGCAGTGCCGAGTAGCTACGTACAGACAGGATAAACGCTGAAAGCATCTAAGCGTGAAACCTTCCTCAAGATGAGTTTCCTTTTAAGGGTCGTCAGAGACTATGACGTTGATAGGCTATAGGTGTAAAACTGGTAACAGTAAAGCCAAGTAGTACTAATTGCCCGTAAGCTTTAATTTTTTTTAATATTACTCCGTTTACAACCCCCAATATGATCAAGTTATTGTTCCCGATTTTTTCGGGATACCTTCTTATGGTGCTTTTGCCGAGGGTGTTCACCTCTTCCCATACCGAACAGAGCAGTTAAGCCCCTCATGGCCGATGGTACTAGATTTTTTCTGGGAGAGTAGGTAGGTGCCATATTTATTTAAACCCTGATTGTTTTCAATCAGGGTTTTTTATTTTATACCAGTCCCAACCTTTTTCATTCATTATCTTTCAATCATGATCCACGCCTTGATCATGCTGCTTGCTTTTTTCCATTCAATGAACCCTGCATCGGATTCATTGAAAACCTATTACATTCAAGGGCTCGCTCAAGGAACAAGCTACCATATCTCATACACTGCAACTGATTCTGTAGTAACCAAAACAGAAATAGAAAATCTGCTTCACACAATTGATGGTTCTCTTTCTTTGTATAAAACATCTTCCCTCATCAACCAGTTCAATACTGCCACTCATGGTATTCAAATGGATCAACATTTGAAAACCGTCGTTCAAAAAGCAATTGAAATCTCTACTCTATCCAATGGTAGTTTCGATATCACATGTAAACCCATCATCGATCTATGGAAAGCTCAACAATCCTCCAATCGTCCTCCAACCCATCAAACCATAAAAAAAACACTTCGTCGTATTGGTTATCAAAACCTCATTCTCAAAGGAGATAGTCTTTTAAAAAAAATTCCTTCCCTGAAAATCGATTGCGATGGCATCGCTCAAGGATATACCGTAGATCAACTCGCTCTTATTTTCCAGAAAAAAAATATAGAAAATTATATCATCGAACTTGGAGGAGAAGTTTACGCAAGTGGTAAACCTCTTCTAAAAACATCTTGGGAGATCGCTGTCCAGCCTACTGTAAACTCTCTTTCAGTTCACTCGTCCCCTAAAATAGCTCTTTCCAATAAAGCCATTACAACGTCCGGTAGCATGAATAAATTTCTTCAACTGGGAAAGGAATATTTTAGCCATGTTGTCAATCCGCTTACTGGATATCCGGTGCCTCATAAAATCATCTCAGTGACCGTAGTTGCAAAAGATGCCATCACCGCAGATGCACTCGACAATGCTTTGATGGTTATGGGAATGAAAAAGGCATTCAAATGGATTGCAAAAAACCCTGAAATTGGTTTATATATCCACTATGTAGATGATAAAGGGAATCAGAAAGAAATGATGAGCGATACGATGCAGAAATACATGCTTCGTTAAGGAACATCCACCCCGTTCGATGCCCTTAACAGCATATGCCATTCTTCGTTTGTCATATCTATCGTAGCTGCTTCCAGAGATGATTTCAGTCTTTCAATTTTTGTAGTGCCCAATACAGGAACGATGCCTGATGGATGTTTCATGAGCCATGCCAGTAAAATCTGATCGAAACTCGCTCCGTATTTTTCTCCTACTATATTCGACATCGAAATGATTCTCCTGCTTCTCTCGTCCTCCGCATCCAAGTGAATTTTCCCTGCACCCAATGGCGACCAAGCCTGAGGAATGATTCTTTTATCGATGCATTGATCGGTAACGCCGTCGTAAAAGGGCTTGGTATGTAAGATCGATAATTCAATTTGATTCACTTCTAACGGAAATAAGTTGTGCAACATCGAAAACTGACTCACGGTAAAATTGGAAACACCAAAATGCTTCACCTTGCCGGATTGTTTTAAAATGGTAAAAGCCTCTGCTATTTCATGTGGATTCATCAACGGATCTGGCCGATGAATCAACAAGAGATCAATATAATCTGTATGAAAATTTGAAAGCGACTGTTCTGCAGACGCAAGTATATGTGTCTTGGAGGTGTTGTATGATTTTATTTGATGAAGCGGACGATGGGGAGTTACCATGCATATCCCACACTTTGTGATTAATCGCATCTTAGACCTCAACGATGGATCTAATTGAAGTGCACGTCCAAATTCTTCTTCTGTAGTATAATGCCCGTAAATATCGGCATGATCAAATGTGTCTATTCCGAGCTCGAGTGTTTTCTTGATATGGGTTAGATAGGCCTGCGTACTGAACTTTGCACCCCATTGCCCCCAATTCATACATCCTGCGATAACGGTTGTTGATTTCATAAAAATGTTTCAACCGCAATTTAACGGATTGCAGGTAAATACTCTACTTACCGTTGTGGAGCTCTGGCTTCGCTGGCTATGATTTTTCTTCCCATCACCTCTGTTTCGTGTATGGCCGCAATGGCTTTCAATGCCTCCTCGTTGTCGGGCATTTCAACAAAACCAAATCCCTTGCTTCTTCCACTCATTTTGTCATTGATAATACGAGCAGAAGATACTTGTCCATGCGGACTAAATAACTCGGTGAGTCCTTCACTGGTCATTTTGTAATTCAGGTTACCTACGAAAATGTTCATGTTAGGTGATTTTGATATAGTGAGAATAAAAGTGGAACCAAGGGGAGCGGCCTAATTCAAAATCATCTTCTTGAGCTGCACATCTCTGCTGTATACATCCTTTCTAAAATTCAATCTGCCGTCGGCGTCAACAAAAGCAGTGAAATATACCACGTACACAGGAACTGGCTTTCTTAAAGTTACAAACTTTTCGATTCCACTGGCCATGGCACTGTCAATTGCTTCGGAGGTCCATTGCGGTTGATCACGTAACAGAAACATTGCCAGCTTTTTAGGTTCAGAAATTCTTATGCACCCGTGACTGAAAGTTCTACTCGGCTGGTTGAAAAGCGACTTGCTGGGTGTATCGTGTAGATAAATATCATATCCATTGGGAAATACAAACTTTACTCCGCCCAAGGCATTCCATGGCCCGGGTAGTTGCCGAATACTGTTTCCGCTCCACTCCATGTGGTTCTCTTCTAAGTAGTTACTATTTTTTTTAATTGCAGGCATAACTTCTTTTCTAAAAATAGTTGGGGGTACATTCCAATAGGGACTAAAAATTACTTGTTTCATATCGCCCTTGAAAATCGCGGTACGATTGGTCTCTTTTCCAACTACCACCTTGCAGCTAAAAGCAAGACTGTCTTTATCGTATACATAAAGTTGGAATTGGGGGATGTTGACGAGTAAATACGATTGCTGTGTTTGATTGGGCAGCCATCTGCACCTTTCCATGTTGATCATAATTTGCGTGATGCGTTCCATCACAGGGATATTCATTTCACGCAGGGTAGAAGATTTCAGAAACCCATCTGGCTCTATACCATGTGTGCTTTGAAATATTTTAATGGCCTCCTCCAATTCTATATTGAAGTAGGAGGAAGTATCGTGGCTTGGGTATTCTCCCGTAACAAACAAACGTTTTTTTGCAGCAGTAATTATCTTTCCGCTGTCGCCGTATCGTAACATCTTTTTGACAAGTGGTATGCTATCCCAACCTCTATCGATCTCTATCTGATGATATTTTGCGAGTTCTTTTTTTAGTAAATAATACTGTGGAAATATATCCTTGTTTACAAAACTGGTATCACCATTGAGAATATTCAACAGTAACGAGATGTAATCTTTTTTTTTTCTGGGGATGTGCCATTCCATTGCTTTTGACTCATCTTCTGGAATACCAGACAATAGTTTTCTGGCAAAGTGCAGGTACTGTGCTGTTTGCATCAATTCAACATGTACTTTGTTGGTATTATCGGAAGAAGCCATTTGACTCGAATATTCTTCCAGGTAAGGGATATCTGTTCGTAATCCCTCTTCTTTCATTTTAATGATTCGATTATACAGGATACTGGCTTGTTCTATCATTCCGGTAGTATCAAACCATGCCATTGTGTAATTTCTATTTCTGTAAAAACGATAGAGATCTTTTTTGAAATCAAGAAAATGATCATGGGTAGAAAGAAAATGTTGGATGGAAAGACTATCGAGTTTTACGACTTCTTGATCACTGAAATTTCCGATAAGTTCTTTTGGTAACAGGGTATCTGCTTCAGCAGCGACGGATAGACTGCTTTCTTTTCCGTTGCTATTGCAAGAACCCAGTACGATTACAAATGATATCGTCCAAATAATGCGCATCTACCGGAAAATTAGGGAATAAAAAAAGCCCCCTGGTATCAGGAGGCTCTTTTAATGCATTGTTTTGTTATTCTGCAACTATTTCTAATTCGATCTCAGTTTCGTTGCCGTTTCCAAAATCAACTTTCGCTTTGTAAGTACCCAATTCCTTGATTTCATCGAGGAGATGAATACGGCGACGATCAATTTCGTAACCTTTTTGCTCGCGAACTGCTTTGGCAACTTGTACATTGGTTACGCTACCGAAAATCTTTCCGGTAGTTCCAGTTTTAGCACCAATCTTCACGGCACCTTGCTGAAGAGCAGCAATTACCTTGTTGATTTCTGCCAACATTTTCTCTTCCTTCTTCTTGATCTGCTTGAGGCGCTCTTCCAATTGCTTCAAATTGGAAGGGGATGCTTCAACCGCCAATTTATTGGGGATGAGAAAATTTCTTGCATAACCATTCTTTACGGTTACCACTTCGTTGGCACCTCCAAGGTTGTTCACATCTTGTATTAAAATGATTTGCATATTTCTTATTTTAAAAGGTCAGTTACATAAGGCAACAAAGCCATCTGGCGCGCACGCTTGATTGCTTCCGAAACCTTGCGCTGGTATTTCAAAGAGTTTCCTGTAATACGACGAGGCAACATCTTGCCCTGTTCGTTCAAGAACTTTTTCAAGAACTCAGCATCTTTGTAATCGATATAACGGATACCATACTTTTTGAAGCGGCAGAATTTCTTCTTAGGCTGCTCCGTTTTAATGGCGGTTAGATACTTGATTTCATTTGCTTTTGCCATGAGATTAACCCTCCACTAATTTTTCGGTTCCAGTTGATACACCACTTTTCTTTTTCTTGTTGTACTCGACGGCGTACTTATCGAGTTTGATAACAATGTGACGGAGTACCTGCTCGTCACGCAGGAGCTGAATCTTCAGCTTTTCATTCATGTCGGATGGCGCTACGTATTCCATTACCCAGTAGATACCAGTGGTTTTCTTCTGGATGGGGTAGGCCAGTGATTTCAACCCCCAGGGGTTGCTGTGTACGAGTTTACCACCGCCAGCGGCAATAAAATCTACATACTTTTTCTGAACAGACTTGAATTCGTCCTCGCTCAGAACAGGGGTAAAAATCACCATCAATTCATAATTTTGCATAATACCCTGAATTTGTTGATTTAATAATGGGCTGCAAAGGTAATGCAAACAAGGCATTTTAGCCTAGTTTTTCTTACATTTTTGTCTCTTTTTTGACCCTAAAACCTCCTGTTTACTGTGTCATCCTGTCATTTTACCCCCTTGGCACTTCATTTGACCTAGGCGGGGAAAACAACGTATATGCAAAAAGGCCAAATCCGTGTTCAAACAGAGAACATCTTTCCCATTATCAAGAAGTTCCTCTATTCCGATCACGACATTTTCCTTCGTGAATTGATCGCAAATGCAGTGGATGCCTCCCAAAAACTTAAAACCTATGCATCTTCTGGAGAAGCGAAGGGAGAATTGGGAGAAATCCGTATCGATGTTGCCGTAAACAAAGAAGAAAAGACCATTACTATTTCAGACCGCGGCATCGGAATGACCGAAGCAGAAGTTGACAAATACATCAACCAGGTTGCTTTTTCCAGTGCGGAAGAATTCTTGGAGAAATACAAGGGACAAAACGAAGCCAACATCATCGGACATTTTGGATTGGGCTTTTACAGCGCCTTCATGGTGAGTGAAAAAGTAACACTTCAAACATTGTCGTATAAAGAAAACAGTCAGGCTGTACTATGGGAATGCGATGGCAGCCCGGAATTTACTCTTACCCCCACCGAGAAAAATGAACGCGGTACTACCATCACTCTTCACGTAAACAACGAGAGCGAGGAATTTCTTGATTCATTTAGAATTAAAAATATCCTCGAAAAATTTTGCAAATTTCTTCCCGTTCCTATCTTCTTCGAAGACAAACAAATCAATACAACCAATCCAGCGTGGGTAAGAAAGCCAGCTGAGTTAGAAGCAAAGGATTACGAAGATTTTTATAAAACACTGTATCCTTTTAATGAAACCCCCTTGTTTTGGATTCACCTGAACGTAGATTACCCTTTCAACCTCACGGGCATTTTGTATTTCCCCAAAATCAAGCAATCCTACGAAATACAAAAAGATAAAATTCAATTGTACTGCAATCAGGTATTTGTTACCGACGAAGTAAAAGACATCGTTCCGGAATTTTTAATGCTGTTGCAAGGCGTGATTGATTCTCCTGATATCCCTCTAAACGTCAGCAGAAGTTATTTGCAAGGGGATCCAAATGTCAAAAAAATCAATAACCACATCACAAAAAAGGTTGCAGACAAATTAGACGAAATTTTCAGAAACGAACGGCCTGAATTTGAAAAGAAGTGGGAGAGTCTGGGTCTCTTCGTGAAATATGGAATGATCACCGATGATAAGTTCCGTGAAAAAGCCGACAAGTTTCATATCATGCAAGATGCTTCTACTGCTGAAACTTTCTACACATTGGAAGAGTACCGAACAGCTGCTGAAGCGCTGCAAAAAAACAAAGATGGCAAGTTGGTAATTCTTTACACGACTGATCCGATTCAACAAGACGGTTATATCAAAGCAGCAAACGACAAAGGTTTCAAGGTGGTTAAAATGGATACCCTGGTTGATGCTTCTTTCATCGGACAAATTGAATCCAAATGGGAGAATGTTCAATTCACCCGAGTAGATTCAGACATCACCGATAATTTGATTGATAAACAAGAGGACAGTAAATCAGTTCTTTCAAAGAAGGAGGAAGAAAAGTTGAAAGCACTTTTTGAATTTAAAGTGCCGGATATTACTCTCAATGTTGAAGTGAAGGGATTGAGTCCGGAAACGCCTCCAGTTGTAGCTACTCGTCCAGAGTTCATGCGCCGAATGAAAGACATGGCGGCGATGAGTGGACCGATGGGAAGTTTTTACGCCAGTATGCCCGACGAGGTGTTATTGACTGTAAACGGAAACAATAGCCTCTTTTCAAATCTTCTCAAAGAGAAAGACAAAGAAGTGCAGGAAAAACAAGCAAGGAACCTTGCTGATCTTGCCTTGCTATCTCAAGGCATGTTGAAGGGAAGTCAATTGACAGCATTCATTCAGAGAAGTATCGACCTGATGAAAGCAACTCCTGATAAAAATTAATTGATCGAAGGTCTGGAAACAGACCTTTTTTATTTTTCGGATACTCGGAAATCCAACACTTTCATCTGAAGTGTTATTTTGCCATTGAAATGATTTTCATCCAAGACGAATACCACGTCTAAATGATTGGGTCGATTCAATGCTTCGTATTTTTTTGCAAGATTGAAGCCGATTCCATTCATGATATGTCCGTCTTGTGCTATTTCAAATCTCACGTGTTCCTCCTTTACAACCCTGCAGCCAATATTTTGAGCATTTTTCACGCAAAAGATGGGCTTGGTATTATCTGGCCCGAATGGTTCCATTTGTTGCAAAATATTGTAGAAGGATTGATTCAAATCGGATAATTGAATTGCTGCATCGATTTCAATTTCGGGAATCATATCGTTTTCTGTAAGCACATCGTTTGCAACAGATTCAAATTTGTCGATAAACGATGAGAGGTGTTGAGGAGCGATGGTCATGCCCGCTGCAAAATAATGTCCGCCAAACGCATGCAAGAATTCGCTGCATCGATCCAGTGCATCGTAAATATTGAAACCCGCGATACTTCTTGCGCTTCCTGTATAGAATTCTCCGCTTTTGGTTAAAACAATAGTAGGGCGGTAGTATTTCTCGAGCAGTCTACTGGCAACAATTCCCAACACACCTTTGTGCCAATGCTCGTTATGAACTACAATTGTTTTTTTGTGCTGAAAATTTATTTCAAGATTGATTTGTTCCAGCGCTTCTTCTGTAATTGAGCTATCTGCCTCTTTTCTATTGGTGTTTTCGACTTGTAGAGTAGAAGCAATAATTTTTGCTTGATTGAAATCTTTTTCTATGAAAAGAGAAACAGCACGTTTTGCATCTCCCATTCTGCCAGCTGCATTGATGCGCGGACCAATAACAAAGGATAATCCATTTATTGAGAGGGAAGATTGAATCTTGCTTTGTTCAAGCAAGGCGTTTATACCGGTGTTGGGATTTTCGTTTGCTTTTTTCAATCCATGAAAAGCAAGAATTCTGTTTTCACCTGTGATCGGAACAATGTCTGCAGCGATGGCTGTAGCAACAAGGTCTAAATATTTTACATAAAGATCATTGCTCAAGCCTAATTCAATGCACAATGCTTGTATAAGTTTAAATCCCACTCCACAACCGCACAACTCTTTGAAGGGGTAGTTGCACAAAGGTTGTTTGGCGTTCAAAATCGCCACTGCAGGAGGCAAGCTATTCCCAGGAAGGTGGTGATCGCAAACAATTGTATCTATATTTTTTTCTTTTGCTTTTTGAATAAGATCAACTGATTTGATTCCGCAATCCAGCGTAATCAGTAACGAAAATTGATGTGAAGCTGCATAATCAATACCAGCAGCTGAGAGGCCATAACCCTCTTTGTAGCGATCAGGTATATAGTATTCAATAAAGCTAGTGGGAGAGATAAAACTTAAAAAATCATATAGCACAGCCACTGAGGTTGTGCCATCCACATCATAGTCGCCGTAGATTAATATTTTTTCGTTTTGCTTGATTGCTTGTAAGATTCTATCAACTGCGATCCTCATGTCTTTCATCAACCAGGGATCGTGCAAACCTCCCAACTGAGGTCTGAAGAATGTTTTGGCCTGATCAAAGGTTTTTATTCCTCTGCTGGCCAATATCGAGCAGATGGTAGAATCGATGCGTAGTTGGTTGCAAAGTTCTTTTGCGTCTTTCTCGGGTATCTCTTTAAATCTCCACCTTTTTTGTTGTAGTGGCATTATCGCTTTCTTTCGGTTGTAAATTTCACCAATCCCTCCAGGCTATCTCTTGTGGCTGACGGAGGAAATTCTTGAAGAATGGCTAGTGCCAGTGATTTGTAATGATTCATTTTTTCGATGGTGTATTCTATGCCGCCAGATTTTTTTACCTCCTCGATAATAAACTCAACACTTTCTTTTCTTCGGTTGCTGTTTTTTAAGAGGTACTTTATTTTTTTCTTCAATGCACGATCTGCATGTTCCAATGTGTAAATAAGCGGGAGAGTCAGTTTTTTCTCCTTGATATCGTTTCCCGTTGGCTTTCCTACGTCGTCTGTGCCGTAATCGAACAAATCATCTTTTATTTGAAATGCAATGCCAGTATACTCTCCAAAGAGGCGCATTTTTTCTGTGAGGGCTGCATCATCCGAGGAAGAATGTGCTCCCGAAGCGCATGCCGAAGCCAGCAGTGAAGCCGTTTTACTTCTGATGATATTGAAATAATCTTCCTCTGTGATATTTAGGAGCCTTGATTTTTCAAGCTGTAGTAATTCTCCTTCGCTCATTTTGCTCACTGCCTCTGAGAGAATCTGCAGTATTTTAAAATCATTGTTTTCGAGAGAGAGCAAAAGTCCCTTTGCTAGTAAATAATCACCCACCAGCACAGATGCCTTGTTTTTCCAAAGGGCATACACCGAGAAAAAACCCCTTCGCTCTGTTGCTTCATCCACAACATCATCGTGCACCAAGGTGGCCGTATGAAGTAATTCAACCAGCGAGGCTGCTCTGTAGGTTTTTTCGTTTACAGTTCCGCAAAGTTGAGCAGACAAAATCACAAACATCGGCCTCAACTGTTTTCCTTTGGTTTTTACAACATATTTTAAAATTCGATCAAGCAGGGGAACATTACTCTTTACTGCACTTTTAAATAATTCTTCGAATGCTGCAAGCTCCTTTTCAATATGATTGTGTGATGAGGACATGTGTAAACGGCAAACTTACAGAATATTTCAGCAGCATGAAGGGTTGATAATTAAACCATTGGTGTACAATGTCGTCGAATTTGGACAGCCCAATTAGTATGAATTGCTAAAAAAAACCAAAAACTCTTTTTCTTTGCATGCTTACTGCTTCCAATTAACATAAATTTGTGATACAAAATCATTCTGTATTCTATCATTTCAAATAAATATTATGACAAGCAAAAAGTTATTCTTTCTTGCATTTAGCTGTTTGTTCCTTCTAACCACTCAGGCACAGGTAACTTCACCTGGCGGTTACGATTGGAGAGACTCATCAGTAGTTCCACCTTCAAGAATGGAACAGCACTTCGAATTCATGAATAATCAGTACAATTTCCCTGCCAGACCAAGAAGTCAGTGGGAAGTGGGTGTGAAAGTTGGCGCCCCAAGAATAGGAGGCGACGTGGATGCATTGTTTCCAGGAATTGGTTTCGGAGTGCATCTTAGAAAATCTCTCGGCTATGTACTTTCGTTGAGAGGGGAATATACCAATGGTACTGCGAGGGGAGTTGGTTCAACATTTATAGCGGTGCCAACAATATTAAATTCAGCGTGGTCACAATATCCAGCTGGTAAATTGTACTACAATTACAAAACCAACGTAAATGAATTTTCTCTACAAGGGCTCATCAATTTAAACAACATTAGTTTTCATAAAGCAGCACCCAAAGTATTACTACATGGTATAGTAGGTGTCGGTCTCATGACATATAATGTAAAAGTTGATGCATTGAATGGTACTACACCTTATGCTTTCACAGCCGGAATGACAAGAGATCAGGTGAAGGCGATGTTGGATGGAAGCTACGAAACAGACGCTCCAACAATTGGAGACAAAATTAAACTCGTTACAACCGTTGGTTTTGGGGCCTCTTTCAAGGTATCAAACAAAGTAAACGTTTCGTTGGAAGACAGGATCACTTATGGAAAGAGTGACATGCTAGATGGAGTAAAATATTACTATCCGATTGCTGGTACTCCTGCAATTACTCCTCAGTATGATGCTTATAACTTTTTATCATTGGGTCTTAACATCAACTTGTTCTAACTGAATCACGACAAAAACAAAAACCATGAAATTTAATAAACTATATACAGCGCTCTTTCTTGGAATATTCCTTGTGATGGGCAACGATACTTTCGCGCAGAAAAAAACAAAATCAGTTGAACCTTTGTATTGGATTAATCCACTCAATTTTGTTTACTCTGAATTGAATTCCCCAAAGAGAATGAAAATGCCAAAAGTGGTATTGCCAGATGCTGATGGTGATGGTGTGGCCGATCAATTCGATAAAGAGCCAAAAACACCGGCTGGTGCCCCAGTAGACTCGCACGGTGTTAGCAGAGATACAGATGGAGATGGTGTTCCGGATTACAAAGACAAACAATTGATCACACCAACAGAATGCCAGCCAGTGGATGTAAACGGTGTGGGTAAATGCCCGGAACCAGAATGCTGCAAAAACATGGCACCTGCACCAGTAGGTTGTGCTATTGGCAATGTTCCAAGT
Source organism: Chitinophagales bacterium (assembly GCA_030832645.1). Taxonomy (GTDB): domain Bacteria; phylum Bacteroidota; class Bacteroidia; order Chitinophagales; family Chitinophagaceae; genus Pollutibacter. The sequence continues at coordinate 11,408 of JAURIR010000026.1, read as the reverse complement.
GTTGGATTCAAGAGAGGCTCTGTTGCTCTTTCAACCGAGGCACAGAGCTTGTTGGCTTCTACCGCAGATCGCTTGAAGAATAATCCTACTTGCAAGCTATTTGTAATGGGATATGCAGAGGCTTCCAAAGCAAGTCAGCAGTTAAGCTGGGACAGAGTAAATGCTGTAATCACTTATTTGGTGGAAAAGCAAGGCATTGCTGCTGAGCGACTTATCAATAAATACGGACAAGGTGATGGCGATGTGAATACGGTTGATTTTTCAGCTACTGCTGAAAATACAAGCGGTCCAAATACAGTTCCCGCTCCGCATCCAAACCTTCGCAGCAAGAAATAAAAGAAGACAAAGAATATAATAAAAAAGGGTCCTCCAAAGAGGGCCCTTTTTTATGACCTTTTTAACCTGAAAATGAGGGTTTTATGTCTACTTTCACATCTTACGCCAAATGCTTACCTTTGTCCCCCTTTATGAAGCTTAAAGTACTCCTCATATTACTGGTTTTTTCAACATCCTCCTGTAACTTCTTCCATAAGATTTGGAAGGGGAAGAAACAGCCGGAGCAACTTTCCACTTCTACGAAGTTTGGTAAAGTCTTGAAAAGCAAGGATTATGAGTACAAGCTGAAGATGGCAAATTTTTACTTCGATAAGAAGGATTTTAGAAGAGCACAGGTATTGTACGAAGAGGTGTTTCCCGTTTTCAAAGGAACCCCACAACACGAAGATCTTTACTATAAATACGCCTTCTCTCATTTCAATCAGCGCGATTATTTAACTGCTGAAAACTTATACAAAGGCTATTTGGAAGTTTTTCCAAACAATCCCCGTGCAGACGAGGTTGAATACCTTCAAGCATATTGTTATTACAAACAATCGCCTAAAGCCGAATTGGAGCAGGCAAATACCATCAAGGCGATTGGTATGATGCAGATTTATCTCAATAATCACAGTAATTCCACTCGAAAGGCTGAGGCGGAAGATATCATTAAGAAACTTCAAGCAAAACTGGAGCTGAAAGAGTCTCTTTCAGCACAATTGTACTTCAATGTTGGTCAATTCAGGGCAGCAGCTTTGGCCTACACCACATTGATCAATAATTATCCCGATTCCGATAAGGGAGATCAATATAAACTCATGGCAATCAAGGCGTACTACCGATATGCCAACATGAGTATTGATGAAAAACAGGTGGAAAGATATTCGAAGGTAATTACCGAGGTGGAGGATTTCCAAGATCGCTTCCCGGAAAGTAATTTATTGAAGGAAGCGGAACGTTACTTAACTTTGTCGAGAAATAACCTTAAAAATCTAAATAATGAGCAGACTCCGCAGACAGTTGGGAAGTAATCTTACCAACGTAGCTGAAACCAAGGATTTGAATGAAATCAAGGCCAAAACCGGTAATGTGTACGAGTCCATTTCCATTATTGCCAAAAGAGCAAGTCAAATCAATATTTCTATCAAGGAAGAATTGCACAATAAGCTAGAGGAATTTGCGAGCCACACCGATAGCTTGGAGGAAATTCACGAAAACAAGGAACAAATTGAAATTTCCAAGGCCTACGAAAAGATGCCCAATCCAGCACTTCTTGCCACACAGGAATTTATGGAAGACAAGGTTTATTTCAGGAAAAATGAAGAAGACCTTTTCCGTTAATGGAAAAAAATGATACTGTAAAAAGGCGATGGATTTTCCATCGCCTTTTTTAGCTTTCAACTATTTTTACAAAAGAAATGATTAGAAAGAATATACTGATAGCCCTCTTCTTTTTTGTACAGCAAACCAACGCACAGGAATTGAATGCAAAAGTCAATGTAGTCTACTCTCAAATAGGAAGCACCGTTGATAAAAAAGTTTTCCAAACGCTCCAATCATCCCTTCAAAATTTTCTCAATAAGCGAAAATGGACTGCCGATAATTTCGAAGGAAACGAACGAATTGATTGCAATTTTCTTTTGAATCTTCAATCTGTTGTCGAAACCAATGTCTACAAAGCAACCCTTACTGTACAAGCTGCAAGGCCCATCTATAATACCAGCTATGTATCGCCGATCATAAACTTCATCGACAACGAAGTCGTGTTCAGGTACGTAGAATTTCAGCCAATTGAATTCAATGAAAACAGGGTATCGGGTACCGAACCCTTAGCTGCTAATTTAGCGGCAACCTTGGCTTATTATGTAAATATTATACTAGGATTGGATTACGATAGTTTTTCTCCGAGAGGAGGGGATCCGTATTTTCAAAAAGCAAATCTTATTGTAAACTCCGCGCCAGAGGGAAGAAGTATCTCTGGATGGAAGGCGTTCGATGGACAACGCAACCGTTACTGGCTTTCGGAAAATCTTCAGAATAGCAAGTATTCCTTGTTTCATGATGCCATGTATGCATACTACCGCAAGGGGATGGATAAAATGGTTGATAATGAGAAAGAAGCAAGATCACAATTGATTGTTGCGCTTGGTCATTTGTCTAAAGTACATACTGAAACTCCCAACCTGATGATCATTCCATTTTTCTTCCAAGGCAAGTCAGATGAAATCATCAACGGCTTCAAGAAATCAACTCCTCAGGAAAAAAATCAGGTAGCTGAACTCTGCAGTAAAATGGATATTACCAATGCAAGCAAGTATGCATCCGAATTAAAATAATGAGTCTTAGATTATTCATATTACTCCTGTTATTTTTCTTTTTTTCGTGTCAAGAGGAAAAGAAGGATCTGCTCGGTAAGGAGAAAATGATGGATATGATAACCGAAGTTTCATTGGTAGATGCCTATGCCGAGGTTTTCATTTTAAAAGACAGCACGTTGAAAAAAGATAGTGTTCTTAAACAGGAATTGAGTGCTATGTACAAAATCAATCATGTGAGTCCCGAGCAATTCGCATACAGTTACAAATACTATTCCAGCAATCCCATTCTCTTTAAAGAGATCATCGATTCAGCACATGCCAGGGCATATCGTAAAAAGGATAAAATTTATCTCTCAACCTCTGTTAAGTAACCAAGATGTTTCTTACAAAAGACGATCTAAAACTTTCTTACGGGGTAGACCTACGTATAGGTGCAGCCTACGTTAACAGAACTGTCCCACCCAATAATTTATACTGGAAAAGCAGAACCATCTACCTTCCAGGGGCTCCAGGATATATTTTTATTCCCATATATACCGATCTGTTGTATCGTTCGGGCGCGCCATTGGAAGAATTACTAAGCGAAAATTTCATCAAGAATTGTGAAGCTATTCTGCACAGTGCGGCTTTACAGGAATACGGTGAGATTAGTTGGAGGCAACATATTGAACAGGTAATTGATGTAGTAAATGAAAATGTTGTGCGTTCGTCTCTTTTTGATACTTTAATATCCTATGCATTGCATGAAAAACCATTGAAAAAAGACAATTCAATTTTCGGTACTGAATTTCCTTCTCTTAACAGAGCAGACTCCTACCTTTTTATACTTGCCACCATTTCATCATCGGATTTTAATCAGGAAAAAGCTATAAAAGCCTGGTATGCCTTGATGACATATTTTCTATTGTTGGATGATCTGGCGGATATTAAGGATGATTTGAAAACAGGACAGGAAAATGTATTGGTTGAAGCAGGATTGAATCGGCACGGCGAGAAGATAATTTCTGAAATGATGGATACTAGTATCCATGTAATGAATGAAATCAACCCTGTCATGGCCAATCGCATTGATCATAAAAAAAGCCTGATAGACTTGCATGAATTGATGCAGTCTATCAAGCTTGAAAAATAAAAACGTTGTTTACCTAGAAGGGTAGATCGTCGCTCTCTGCTGCTGCATTCGATGGAACACCCGCATCGTCTCCACCTGCTTCGCCTTTTGCACCTCCTAATAATTGTACACTCAACACTCTCATGGTTAGTGAAGTTCCTTGAGTGCCGTCGTTTTTGGTATAGCCGCGTACCTCTGGACTCCCTTCCGCATAGACCAATTGCCCTTTTTTTAAATAGGGTGCAATGGCAGTTCTGTCTGTCCAGTAGGCACATTCCACCCAAGTAGTCTTTTCCTTCTGGTTGCCAGAAGCATCCTTGTAGCGCTCACTGTGCGCAACACTGAAATTGATCACATTTTTTCCGTTCACGACATTCGTTGTGCAATCTTTGCCAAGATGTCCAATTACTTGTAGCTTTATCATAATAGATTATTTATTTTTCAAAATTCAATCAAAGTAAATGCAATTGAAGGTGTTAAATACCAATCTTCAAAGATAGTTTTCCACTTATTTTGCGTTGAAAAATAGAACTAATTTTAAATCACTGAAATGGACACACTGATTCAGCATACCCGATTGGAGCAATTTATTATTCAGGTATTTCTTGCAATGGGATGCTCATCGGACGATGCAAAACTGGCAACACAAACATTGCTCGATGCTGACCTGCGAGGTATTGATTCTCATGGTGTCGCAAGATTATCCGGCTACATACGTTTATGGGAAGTAAAGAGAGTAAATGCCACTCCCGTTATAAGAGTGGTGCATGAAACACCCTCTACTGCAGTGGTAGATGGCGACAGTGGATTGGGTTTGGTGGTAGCACCATATGCAATGAAAATTGCTATTGAAAAAGCGAAAGCTGTTGGCTCAGGTTGGGTAAGTGTTTGCAATAGTAATCACTTTGGCATAGCGGCCTCTCATGCCATGCTTGCTCTTAAAGAAGAAATGATTGGCATGGTAATGACCAATGCAAGTGCACTGGTAGCACCAACTTTCTCAAAAGAGAGAATGTTGGGAACCAATCCAATTTGTGTGGCAGTTCCTGCCGGTGATGAACCGCCATTTATTGCGGATCTTGCCACCACTACGGCAGCCAATGGTAAATTGGAGATTCTTCAACGTAAAGGTGCTGATGCTCCTTTGGGTTGGATTCAAGACGAAGAGGGAAGTCCTATACAAAATGCACATGCCTTAAAAAATGGAGGGGCTCTTCTTCCTTTGGGCGGTGACAGAGAACACGGCAGCCACAAAGGGTATGCACTGGGTGCCGTTGTTGATATATTTTCCGGAGTGCTCAGTGGTGCAAATTTTGGCCCATGGGTGCCGCCATTTCCTGCTTACGTGGCCATGCCGGAAAATCAGCCTGGTAAAGGGATTGGTCACTTTTTTGGTGCGATGCGCATCGATGCCTTCAGAAAATCCAGTGATTTTAAAAAAGATATGGACCTATGGATTCGTCGTTTTCGGGAAGCAACTCCAATTAGTAAAGATCAACCTGTTTTAATACCGGGCGATCCTGAGCGAGCCTGCCAGCTTGAACGAGAGAAAAATGGAATCCCCTTGGTGGAATCTGTATTGAATGACTTGCACTCCATCGGAGAAAAATTCAATATCAAACTTTAACTTCGCAACTCCTAAAAAGCCGTACGCAATGAAAATAATGAAGTTCGGAGGCACCTCTGTTGGAAAGCCGGAGAGAATGTTTCAAGTAGCAGAGTTGATTACCCGTGATGAAGAAGCAACAATAGTTGTACTCAGTGCACTCAGTGGCACCACCAATGCATTGGTTGCTATTGGTGACGCCATGGCAAACAGTGATAAAACGAAAGCCAATGAATTGATAGAGGCTCTTCACGAGCACTACAAAACATTCATAGATGGATTGCTTCAAAAAAACGAATCGCGCTCCAAAGCAAGCTCCATCATTGAAGAGCATTTTGATTTTTTGCGTATCATATTGAAAATTTCTTTCAACGACGCCTTGAACAAAGACATTCTTGCTCAGGGCGAATTGATGAGTACAAAACTTTTCAGTTGTTATTTACATGAAAAGGGTGTCGATCATGTATTGCTACCGGCACTCGACTTTATGTCGATTGATGCAAACGACGAGCCGCAGGTACCTGCCATTCACACCAAACTTGCCAAGGTGTTGGAACAGCATTCGAACAAAAAGTTATTTATCACACAAGGATATATTTGTCGCAATGCAAAAGGAGAGGTAGATAATTTGAAGAGAGGGGGCAGCGACTATTCTGCTTCCTTGATTGCCGCAGCCATCAATGCAAGTGTTTGTGAGATCTGGACAGACATCGATGGAATGCACAACAATGATCCTAGAATCGTACAGTCTACTAAACCGGTTGAGCAGCTTAGTTTTGACGAAGCAGCTGAATTGGCTTACTTCGGTGCAAAGATTCTTCACCCTGCATCCATATGGCCTGCACAGCATTATAATATTCCGGTTCGATTGTTGAATACCATGGAGCCCGAGGCAAAGGGAACAATCATAGTAAAAGATGCAGACAGAGATGGAGTGAAAGCTGTTGCTGCAAAAGACGGGATTGTGATGTTAAAAATTAAGAGCAGCAGAATGTTATTAGCATATGGTTTTCTTAGAAAGATTTTTGAAGTATTTGAGAAATACAGAACATCCATCGACATGATCACCACTTCTGAAGTAGCGGTATCTGTTACGATTGATAATACACTTTATCTGGATGAGATCTCAAAAGAACTGCAGCCCCTGGGTGAATTGGAAGTCGTCCATCATCAATCGATTGTGTCTGTAGTTGGAAATAAATTGACGCAAAACAATAACCTGATGATGCGAATGTTCGATGCATTGAAAGACATTCCCGTCAATATGGTGAGTTATGGCGGCAGTCTTCACAACGTGTCTATACTGGTGCACACTACTCAGAAGAATGACACCCTTAAAGCATTGAATAAAGGCTTATTCGGTTTGGATTAAGTGCGGGAGAAATCTGATTTATAGAATCAACATTGCATCTCCGTAACTGAAAAATCTGTACTTATCCTTGATGGCTTTCTTGTAAGCTTCCATCGTAAGATCGTATCCCGCAAATGCACAGGCCATGATCAATAATGATGTTTTGGGCAGATGAAAGTTGGTAATCAATGAATCACAGATAGAAAAATCGTGAGGTGGGTGAATAAATACGTTGGTCCAACCCTCTGCAGGCTTCAATAATTTGTCCGCAGTGAAAGTGCTTTCAAGTGCACGCATGGTAGTTGTTCCTACAGAGCAAATACGATGACCCTCTGATTTAGCTTTGTTGACAATCTTGCAAGCGGTTTCATCTACCTTGAAATATTCCGCTTCCATTTTGTGTTTGCTTAAATCTTCTACCTCTATAGCTCTGAACGTTCCCAATCCAGTATGTAAAGTTACTTCTGCGAAGCGGATACCTTGGATTTCCAGGCGCTTGATCAATTCAATCGAAAAATGCAGACCTGCGGTAGGAGCTGCTACAGCGCCTTCGTGTTTTGCATATACAGTCTGGTATCTTTCTTTGTCGGTTTCGTCTGGCTTGCGTTTGATGTATTTGGGTAGGGGAGTTTCTCCAAGTGTATTTAAAATCTCCTTGAACTCATCATCGGTTCCTTCAAAAAGAAATCGAATGGTTCTTCCTCTTGAAGTGGTGTTGTCAATTACCTCTGCAACCAATTCTTCCGCATCACCAAAATACAATTTATTTCCAACGCGAATCTTCCTTGCGGGATCAACGATCACATCCCATAATCTGTTTTGTTTGTTGAGTTCTCTCAAAAGAAACACTTCGATCTTTGCACCTGTTTTCTCTTTCCTACCGTACATTCTTGCAGGAAATACTTTTGTGTTGTTTACAACAAATACATCCTTCTCTTCAAAATATTCCTGCACGTCTTTGAACATCCTGTTTTCAATGACGCCAGTGTCTTTATGAACTACCATCAAGCGTGCATCTTCTCTTCGCTTGGCAGGGGTTTGTGCAATAAGGTTGAGTGGAAAATCGAATCTGAATTGGGAGAGTTTCATGCTTTTTTAAATTTAAATATGCCTGAAACAAACCATGATGTCGAGTAGTTGACGGACATCCTTCCTTCAAACCTGATCTTACGGCACCAGATTTGTTTTGGCAATTGAGATGCAAAATTAAGAAAAAATGTCCTTTCGTAGGATAAAACTATTCAGGCTGCCATCCCAGGATGTGGATATTAGAAACGCAGGTGTCGAACGGTCAAGCCATTATCAATCAATTGCTTAAGCGATTCAATGCCCAATCGCACATGTGTTTCAACGAAATTCGCCGTCACGTTTTTGTCGCTTTCCTCTGTTTTTACCCCTTCTGGAATCATGGGTTGATCACTCACCATTAAAATAGCACCTGTTGGGATCTTGTTGTAAAAACCAACCGAAAATATGGTGGCAGTTTCCATGTCGATGGCATATGCCCTGATTTTTTCCAGGTAGGCTTTGAAGTCATTATCGTGCTCCCAAACCCTTCTGTTGGTAGTATATACAGTGCCGGTCCAATAATCCAATTGATGATCCCGTATTGTCGTAGATATTGCTTTTTGAAGAGCAAACGCAGGAAGTGCAGGCACTTCTGCAGGAAAGTAATCATTGGAAGTTCCTTCGCCCCTGATGGCTGCAATAGGCAATATTAAATCACCGATTTTATTTCTTTTTTTGAGTCCCCCGCATTTACCTAAAAACAGCACGGCTTTGGGTTCTATGGCAGTAAGAAGATCCATGATAGTAGCAGCAGTGGGGCTTCCCATACCAAAATTGATGATGGTAATTCCATTGGCAGTGGCTGATTGCATGGGCTTGTCTTTACCCACAATTTCTGCATTGTTCCATTTCGCAAACAACTCAACATAATGGCTGAAATTGGTCAATAAAATGTAGGGACCAAAATCTTCGAGCTTTCTTCCCGTGTAGCGGGGAAGCCAATTTTTGACAATTTCCTCTTTGTTTGTCATGTTCTTACTTTCGTCAAATTTACTGATTACTTTGCAAGCATGGTTCCATTCAATTTGCCGCCACCCAATTTTAAAGTCAGGGAATCGGAAAAAGGTCCTGAAATTTGGGATCTTATCCGAAAACAATGGGTGCTGCTTCAGCCGGAAGAGTGGGTGCGACAAAACTTTATCAATTGGATGTTGAACGTGCAGCGCTTCCCTCAGAACCTGATTTCTGTAGAGAAAGAAATTTCTCCAAAATCTGCGAAAAGATATGATATCTTGGTTTTTAACCAGCACCATCAAGCTTCAATGATTGTAGAATGCAAATCGACCGATGTGAAATTGGATGAAAAAGTATTGATGCAAATCCTTTCGTATCATCTTGAACTGCCCGTGCGGTATCTTGTTGTTACCAATGGTAATGAATGCCATGTGGCAGACATAAAAAAAGCGAACCAATCATGGCTCGCTTCCTTTCCAACAGTAGAAGATTTTTAAGGGAATATTCCAAGTTCCATGTAACTGTTACCAACTTTTTCAATGGCAACTACAAACGCAGCAGTTCGCATGTTAGGGATGTCTGGGTATTTTTTCCAGCATTGAAATATTTCATTGGTTGCTTTAATCATGGTGTCTTCCAATCCACTTCTCACCAAGTCAATTTCATCAGGGCCGTGTACAAGAATTTCTTTTTGTTTCGGAGAAATCGTTACGCCGGTCATGCTTTCCAATTGTGCTACGATGTTGGCGTTTTGATTCTCCATAAATCTTCTTTCGAGTCTTCCATAAGAAACGTGACTCAAATTTTTTAACCATTCGAAATAAGAAACAGTCACACCACCAGCATTCAAGTACATGTCGGGTACAACCAGGATTCCTTTGTTGGTTAAAATTTCATCTGCCTCAGGAGTCAACGGACCATTCGCGGCTTCTCCAATAATTTTGGCTTTTATTTTATCTGCATTGTTTGCATTGATTACATTTTCTAATGCAGCTGGAATTAAGATGTCGCATGGCGCTTCCAAGCCGTCTGTGTTTTTATCGAAATTTTTTGCACCCGGGAAATTTAAAATGGAACCAGTTGATTTTCTATGCTGAAAAACTGCTTCCACATCCAATCCCTTCTCATTGTAGATAGCTCCTTCGTATTCGATGAGTCCAACCACCAATGCACCGCCTTCCTGGAAAAATTTTGCAGAATGGTATCCAACATTCCCCAATCCCTGAACGACCACCTTTTTTCCTTCTATACCAGGTGTGAGTCCAAGTTTCTTCATTTGTTCTTCGTTCTTACACACTTCTCTCACTCCATAGAAAACACCCAAACCTGTTGCTTCTCTTCTTCCTTTTACACCCCCTTGTGTAACAGGTTTTCCTGTAACGCATCCAATGGCTTCAACTTCACCTGGATGCATTGTTACATAAGTGTCTAGGATCCACGACATTTCTCTTTCGCCTGTTCCATAATCTGGAGCGGGAACATCTTCGCCGGGACCGATGAACTTTTTCTTGATGAGTTCACTCGTATACCTGCGGGTGATTTTTTCAAGATCGTATGCAGAATATTTTTTGGGGTCGATAGTGATTCCTCCTTTTGCTCCACCAAATGGCACATTTACAATGGCGCATTTATAGGTCATGAGTGCAGAGAGCGCCATCACTTCGTCTAGGTTTACCATCTCGCTGAAACGGATACCTCCTTTACATGGTAATTTGTGATGTGAGTGTTGAACTCGGTATGCTTTTATTACTTCTACTTGATCACCAATTTTAACAGGGAAGTGCAAGCGTAATACGCTATTACATTGTTTGATTTGTTCTAGAATTCCTTTATCGAACGAAGTATACTTTGCAGCCTTGTCGAAACTCTTACAGACTGCATCAAAAAAACTATATTCTTCTGCCATGGCAAGTGGATTTTATTGAGCGCAAAGCTCGGTTGAAAAAAACTTACTCCTTTTCGAGTTTGGATATCTTTTTATCCATACGAATCAAATAAGCAATGAGGCCAACTAAAATAGTTGTCAAAACTGCTACAACAACATATATTTTTCCGTTAGAGCGCATAGTAGATGCCATGGTTTCTGTTTGTGCATGTAAAAAATTAGAAATTAAAAGGGCTGCGAAAAATAAAAAAGATTTTATCTTATTGTTCATTGCTGAATTTTTTTTCGTTCAATACCTGTAGTCTGATCTTCAAATGAGTTATCCATACTCCCAAAAGTGTCCAACCAATTACAGCGGGATAGAAAACAATTCTCATTCTTGCGTCGATGTCATTGAAGTTGAGTGCGGGATTTCCTTCTTTACCCGGATGTAGACTTGGGAGCAATCGGGGAATGATCCAGATGGTTGGGAATAGCATGGCGTAAGCAAATATGTTATAGACTGCACTTACTCTTGCTCTTTGATCGATATCGATAATGGAGTTTCTTAAAATAAAGTAAGCGCCGTATACCAACAAAGCCAATGCTGCGCCAATTAATTTTGGTTCTCTCATAATGGAACCAAAAGATGCGTAAGCGGGATTGTTTGGATCTGCCCATGTATAACTAGCCCAAATGGCACCGGTAGAATAACCCAGCAAACCCAAGAAAACGCCTGTCCCGGCATAGGATTTCGCCTTGATGTCGTGGATATAGTTTTTAGTGTTTAGGTACTTGATGCTGTGAATGATGGAGATGGT
>JAURIR010000025.1 GCA_030832645.1 Chitinophagales bacterium | reverse complement strand
AGGTGATCCAAAACTAAAAGAAATCGCCATCAATCATGCTAACAGTACGTTGGCCAATCATTATAGGTCAGATTATAGTGCTTTTCATGTACTCGACTATGATCTTGAAACCGGAAAATTGATTGCAGGAAAAAATCATCAGGGCTACAATGATGCATCTGCTTGGTCGCGCGGACAAGTATGGGGATTTTACGGATTCACAATGATGTACCGCTTCACAAAAGATCAACGCTATCTGGATCATGCAAGAAATATTGCAAAATTTCTATTCAATCATCCCAATATGCCGAAAGACTTTATCCCTTATTGGGATTTCAATGCACCATCAATTCCAAATGAATTGAGGGATGCTTCTGCGGCATCTATCTTAGCATCAGCATTACTCGAGCTTTCACAATATACCAAGGGAGAAGAAAGCAAAGACTATATCAACAAAAGCGCTTCCATCATTCAAACGTTGTCTTCTACTGCCTACCTCGCAAACGAAGGAGAAAATGGTGGATTCCTTTTGAAACACAGCGTGGGACATCTTCCTGCAAAATCAGAAGTGGATGTGCCTCTAACCTATGCAGACTATTATTATCTTGAGGCTATGCACCGATTCAAAAATTGGGTTTTAAAAAATAAATAAAATGAAATCACTTTTCGCTTTTCTCGTACTGAGTATTTTGTCTTTTGATGCATCTGCTCAAGTAAAGAATAACCAACAAGAATCAATAGAGAGAGCTGTCGTTCAACTAAAAGATGCTTTACTAAGCGGCAATGCCGATCAATTAAAAGCAATCAGCTCTTCGCATCTGAGCTATGGTCATTCAAATGGTCTCATCGAAGATCAAAAAGCATTTGTTGAAACATTGATCAGTGGAAAATCTGTTTTTCTCAGTATTGATTTATCAGATCAAACCATTGATTTGGTTGATAACACTGCTATTGTTCGTCACAGTTTGTATGCCAAAACTAAGAACGATGGTGTCCTGGGAGAAGTACGGTTAAAAGTGCTGATGATATTTCAAAAAGAAAAAGGTTCTTGGAAATTACTGGCAAGACAAGCAGTCAAAATACCGGTTTAATGAAATCATTTATCGTTGTTTGCTTGCTCGGCCTACTGGGTGTTTCGTCAACAGCACAACCGGTTGTTCTGTTAGACGCCTATTTTAACAACGAGACAAAAAAAGATCCAAACGGTAAGGACATTCACTGGCACTATGCATGGGAAGATTTTTCGGATGGCGGTTTTGCTTTGTTTGCAAAAGTATTTCAGAACAAAGGAGCTTCTCTAAAAACAATCACCACTGCTCCTACTGCCAACGACTTATCGAAAGCGTCGATCTACATTATAGTAGATCCAGACCACCTAAAGGACAATCCATCTCCTCATTACATGAATTCAACGGATGCAAGCACCATCGCAAAATGGGTGAAAAAAGGAGGAGTACTCTTGATGATGGCAAACGATAGCTTGAATTGTGATCTCGATTACATTAATATCCTTGCAGAAAAATTTGGGATTGCCTTTAGTCAAGAATCCATCAATATGGTAAAGGGCAAGAACTACGAAATGGGAAATGTATATCCCATTAAAGGAAACAATATCGTTAGTGAGGACACGAAGATCTTTATGAAAGATGTCAGCGCTTTATCGATTTCAAAGAAGGTTATCCCAATAGCAAACAATGGCGATAAAAATATTATTGCATACACCCGCTATGGCAAAGGACATGTTATAGCTGTTGGAGATCCTTGGCTGTATAACGAATACATCGATAGTAGAAAACTTCCAACTACATTTCAAAATACAAAAGCTGCTGAGCAATTGGCAGATGCATTGATAAAATTTTCACAACATAACTAATACTACATGCAAGTAAGATTTACCGAGAGCCCCGCTGAAACACTTCGCCTTGGCACAGAAGAATTGAGAGAGCGTTTTTTAGTTCAGGATTTATTTCAGAAAAATTCGATTCAACTCACGTATTCGCATTACGACAGAATGATCATTGGTGGCGCTATGCCCGTCGACAAAAAGGTTGTATTGCCCAATCCTGCAGAATTGCGTGCGGATTATTTTTTGGAGCGAAGAGAAATGGGCATCATTAATGTTGGAGGAAATGGTATGATTGATGTAGATGGAAGTTCATATGAAATCAATAAAATGGATTGCCTCTATGTAGGCAAAGGGGTAAAAGAAGTATACTTTCACTCAAAAGATTCCAATGCGCCGGCACTGTTTTATTTTCTTTCTTCGCCTGCACATCAAGCCTATCCTACTGCAGTTTGCAAGAAAGAACAAGCACAACCAGTTGATTTGGGAGCTGCAGAAACTGCCAATAAAAGAACCGTATATAAATACATCCATCTGGAAGGAATCAAAAGTTGTCAGTTGGTCATGGGTCTGACTTCAATGCACGATGGATCTGTTTGGAACTCTGTTCCACCTCATACACATACAAGAAGAATGGAAGTATATTTTTACTTTGATCTTCCAACCGAGCACCGCATATTTCATTTCATGGGCGAACCACAATCTACCCGACACCTGGTTGTTGGCAATCAAGAGGCAATTATCTCTGCGCCATGGAGTATGCATTTTGGATGCGGAACCAGCAACTACAGTTTTATTTGGGGTATGGCGGGAGAAAACCTGGTTTACTCCGACATGGATCCGGCGCCAATTGCAACCCTGAAATAGGCATTTTTCAAAGAACTTTTTACCTCGAAAATTGTTTATTGACATAAACAGAGGAAAATGATTTGTTTTCCTGCGTTTCGAATTCAGAAACTTGTGATTTTCATTACCTGAAAGACAGTGACAATTGCATAAATTTGCCATCCTAAAAATTGTAAGAAAATATGGGAAACAATCCTCATCCACATTCCTCCAACAACGGAGAAGCAAAATGCCCTTTCCATGGTGGAGCCATCAAACAATCCGCTGGTAGTGGAACCAGAAACCGCGATTGGTGGCCGAATCAACTAAAATTGAACATCCTTCGTCAACATTCCAACTTGTCGAATCCAATGGACAAATCATTTGATTATGCCAAAGAATTCAACTCGCTGGATTTGAAAGAAGTAAAAAAAGATATTATAAAGGTGCTCACCACTTCTCAAGACTGGTGGCCTGCTGATTATGGACATTATGGTCCGTTTATCATCCGCATGGCATGGCACAGTGCAGGTACCTATCGTATCGCCGACGGTAGAGGCGGCGCCGGAAAAGGCACGTTGAGATTTGCTCCGCTCAATAGCTGGCCAGATAATACCAACCTCGACAAAGCACGATTATTGCTTTGGCCGGTTAAACAGAAATACGGTAAAAAATTATCGTGGGCCGATCTTATGATTCTCGCAGGTAACTGTGCATTGGAATCAATGGGATTTCAAACATTCGGATTTGGTGGAGGTAGAGAAGACCTTTGGGAACCAGAAGAAGATGTGTATTGGGGTTCGGAAAAAGAATGGTTAGGTGATAACAGGTATACAGGCGATCGTGAATTGGAAAATCCATTGGGAGCAGTACAGATGGGATTGATATATGTAAATCCTGAAGGACCCAACGGCAATCCTGATCCGCTTGCAGCAGCAAGAGATATTCGTGAAACATTCGGAAGAATGGCCATGAACGACGAAGAAACTGTAGCATTAATTGCAGGTGGACACACATTCGGAAAAACACATGGTGCCGCAGATCCAGGAAAATACGTTGGAAGAGAACCGGCTGCAGCTAGCATCGAAGAACAAGGTTTGGGATGGAAGAACAGCTTTGGAACTGGCAATGCAGAATATACTATTACGAGTGGTTTGGAAGGTGCTTGGACAACAACACCTACTCAATGGAGTAATAACTACTTCGAAAATCTTTTCGGATACGATTGGGAACTTACTAAGAGTCCTGCTGGTGCTCAACAATGGAAGCCAAAGGCAGGTGCTGGAGCCGGTACAGTTCCTGATGCACATGTTGCATCCATCAAGCATGCACCTACAATGTTGACAACAGATCTTGCATTGAAAGTTGATCCGGCATACGAAAAGATCTCAAAAAGATTTTACGAACATCCAGATCAGTTTGCAGATGCATTTGCCCGCGCATGGTTCAAACTCACACACCGTGATATGGGACCACGTGGAAGATACCTCGGACCGGAAGTACCATCGGAAGAATTGATTTGGCAAGATCCCATTCCTGCAGTTCAAGGTAAATTGATCGATGAGAAAGATGTGGAAGAATTGAAAAGTAAAATTCTTTCATCTGGATTGAGTGTATCTGAATTGATAGCTACTGCATGGGCCTCTGCATCTACATTCCGTGGATCAGACAAAAGAGGTGGTGCCAATGGATCGCGTATACGTCTCGCTCCGCAAAAATATTGGGAAGCAAACAACCCTTCTCAACTATCAAAAGTGTTGGATGTATTAACATCTATTCAAACAGCATTCAATCAATCTTCAGATAAAAAAGTATCCTTGGCAGATCTGATTGTATTGGCTGGATGTGCTGCGATTGAAAAAGCTGCGAAAGACGGCGGACATTCAGTGAAAGTTCCTTTCCGTGCAGGAAGAACCGATGCCTCTCAAGAACAAACAGACGTAGATTCTTTTGCAGTGTTGGAACCTGCAGCAGACGGTTTTAGAAACTATATCAAGAAAAAACATATTGCACACGCAGAAGAATTATTGGTAGATAAAGCACAATTGTTGACATTGTCTGCACCTGAAATGACCGTTTTGGTAGGTGGATTGAGAGTACTCGGCACCAACTACGATCATTCTAAACATGGAATGTTTACCCAAAAACCGCAAGTGCTAACCAATGATTTCTTTGTGCATCTATTGGATATGCATACAAAGTGGGAGCCAACAGCAGAGGGCTTTTACGAAGGAAAAGACCTCAGCACCGGAAAAGTAAAATGGACCGCAACACGCGCAGATTTAATCTTTGGGTCAAACTCTGAATTACGTGCTATTGCTGAAGTATATGCCTGTGAAGATGGTAGAGAAAAATTCATTCACGACTTTGTTGCTGCATGGAACAAGGTAATGGAGTTGGATCGTTTTGATTTACACAATTGATAAGATTCATTCTACAGTAAAAGGGTTATTGATTTTCAATAACCCTTTTTTATTGTGTCATCATAACCAATAGTTGAATCGCTTGATGAACCAATTTTTTACAAATTGGGTGAGGATACAATATGCAAGTAGTATACCAATCAGGAATGGAAAGTAATCAATAGGCAACGGTTGCATCTTCAATGAATCTGCAAAAGGAGAAAAAGGAATAAAAATACCTATCGCCATAATCAAGGTAGTAAGAGCGAGAACTGGTTTAGCTGCCCAGCTTTGAATGAAGGGAATTTTTCTGGTGCGAATCATATGAACAATCAAGGTTTGAGACAATAAGCCTTCCACAAACCATCCGCTTTGAAACAAAGATTGGGTTGAGGTGCTATTTGCTTTGAAGTAATAAAATAATAACCCAAATGTTGCATAATCAAATAGTGAACTGATGGGTCCAATATATACCATGAATTTTCTAATACCTTGAGCATTCCACTTCTGCGGCTTTTCAATAAAGTCTTCGTCCATTTGATCCCATGGAATGGAAATCTGAGATATATCGTACAATAAATTTTGTGCCAAGATCTGCACTGGCATCATTGGAAGAAATGGAAGAAAGGCACTTGCACCCAATACGCTGAACATATTACCAAAATTGCTGCTGGAGGTCATTTTAATATACTTCATGATATTCCCAAATGTCCTTCGCCCATATCGGATGCCTTCGTTCAACACCATCAAATCACGCTCCAATAGAATGATGTCTGCACTTTCTTTTGCAATATCGACGGCAGTATCTACTGAAATGCCCACATCCGCATCTTTCAAAGCAATTGCATCGTTGATACCGTCTCCTAAGAATCCAACCGTATTGCCATCTTTTTTGAGTAATTGAATTATTCTGGATTTTTGAATGGGCGTCAGTTTTGCAAAGAGATTGGTAGTAGAAATTCTTTCTAATAGTAGTGCGTCATCCAATTGATCAATTTCGTTACCCAGTAAGACTCCGGTTACATCAATACCCACCTCCCTACAAACTTTTTTTGTTACAATTTCATTATCCCCCGTAAGCACTTTGATGTTTACCCCCAAGCGTTTCATTTCCTGGATCGATACATTGGCAGTTGTTTTAGGAGGATCTAGAAAACCGATGAAGCCAGCTATAATAAGATCTTTTTCATCGTGTAGGGTATAATTGAGATCCCGTTTCTCAAATTCCTTCACAGCAATTAACAAAACACGCATGCCTTCTGTATTGTATTCATTTCTCAACTCAAGTATTCTATTCCGTACTTCGTCATTTAGCTGCATTGGTTGGTCTTTTTCTATATGCAACTGTCTGTCGGCACCAGGATCATAAGCATAACTGCAAACCGCAAGCATTTCTTCTACAGCACCTTTACAAATCAATAAATGTTTCCCATTCTCCTGTTCCAATACAACCGACATTCTTCTTCGCTGAAAATCAAAAGGTATTTCATCTACCTTCGTATAACTAGATTCAACTTTCAATAAATTATGTACCTCACCGTGTTCCAGCACCGCCCTGTCCATAAGGTTTTTTAATCCTGTTTGATAATAACTGTTCAAATAAGCCCACTTCAATACTTCGAGATCGTGTTCCCCAAAAACATTTCGATGAAGCTGAAGTACAATTTTATCCATTGTAAGTGTTCCTGTTTTATCTGTACAGAGAACATTCATGGCTCCAAGATTTTGAATAGCATTTAATTTTTTGATGATCACCTTTTTTCGACTCATCATTACAGCACCTTTTGCCAAATTAGTTGTTACAATCATCGGAAGCATCTCAGGTGTCAGTCCCACTGCAACGGTTATTGCAAACAAGAATGCTTCTACCCAATCGTGTTTGGTAAACCCATTTATTAAAAACACCAAGGGCACCATGATGATGATAAAACGTATCAACAGCCAACTAACAGAATTCACACCTTTATCGAAGCTGCTATCGACTCTTTTCGATGTAATCGCTTTACTGATACTCCCGAAATAGGTGGCACTTCCTGTATAAACGACTACTACTTTTGCTGCACCACTTTCCACATTTGTTCCCATGAAACAGATATTCTCCAACTCAAGAATAGATCGATGTTCCGTAGAGTTCAAAGCAGATTCTTTTTTCTCTACCGGCAATGCCTCGCCGGACAGCATTGATTGACTGATGAATAAATCTTTTGACTGTATCACTCTGCAATCGGCAGGAATCATGTCTCCTGCAGACAAGAAAACAATATCTCCCGGCACTAAATTTTTAATATCGATTTCTTTGGTACCGTCTCCTTTTCTTAGAACTGTTGCAGTGGTTGAAATCATTTTCTTCAATTTTGTAGCCGCAACATTGCTCCTGTATTCTTGCCAAAAACGAATCAACGAACTCATCAATACCATCACCAATACCATAGACATGGTTTTAAATTCTCTTTCTTGCTTGCTTACCAACCAAACGTCAGTAAAAAAAGAAACGATCGCCACAAGAAATAATACTCCATTGAATGGAGTGAGAAAGGCCTTGAACAGTTGAACAAACCACTTTGGAGCCTTTTCAATATCAATCTCATTGGGGCCATATAGTGCGAGAAGGGTGGCTGCGGTTTCGTTCTCAAGCCCCAAAGAAGATGTTTTTAGCCTTGAAATACAATTATCTACAGTTTCGAGGGCATAGGACTGAAGATTTGATGAAGAAACTGTTCTCATAGATGTAAAGTTTCAAAATACTGGCTTGATGCTAGAAAGATTTCTCTATTCGAAATGATTCTTTCGTATTTTTTAAGAATTTCGCATCAAATGATCATTGAATGACAACCAATCTTATCCTCAATAATCTTACCAACCCCACCCTACTATTTTTTATACTGGGTATTACTGCAGCTGTTATCAAAAGCGATTTAGAGATCCCAGCGCCAACAGTGAAATTTATTTCTCTTTATTTGTTGTTTTCAATCGGGTTCAAAGGGGGGCAGGAACTACAGCACAGTGAATTCAATATAGAAATTGTTAATTCTATTTTATTTGGGCTTTTGATTGCCACGCTTATTCCACTTTATTGTTTTTATATTTTAAAACAAAAATTATCTATAAGCAATGCAGCTGCAGTAGCTGCATCGTATGGCTCGGTAAGTGCGGTAACTTTTGTTTCGGCAGTATCGTTCTTAGAAATGCAATCGATGCACAGCGATGGGCATATGATTGCAGTAATGGCGTTGATGGAATTTCCGGCGATTGTAGTTGGTGTAATGTTGATACGAAAATTTGAAAAATCAGATGATGCAACTACTTCTTTATCAAAAGTTGTTAAACATGCATTTTCAAATGCAAGCGTTATCATGATATTGGGTAGCTTATTGATTGGCATGATTTCTGATTCAAAACAAGCAGAAGGGATCAAACCCTTTACTACAGATATCTTCAAGGGATTTTTAGCAATATTTCTACTGGAAATGGGGTTGGTAACGGCCAAACGATTCAAAGCCTTCAAAGAGCAGGGAGTTTATGTAATGATTTTTGCCCTCCTCGCACCCTTGCTCAATGGAATAGCGGTAGCGTACACCAGTCAATTTATTACACAGTCTGTTGCCAATAGATTTATTTTCGCCATATTGGCAGCGAGTGCTTCCTATATTGCAGTTCCAGCTGCCATGCGTTTTGCGGCTCCCAAGGCCGATCCCGGCTTGTACATTCCGATGGCGTTGGGCTTTACCTTCCCGTTGAACATAAGCATAGGTATGCCTATTTACTTTTACATAATTAATATAACAGGATAGATTTTCCTGATCGCGAAAAGCGAATTCCCGTTTACGTAAATACCGAAGAGATCCTAAAAATACTTTTGCGCAAAGTAGATTTATATGAAGCAAGGGTGGTTAGTGATAATGATTTGCTGGTTGGTCAACTCACGTTTAGCTGCGCAAAACAATCAGATTACTCCAGATAGTATTGAAAAGAAAAATACGCTCCCAACTATTCGGATACAAGAAAAAAAGAATTGGAATGAAATAATTACTGTACCGGATATTTTCAATCAATCAATTTATGCAGGAAAAAAAGTATCGCTGATATCGGTAGAAAAAATCAATGGCAATATTACCAACAATGTAATGCGTCAAGTATTGGCTAAAGTTCCTGGTATCCATATCTGGGAATCGGATCCAAGCGGTATTCAAATTGGTGTAGCCAGTCGTGGATTGAGTCCTAATCGGAGCTGGGAATTCAATGTCAGGTTAAATGGATACGATGTAGCAGCCGATCCTTTTGGCTATCCAGAAGCGTATTTCAATCCTCCTTTACAGGCCGTTCAAAAAATAGAATTGGTAAGAGGTCATGGTGCCTTGCAATACGGACCTCAATTTGGTGGCATGATCAATTATATTCTAAAGAACGGCGATCAGTTTGAAAAACCATTACAACTGGAATCTTCTCAAACCATTGGTGGATTCGGACAAATACAGACTTTTTTATCGATGGGTGGGAAAGTAAAAAAATGGAATTATTATAATTTCTTTCATAGAAATAACGGAAGAGGATGGCGAAAAAACAGCTTCTATGAAACCGAAACTGCCCATGCCAGTGTAAGTTATCAACCTACTCAACAATTTTCAATAAAAGCAGAGTTTCTGTTCAGTAAAATGCTGATTCAACAACCGGGAGGTCTGACCGATAGTATGTTTTTAAAAAATCCAAGAGAGAGCATACGATCTAGAAACTGGATGAATATTCATTGGATGACTCCTGCTCTGAGCATGAACTATAAAATCAATCATCGACTTTCATGGAATACAAAATTATTTGGACTACTGGGGGATAGAAGAAGTGTGGGATATTTACTTCCTGCACATGTTAACGATACCATTAATCCAATTACAAAAACGTATAACCTTCGAACATTACAAGCCGATCAATACAGAAATATTGGAATTGAAAGTAGAATGCTGTTTGAACCAATCATTCTAAAAAAACAATTTATCGTTTCGTATGGCGCTAGATACTTTACCGGTCAAACAACAAGAAGTGGAAATGGCATCGGTACAGATGGAAAGGAATTTGACATGAGCGTAGTTAGACCGTATTCACAAGAACTGATATTGAATTCAAGTAATCTCTCATTTTTTATAGAGAATATGTTTCGCGTAAGTAAAAATCTACAGGTAATCCCAGGAATTAGATACGAATCAATTTCGGGCAGTGCTGAAGGGAAAAATGGTTTTTTACAAAACGGAAGTCCACAGACCATACAAACTTCCAGAAAAAGAAATTTCATGTTATATGGGATTGGAACAAACTACCAACTCAATCAAAGTATCCAATTTTACGGAAATATTACACAGGCATTTCGTCCTATACAATTCACCCACCTGCAAGCCCCGCCAAGCACCGATAGCATAAGCAGTACATTACGCGATTCAAAAGGATTCAACGCCGATCTTGGATGGAAGGGGAAATTCAGTAATTGGATTCAATTTGACATGAGTATTTTCTATCTGTACTACAACGATAGGATTGGGATTATCCAGGATCCCTTAAAAGCATATAGACTCATTACCAACATCGGAAAAAGCTATAGTAAAGGGATAGAGAGTTTCACAGAATTTAACTTGTCAAATCTCCTGAAAAACAACCCTGTTTTTTCTACCAGCATTTTTGTTTCCTACAGCTATACGAAAGCGGTATATGCAAATGATTTTAAAGATAGCAGGATCAAAGGAAAGACGGTTGAAAATGCTCCCAAGCATATTTTCAGAAGTGGAATTCAAATGGGAAAAACAAAATGGTCGATCACTACGCAATTCAATTACGTGAGTGAGGTCTTTAGCGATGCATCCAATACAATGACTCCAACATTAAATGGACAAACCGGAATAATACCCTCCTATTTTATAATTGACCAAGGGTGCACATGGAGGGGTAAGCACATGGAGGGTAAATTTGGAATCAATAATCTTTTAAACAAAAACTACTTCACCAGAAGGGCGGGCGGATACCCTGGACCAGGCATCCTGCCTGGGGATGGTAGAAATTATTACTGCACATTGATCGTTCGAATTAAAAATTGAGTAAATTAAGACTGTACAAAATGTAAACCCATATGCAACAGCAAACGATGGCACCAACTATGAATCCCAACAATGCCCACAAAGACATTCCTGGAAATCCTTCGACTGCAAAAAGCAGTGCAGTGAAATTGAATGATCGATCCAATGGCATACCTCTTCGTGTGTTAAGTGAAGAGGATTGGCAATTTTGGATTCAGAACGGATACATCGTTATTAAAAATGCTATTCCGAGAGAACAAGCATTGGCCACAGCATCATTTCTTTGGGAGTTCGAAGAGAAAGATCCTAATAACAAAGACACATGGTATACAGAACCGCGTGCAGAAATGAAAATGAAAGAACTTGCCAATACAGGCATGGTAGAGTGCTATAACAACCAACACTTGTGGAACAACCGTCAGATGCAAAGAGTTTACGATGCATTTGTAGATATATGGGGAACAGAGAAATTATGGGTTACAATTGACAGGGCTAACTTGAATTTTCCCATTCGCCCTGGCCATGAATACAAAGCATTCATCCACTGGGATTACGATCCTGATACCAAACCGGTCAACGTTCAAGGCGTGATTGCATTGGCAGATCAAACAGATGAAAACATGGGTGGCTTTCAATGTATTCCGGAATTGTTTAGAACGTATGATACATGGAAGCTCACACAACCAGAAGACCGCAACCGATTTTTACCCGATACAACAGGATTCACTCCTACCAAGGTAAAATTGGAAGCAGGAGATCTTCTCATATTCAATAGTCTTGAACCACATGGCATTAGAGCCAATAACAGCGAAGACAAAGTAAGAATTGCACAATATATTTCTATGATGCCTGCGGAAGAAGATAATCTTCCATTGAAAGAGTGGAGAATCAATTCCTGGAAAAATAGAATTGCGCCCGAGGGATATGCATTTCCCGGTGACCCCAGAAATTGGGAGCAAACAAAATACGAAACTGCAGTACTGTCTGAACTTGGAAAAAAATTACTTGGCTTAGAGAAATGGTAACTGATCTGGATTAGCGTTCCCGATGAGTAAACTGTTTTACCTTTGCCAAAATTTTGTGCAATGGGAAATAGTTTATCCGACGCTTTTCAAGAGATTGTTTTAAAAAGAAGATCCAACAGGTATTACGACCAAACCGTTCAGGTACCGGACGAAGTAATCCAAAGAAGTTTAGAAAGATCGATTCTCTCTCCTAATAGTAGTAACATGCAGTTATGGGAATTCTACTGGATCAAATCAAGAGACCAACTAAATAGGTTTACACCACTGTGCCTGAATCAACAAACAGCTCGTACTGCTTCTCATATGGTGGCATTTGTTACCAGAAGAGATTTATGGAAAAAGCGCATGAATTGGCACAAAGAAAATATTCAGCAAGAAATACAAAACAACGAGCCCGATAAGTATCAAAAAAGAATGTTGGGCTATTATACCAAACTTGTGCCGTTTGCGTACACCAATGATGTATTGGGAGTCATGGGATTAGTGAGAACAATCATTTCAAATGCAATAGGCCTATTCAGACCCATGACAAGAATGGGAGGTGTATCGGATACAAAAATTGTAGTGCATAAATCATGTGCACTGGCTGCTCAAACATTTATGCTTTCCATTGCAGCAGAGGGCTATGAAACCTGCCCCATGGAGGGCTTTGATCAAGTACGTGCTAGAAAGGCACTGGGGCTTCCGCGTTCAGCAGATATTTGTATGATTATTTCTGTTGGGAAAGGAACAGAAAAAGGCATTTGGGGAGAAAGAAAAAGAGTTTCCTATGATGAAGTAGTAAAAGTGATATAGAGTTATTGCTAAACTCCTATACTGTACTGCCATTCGTTATTGCAAGGACTCACTTTTTCTCAAATACCGCAGGATCGATTGTGGGATTGATTTCGATTTTTACCAGCTTGTTTTTTAATTGAATCATTCCGCCCATATCGATCTCTGTTAGATAAGGTACAACCCAACCTTGATCAGTTTTCTTGAAATCGGAATAATTGATAGTACTGCTTACTGTTTGACCCATCATTTCTGCAGTCTGTACCAATCGAGTCATATAATAAGTGCTTGCATCGATGTACATGGATATATCAGCTCCCTCCTTATTGGTAACTTTAATCTTGAAAGTTTCTTTACCATCGATAGATTCCTTTCCATCTAGAGTTAATTTCGTACCACGACTCACATAGTCTAGCAATGGAATGATGTATAATTGACTGGCAGCTTGTTTGGCAGCGGCTTCCGGCAGATCCTGAGGTTCGGTAGAACCCGTCATTGGATTCAATACCCATCCACCTTTTTCATTGATTACTTGAATCATTTTAGAACCCATGATTTCGCTTTCAGTCCTGTATCCTTTGCCATTCAAAATGGTAATGGTAGTAGTAGCTTCGTTTCCCATTACTTCCATTTGATTTTCCATTTTCACAGAATTGATAACAGAAAGTTTTTGCTTACCGCCAATTGCCTCCAAATGTTTGTTGACTATATCATCCAAAGATTGTGCTTGCAATTGAAAATTAGATGCCAATGCACAAAACACTATAAATAATTGTTTCTTCAACATGTCTGTTTTTTTTAGATATACTGAAAGTATAAAAAAATTAGAAAACTTCTCCAAGATTCATGAAAAATCCTCGCGAGCCTTCTTTCCCCCAAGCATAGTCGAGTGCAATGCTGGTATTCGACTTCTTATTGTATTTAATTCGTATACCGACACCGTATCCAGGAATGGGTGCAGAAAGTTTATTGGTTTTGTAATCAGCAACCGATTGAATGTTTCCATACACCACTCCACCAAGGAATCCATTTTCAGTAATGCCAAATCGGTATTCCATTTCCTGCATTGATAAATGTTTCCCTCTGTACCTTCCTTGTATATAACCACGACCAGTATTTTTGAACGGATCAACTGCAGTATGCGGTAAATCCAAATAAGGAGGGCCCCCACTCATAGTAAAAACATTGTATGACCAAAATGCCAATACATTCGCAGATTGTTTTGGAAAAGTGAAGTATTTTCTTGCATCAAGGGTGAATGAACTCCAGTTTCCATTCGATCCTAACCACTTGGTATTATTTCGAATACTCGAGTTAAAATAGGTTTCTCCTCCAAGTGGATGAACTGGATTTCTTCTAGTATCATAAAGAAGGTTCAAGGTGTAGCCACTAGAGGTAGAGCGATCAGTGAACCCGTATTGTTTGAACCCTGTTATAGGTTTACGGGTAGTAGTA
This sequence comes from Chitinophagales bacterium, assembly GCA_030832645.1. Classification (GTDB taxonomy): domain Bacteria; phylum Bacteroidota; class Bacteroidia; order Chitinophagales; family Chitinophagaceae; genus Pollutibacter. The sequence continues at coordinate 9,262 of JAURIR010000025.1, read as the reverse complement.
GTATCGGATATCTTCCAATGATAATCAAATTTGATACCTGCGCCAACGTATAAATCTTTTACTATACGCCTTGAAATGGATTGATGCAATTTCAAATAAGAATAATTCAATTGATCAAACAAATTCAACGAAGAATTCCCTCCCAAACCATAATCTTTCTGAGGAAATCGCATGATGCTCCAATCACTATTAAAATTGTATTGATCGTTTGAAAACCAAAAATTGGATACCATTTCAAGTATCGTCTGCCTTTTGACGGTTTGTTTTGCATCTACAAATATGAAAGAAGCGTTTTTACTCTTTGTTGGGAAAACTATATTCGAATTGATAGATGCAGCCACCCCTGTAATCAAACTATATTCAATACTTGGAATGAGTGCGAGTTGAGGTTTTTGAAGAACAGCTTCTTCCTTTTTCTTCTTACCGAATATTCTATAAACACCGTCCCAAAAATCTACCATTGAATCTTTACCCGGCTGTTTGTAGAAGCCAAGTGTGAAAATATTTTTCTTGTGCTTCCAATTGGTATATAAACTATCGGTTTGGGCGCTTGAGTTATTCAATAAAAATAACATGCATGTGATGAGTAGGATTATTATTCTCATCAATATGCAGCTTTCTCTTTCTTAAAAAATAAATATGAATAAACAGTGGGCACAAATACCATTATAATGATAAGGGAAATGAAAATGTAGAATACTACTTGACCCTTGAAGAGCAAGCCGGATATAAACTGAAGTCCTCCTCCGATAGTCCATACCTTACCTGCAACTTTGTGTGTAGCTATCCAGTTGGCTTCGCTGTCCAAGGTCCATGGTAAACGAATACCTGCAAAATAATTTTGTTTGATTTTTGGCATGAAGAATCCAAGTATGGCAAAAGCAGCTCCCAATAAAGGGAATAATAGCTTCTCGATCTTTATACCAGCGTTTGCGGTGGAGTAAATTATCACCAGACTCAATACAGATAAAAACAAAACGGTGAATAATGCAAAATTTTTATACATGTTATCGTCGGCATTTGCGTATCGCTTTGGATCGAGTTTTTTGACATTGGATAATACAAGGAATACAAAAATGCTTGTTATGCCCATGATAGTTGGCAATAAGTATATGGTGCTCTTATCTCCCCAGGCGTCTGCCTCTCCTGAAGCATTGAAGTGCGTAGGGATGGTTTGAGGTAAACTGGGGTATAAGTAAAATGCATACCCAAATGGAATGAGGATGAAAAGAATCACTAAAATAATATTCCGAAGCATAAACAGAATTTTAATAAAGGTAGCAACTTGGTTTTAATAACTCGACTTCAGTGTTTCAATATCCTTAGAAAGCTGTTCCATATCGAGCTGCAGGGTACCATTATAAATCCCTCTGATTCTTTTTTTCTTGTCAATCAATAATACATGCTCGGAATGCAAGAAATTACTACTGTCTTTGTTGAATCCAAGCGCTTCTTCGGCAAAATACGACCGACGTGCTACCTGGTAAATCCTTGATGTAGCACCGGTTAAAAGCTTCCAATGCCGACCATCGATTTGATGAAGATCTGCATATGCATTCAACCTCTTCACACTGTCCGACCAGGGGGTAACAGAGAACGAAAGAAACAATATATCTTTTTTGGAGAATTTTTTTTGCACGCTGGAAAGCTTATCCATCATACCCGGACAAATACTACCACAGCCAGTGAAGAAAAAATTTGCAATATGAATGTTGCCCTCCAATTGATCAGAAGAAAAATGATTCCCGGTTTGATCGATAAAACGAAACGTATCGATTCGATGGTGAATTCTTAGCCCTGCTTCTTTCTCTGAAAGAAACAAGGGAGAGAAAGTTGCATCTTCGTAATAAGGAAGTTGTTGGGTAGCATCTTGTTTGCAACCAATAAAACAAAGAAGACTAATACTTATCCAAACTATCCTTGACATTCAAACAATTTTTTGTTCCCAATAAACCAAATCTTCTTCCCTCTTGAATTATATAATTAGACCTAACAGATCCATCGTCGTACCACTGATGCTGCTCTCCATCTTCGTATCCATTTTTATAATGCATTTTTCTGGTCATCACTCCTCCTCTGCTCCATTCAAAGCAAGTGCCATCGTATTCTCCATTTACAAAACGATACAAGGATTGTAATTGACCATTGTCCCACCAGGTTTTCATTGTACCCACTTTCATTCCGTGGCTATAAAAGCGCTGCTCCATCAATACCCCGTTCGGGTGATACCTCCTCCATTCGCCTTCTTCAAGTCCATTGTTGTATTGATTGTAACGCTCTTGTCTATTCTCATTGCTACATCCAAGTGTAAAAATGAGGACGAATAAAAGACTACTGAGTAACAGTACCCGGCGTGCCAAAGAAACCACTTCCGTTGATATAAGGATCTGCATCGGTAACATGATAATGATAAATGCCGTTTGGATAATCAGTAGTTGCATGCTTGTGGCCGTGATACGCATCCAACGATTCGTTTTTTACACTACTCCCATTTTCCTCTGGACCGTATACCGGGAATCCATCCAATAAAAAACCGAGCAATGCTGATTTGTTGAACTTCACTGTTGTGAGGTAGAGGGGTTCTACATGATAATGATAATCCCCTCTGGGTGCAGGATGTCCCCAGTACTGATCGAAACTAACTATCTCACCGGCTAAAGGCTGATTAGGACCAGCGTATTGATTGAAGAAAGGCACACCGTTCATAGAAACTCCGATAGGACCAAGTGGAGTAGCAGATTTTTTGGATGCCTCTGAAGGATTGATTGGAATTTTGAATGTAAAATTTTGAGCAACAATGGAGTTAGGATTTTTTGAGAACGTATTTCCTTTAAAAGTTATACCACTGAAACTTTCGTACAAGGGATTGGTTGAACCATAGTAAGCACTTTTATGATCAGGTTGCCCAGTAGTTTTGATATAAACATAATTACCGTCTGAAGTTATTGTAGTAGCACCGTAGATTTTCTTAAAAATTTCAGGCACGGCATTACTGTTGCTGGGAGTGGACGGATTGGTAATATCGTCTTGCTTATTGCAAGAAAAAAGAAGCAAGGTCAATGCCAAAGAATATATTCTGATCATCGATCCAGAAATCATAATCAATAGTTTAGTCAACTCTATGACAGTTTGAGCATGTAAAGGTTATTTCTTTAAATGTTAAATTATCGAAAGTCGTTCAAACTATTTACCGTCTAACTATCGATTTAGTTATATAATATATATGTATCTTACACCTGCTATGCGAAAGTTTACTATCTCATTGATTATCATTACTTTACATCATATTGGTTTCGCACAAAGCAGTCCCGATTCGAGTAAGCCCACTAGCCTTCTTTTCAACGGTGCAGAATACGTGAAACAATTCAACCCAAGCAAAGGGGATCCATTCTTTCCTATATCCAATCATAACGGTAGTGTCAAATACCACCAAAACTGGTACAACAACATCGAAGTGCATTACGATTGTGAAGACGACTATGTAGTGGTGCGTGATATGCGCGGACTACTCAAACTTCGGCTCATCAATGAAATGTTGGAGGAGTTTGTAGTGGATGGACATCGTTTCGTGAAAAAACCTCTTGTTTCTCCTTACGGTGAATTGTATGAATTGATTTTTGAGGGAAAAAAAACTTTGCTGGTGAAATGGGTAAAAAGATTGAATTCAGATGTCAAAACAACAGACACCTATGTATTACGTAAACATCTTCTGCTACTGGCAAATGGAAAAGTGTACCCCATAGAAAACATATCTGATTTACTTTCTTTTTCCGATACGCATAGTAAAGAACTAAGGAAAGTTTTGAAAGAAAAAAAACTAACCTTTAAGAAAGATCCCATCAACGCCTCGCGCACGGTACTCAAAGAAATGGAGGAAAAAGGATGGTGAAGAAGCAATTACTCATAGTATTTTTTGGTTGCCTATTAACCACTGCAGGCTTTTCGCAGAAAGTTTCGTCGTTTGACAGCCTGGTCAATGTACTTGAGAAAAAATTCAGTGTTCAATTTTTGTATGACACCAAACATACAGAGGGTCTTACTATTGGAGTAACCACTGGCAGTCTTGAAGAGATAATCAAGAATGTATTAGAAGGAACAGGACTTACCTACTACATCGATCCATATAAACGTGTGATTATTTCAAGGGGAAGCAGTGTATATACACCCCTTCCTAAAAACTTTTTTGGAAATGCCCTCTCCACAACTGGAGCTGTTGAAGAGCCAACAAAAGAAGAGGTTGTGATAGCTGCAGCAGATAACAAAGTATATACAATAGGAACTAAAAATAACAATGCTCCTACTGCTATCATTTCAGGATACATACGAGATGCAAAGAATGGCGAACCCCTCAGCTCAACATCAGTAGTAATAGAGGGAAGCCAAGGTGGAGTTTCCACCGATGCATTTGGTTTTTTCTCAATCACTGTTCCCAAAGGAAGACAGGTACTGAAAGTAAGCAGCGTTGGTATGAAAGAAATTTCTCGTCAACTTATAATTTTTGGAAACGGCAAGATGGATATTGAAATGAGCGAAGAAGTAAGAAGTTTAAAGACTGCTGTCATTGTTGCACAGAAACAATCCAATGTTCGAGGTATGCAAATGGGGGTGGAAAGATTGAACATCAGAGCCATCAAACAAATACCAGCCGTTTTAGGTGAAACAGATATCCTCCGTTCGCTACAAACCCTACCAGGTGTCACTTCTGTGGGAGAAGGAACGGCAGGTTACAATGTAAGAGGTGGCGCAGCCGATCAGAATTTATTACTGCTCAATGACATGACCATCTACAATCCAACCCACCTGTTTGGCTTCTTCTCTGCAGTTGATCCGGAAGTAATTCGAGGATTGGAACTCTATAAAAGTGCAATACCGGAAAGGCTGGGTGGAAGAATTTCCTCTATCATGGATGTAAGTACCAAAGATGGAAATGCCAAACAAGTTACCGGTACTGCTGGCATTGGCCCACTTACAAGCAAATTTACTTTGGAGGGACCGATCGGTTCCGAAAAAACTACGTTCCTTGCTGGTGGTAGAGCAACCTATTCCAATTGGTTTTTACAATATTTACCGGATGTTACTTTCAAGAAAAGCAAAGTTTCGTTTGCCGACTTGATGATCAACCTTACCCATGAATTTTCAGAAAAAGATAAACTATTCGTCTCTGGATACATAAGCAGTGATGCATTTAGATTGAATCAGGATTCGACTTATTCGTATCAAAATAAGAATGCACGTATTAAGTGGAAACATAACTTCTCCGATAAATTTTACAACGTACTTTCTGCCGGAATCGATCAATATGATTATGCAGTAGACGGGAGCAACAATCCAAAAGATGCTTTCAAATTGAAATTTGGTATTCAACAAATCAGTGCGAAATCAGACTTCAAGTTGATTCCAAACAATAAGAACGAAGTAAACTTCGGAGTACAACACATGGTATATAATTTAGATCCCGGATCCCTCAACCCAACAAACAGTGCATCACTCATTAAACCAAAGTTTGTTCAAAAAGAAAAAGGGACCGAATCGTCCATTTATATAGGAGATCAATACAGGGTAAATAATAAAATACAATTGCAAGGTGGAATTCGCTATACCTATTACCGTTTCGCAGGGCCAAAGAAATCATATAAATACAAAGAGGGAGTTCCGAGATCAGAATCTTCTGTAATAGATTCTATACAATACGGCAATGGCGAAACCATTCAAACCTATCATGGACCTGAAGTACGCGTTTCTGCACGTTATTTGATTACACCAAGAACTTCGTTGAAATTCAGCTACAACAGCCTTCGCCAGTACATCCACATGATCACCAATACAACTGCATTGTCGCCGACAGATATCTGGAAATTGAGCGATCAATATATCAAGCCACAGATCGGACATCAATTTTCATTGGGATTGTATACCCAACCAGGTAACAAAGGAGATGAATTTTCTGTGGAGGCATATTATAAAAACAGTTTACACTACCTCGATTATAAATCTGGCGCTAAGCTGATTTTAAATAACACTCTTGAAAGAGATGTCATCAATACGATTGGAAAAGCATACGGCATAGAGGTGCTGTATAAAAAACCTATTGGAAAATTGAACGGTTGGTTGAGTTATACCTACCTGAGAACATTCTTGAAAGTAGATGATCCCATTGCAGGGGAAACGATCAACGGAGGAAAATTCTATCCTGCAAATTTCGATAAGCCGCATATTGCGAGCCTGGTGAGCAATTACCGATTTACCCAACGCTTCAGTATTTCGCTTACGTCTACGTACAGTACTGGTAGGCCGATAACGTATCCTGTTGGTGTTTTCAATATGGGCGGCGCACAGAGAGTGCTTTATTCTGAGAGAAATGCATTCCGAATTCCCGATTTTTTCAGAACAGATTTTTCAGTGATCCTCGAAAACAATCACAAGGTTACTCAAAAGATTCATGGCTCCTGGACCTTTGGAGTATATAACATTACAGGAAGATCCAATCCCTATTCAGTGTACTTCATTGTAAACAACAGACAGGTGAAAGGATACCAACTTTCGGTTTTTGCGAATCCCATACCATTTATAACATTCAATTTGAAGTTCAAATGAAACGGTTGATGACGATAGCAATGGTTGGACTTATCTACCTTGGTTGCACCAAACCATTGGAACTACCCGACACAAAACCCAACGCAACGATCCTGGTTGTAGAAGGCGATGTCATTGCAGGAAATAATGCAGAAAATACTTTCTATCTGAGCAGGTTGAAAACATTGCAAGGAAAAGACAGCATACCAGAGCTGAATGCCTTGATTGAAATCGTATCCAAAGACGGTACAAAATGGCAAGTAAAGCAAGTTGGAAAAGGAACGTATAAATCAACCTTGAACATCCCCACAGATAAAGGAATATCGTTGAGAATTCAAACAGTTGATGGCAAGGTATACGAAACACCTTATCAAACTCCCCTCGTCACTCCTGCAATCGACAGTGTTACCTATCAACAGGTAAACGAAGGAATGAAAGTATTCGCGCATACGCATGACCCAAAAAATAACACCAGGTATTATAGATGGACTTACGAAGAAACATGGGAGCGCCATGCCTGGTTTGAAACCTACCATGATTATATCAATGGATCCATCGTTGATCGCCCTGCCAGTAATCAAATCTTTGCCTGCTGGAAAACGGCTATAGCTCCTACCATCATTCTAGACAACAGTACATCGCTAAGCAACGATGTCATCAGTTATAAGAACATAACAACCATCCCTTACCTATCAGAAAAATTGTATGTACGTTATAGCATTTTAGTTCGCCAAATAGCCCTCAGTAAAGAAGCATATGAATTTTGGAGTATTCTGAGGAAGAATACTGAATTAACTGGAACCTTGTTTGATCCACAACCTTCGCAGCTTTCCACTAATATCACTTGCACCAACGATCCTTCCCGATCTGCCATTGGCTATGTTTCAGTAGGTACTATTGCTGAAAAAAGAATTTTCGTTATGAACTCGGCCATGAATTTATGGCCCAGTAAAAATCCCGACGATGCATGCGAGTCGGTGGAATTACCTTCCAAAACCGCAGCAGAAAATTTTTTAAAGAATTATCCAACATATACAGTGGCTTATTTAATAACACAAGGTGGATTTGGTGTAGCAATGAAGCAATGCGTGGATTGTAGATTCAATGGTGGCACCACTCAAAAACCTATATTTTGGTGAGATGATCAAAAAAATCGTCATATTATTTCTTCTCTTATCACCCGCAAGTATCCTGTGGGCACAAGACGCAATGATCAAAGTATGGGCAGATCAGCAGGTATTTATAGCTGGAGAAGATATTTGGGTAGATGGACTGGTGCAACAAACCAAGTCTGTTTCCAAAACGATGAATCTTCTGTTACTGGATAGAAATGGAAACAAAAAGGCAGGTGCAGAAGTATGGATGCAAGACAATGGATTCAGTGCCTATATCCATATCCCCGAAAATCTTCCCTCCGATTACTATTTCATTGATGGGTATATGAATGGATTGAAAAGTAAAACAGCACTTTTCCCGGTGATGATCATCAATCCAAAAATTCCTCCTGCTGCGGGTTGCAGCTTTACTTCAAAGAATACAAATGCGGATGCATCGTCAATAAATATTTTTACAGAAAAAGAAGTGTATCAACCAAGAAATCAGGTGAAAGTGACATTGGGGGGACTTATCAACCTCTCCCAAACTCATTTAACGGTTGTTCGTAACGACGAATTGAACGAAATGTATAATCAAGCTGTTGCAGGTTTTAATGCCATTTCAGCATACGATGAAAATACCGAAAAAGAAGAAGAAGGTAAGTCACTTATTGTACACGTAAGAAAAAATGGCAAACCCGTTGTAGGGATTTCTGTATTGGCAGCATTGAAGGGAAGTGCAGCAACGTTGGCGGTAGCTACCTCTAATAGCGACGGTCAGTTGAAATTCTTATTTCCATTTAAGTACAATGTTACAGAAGTAGTTCTGCGCAGCTTAAACAACGATAAAGATCTCAGCTTCGAACTATCTTCCGGACGTACAGCAAAAGCAATTGGTTTCCCCTGCTTACAGCTCGAAGAAAAAAATAAAGCAGCTATCGAAATAAGAATGTTGCATTTGAATGTAACAAAAAGTTTCTACCCAGATTTTGGTCGTCAATTGATTAACAATACAATAGATACAACCGATTTCTATGGAAAACCTGATGCCCGTTATTACCTAGACGAATACGTACGTTTTCCAAACATGGAGGAAGTGATTGCAGAGATCATTCAAGAAGTACGAGTAAAAAAAGAAAAAGATCAATCCCTGCTTCAAATATTGAATATCCCATTTAAATTTTTCTTCAACGACGAAGGATTGATATTAGTGGATGGTATTCCGTTTTATAACACCAATCAATTGTTGGAATCCGATCCATTGCAAATCAAGTCAATTGATGTAATTAATAGAAAATATATACTAGGCGATCATGAATTCGACGGTATTGTTCATTTTAAAACCTATCGTGGTGATATGGGATCCTTGCGGTTGTCTGAATCAGACAAGTCGTTTACATTAAAGGGAATCCAAGAAAGTACTTCGGTAAAGCCGGTAGTTGGGGATGGATCCAAGCTACCAGATATGAGAAATACTGTATTTAAGAAGAACCGGATCTCCTCAGATTTTAGAGGAAGCGCAACCCTCCAATTTACGCTCAGCGATGCCATTGGGAAATATGCAATTGTTCTCAGAGGCGTTGATAATCAGGGTA
>JAURIR010000024.1 GCA_030832645.1 Chitinophagales bacterium | reverse complement strand
CGAATTCCACTGTGAAAGCGGGCTCCTTCTTTAAAAACAATTGTCTTGCATTTTGCGCATCCTCTGCAGATTGGCTCTCCTGGGGGAGAGAAGAAGATGATTCTTCGGTTTTTTCTTCCTCTATTGTATTGGCTGGTTCTTTTTGAATAGAAGGGCGGCCGCGTTTCCCTGGCTTTTTATCTGCTGCCGCTTCAGGATCGTTTTCTATGATGGCCTCCTCGGTTGAATTGGCTGTGGTTGTTTTTACGATTCTTTTCTTTTTGCCCGTTTTATCGTCTTTGGCATCGGTTCCTTTCACAGCGCTGTTCAAAACGGCCTGTTTGTCGAGGATTTTGTAAATAAGTTCTTGTTTTTCAAGCTTTTTGGCGCCTGAAATTTTAAGTTGCTCTGCTATGTCCAATAATTCTGGAACAAGCATGTCATTCAGCTGTAAAATGTCGTACATATTTTTTATTTGATAATAGACCCGGAGGGTTGATTGATATGCGAAGGAAAATTAAGGTGGAAAAAGGACGTGGGTTCTGTGACTAAAGTGACCTGTTGTGAGTGCAATGTTACGCCTTTTTTGGGAACTCCAAAAAAATTACCACTGGCTGGCCTGCTCATTTCTTACCTTTGCGAGCGAAAATTCGAACTATGTTCAACAAAAGGATCAAAATCAAGGAAATACTGATGCAGCAACCCGGACAATCGGGTTTGGTTGTTATGGGATGGGTAAGAACCTTCCGAAATAACCAATTCATTGCCTTGAACGACGGATCCACTAACCTCAACCTACAGGTGGTTGCCGAATTGGGAAAGTTCGACGAAGGTCTCTTGAAAAGAATTACCACCAGCGCGGCCCTAAAAGTCACTGGTGAGTTGGTAGCATCCCAGGGCAAGGGCCAGGCGGTAGAATTGATGGCAACCGAGATCGAAGTATTGGGAGATTCCGATGCAGAAAAATATCCCCTTCAACCCAAAAAACACAGCCTCGAATTCCTTCGCGAAATTGCGCATTTGCGTTTCAGGACCAATACATTTGGAGCCATTTTTCGTGTAAGACATTCTTTGGCATTCGCCATTCATAAGTTTTTTCACGAGAAAGGATTTCTCTATTTACATACTCCCGTTATAACAGCAAGCGATGCCGAAGGTGCAGGAGAAATGTTTCGTGTTACCACATTGCCTTTTGAAAACACACCCAAAAACGAAGATGGACAAATTGATTTCAGTCAAGATTTTTTTGGAAGAAGTACACACCTTACAGTAAGCGGACAACTTGAGGGAGAGCTTGGTGCTACTGCATTTGGTGAGATTTATACATTTGGTCCTACGTTTCGTGCAGAGAATTCAAATACTACGCGCCACCTCGCAGAGTTTTGGATGATTGAACCTGAAATGGCATTTCATGATTTAGAAGACAACATGAATCTTGCAGAGTCTTTCATCAAATACATCATCCGATTTGCGATGGATCATAACATGGACGACTTACAGTTTCTTGATCAACGTTTGGCAGAAGAGGAGAAACAACTTCCTACTGATAAAAGAAGTCCCATGGGGTTGATCGATAAACTTCGTTTTGTATTGGAAAATGATTTTGAGCGCATTACCTACACACAAGCCATCGAGATATTGTTGGATTCTCCTGCTTATAAAAAGAAGAAATTTCAATACGATGTGAAGTGGGGCATTGATATGCAGAGTGAACACGAGCGATACCTCGTTGAAAAACATTTTAAGAAACCAGTTATCGTTACCAATTATCCAAAAGACATCAAGGCGTTTTATATGCGTCAAAACGACGATGGAAAAACGGTTGCTGCCATGGATATATTAGCCCCAGGTATTGGCGAAATTGTAGGCGGTTCACAAAGGGAGGAGCGTTTAGATAGGTTAACTACACGCATGAAAGAAATGCATATCCCCGAAGAAGAACTTTGGTGGTACTTGGATACCAGAAGATTCGGTACTGTGCCGCACGCCGGTTTTGGCTTGGGCTTCGAACGAATGGTGCTCTTTGTAACTGGCATGACCAATATCAGGGACGTGATTGCATTCCCCAGAACACCCAAGAGCGCTGAATTTTAAGACACCGGTTCTCCAACTTTTTTACGAATGCACATCAATGGGATGCTTGTATGGTGTATAAGCTCTCTGGTGAAACTTTTTTCAAAAAGGCTCTCTATCAATTTGTGTTTTCTTGGAAGCGTGATGAGAAGATCAATATTATTTTTTACGGCAAACTCATTGATGCCTTCATCTACATCCTTGTCTTCAATAAAATCAAACGTTGGGTTCATTCCCGAAAGCATGGTGTCTAGGTTCAGCGTTTCTTCTGGCGTATAGCTGGTAAAATGCCTTCTTTCAAAATCTACATTCAGCACATGCAATTCTGCCTTGAATAAATTCACCAAGGATTTTATAGGAGCAACCGAAGTTGTATCTACAACATTCCTTAAGTCTGTTGCCAATCCAATTTTTCGAATCGGCTTGAACGTAGCTCCAGGCGGAATAACGAACACAGGGGCGTTGATTTTACCAATCACCGAAAGTGAGTTACTGCCCAAAAAAAATCTACCTGCTCCGGTAACGCCCCTTGTTCCCATCACCACAGCAAACGGGTTAAGTGTAGTACAAAGTTTATCTACTTCGTCTGCAACATCTCCCAATTTGCTCTCTGTATATATTTTTAATTTTCCACCAGTAATTCGCTCAATTTGTTTTTTATTTTCTGCCAGTTTTTCTTCGCTTATTTTTCTCAATTCATCCACAGATATAGTAACCATTGGTACTTCGGAAAAACTGATGGGTAGTTGATATACATTTACAAGCATCAAGCTTCCATCCATCGCAGAAGCCAAGTCCATAGCGTATTTGAGCGCATTGTCTGCCAATGGAGAAAAGTCGGTAGGCACGATGATGAGTTTCATGTAAGTAATTTCTTCAAACTTAATAGTTGAAAAAATTTACAAACATGATGACCATCATTTTTATTGCTGAGCTTACTTATGCAGCGTTTTATAGTGATCGATTCTTTTAGAAACATTCTCTCTCACATCTATATAAAATAGATTGATGTCGCCTGCATGAAAGTTTTTGGTTCTGTACAAAAAGGACCCCGGGAATTTCGGGTGGCTAACCCATAATGCATTCCCTTCTACTTGCGCATTTTGTGTATGGTAATATGCTTTATTCAAATTGTAGAGTACTGCTCCTTTTTGAAATGATTTATCTACCAATTCATTATTGGTTGCCCAACTGATGGGATTCACAACCGCTGTGGTTGTATCTGTTCTGTTAACCCACTCGCCCTCGTAATCATTTCTATACGTTCTCCAACTTACAAAGCAGCCTGTTTGAGAACTGTCTGTGCAAACCGGTATCTGCTCATATTGGTCTTTTTTGACACGCATACCAATCATGTATGCACATACCAATTGATTCATCAATTGCTTACCATCAAAGAATTCTTTCATTAGTCGAATCGAATGTGTTGTACCCTGGCTATGAGAAGCTATAATAATAGGCCTCCCTTTGTTCTCGTGATCCAGATAATACTGAAAGGCTTTTTTTACATCGTTGTAAGCGGTGTTGAAGGCGCTGTATAGTTTTACTGTATCTTTTTCTTGGTACATCTGAATATGTGCCTGCCTGTATCTGGGTGCAAAAACCCTCGCTCTTTCGTTGAACGCCGAGGCTTGAAATAGTATGGAGGTGTAGTCTGTTTTATAATTGAGGGTTGAATCATCTATTGATGCATTGGGCTGATCTTCTGGAAATGCTCCTGTATATGTGGTGGGGTGAATGAAAAAAACATCCACTTCCTTATCAAGCGATCCTTTCCTCAGAGGTAGGGGCACGGTGTCGGAAGGATCCCATTTATCGGGGTGTGCTGCCCAATATTCCACCTTGGAATAATCCGGAATGCCATCACTGCTTTTGAAAACCTTGTCTCCGCTGTAACTCATCATTTTGGAAGAGCAGGAAATACCCAGTCCACTCATTATACATATTCCCAGAACCCATCTTTTTCTAATCATCTTGTTGAATTTATACATCAAAATTATGTTTGTTATTTTTACAATACAATCTTTTGTATGAATATACCAGTAGTTGACCTCGATTTGTATGTAAACGGAACGGAAGCACAAAAAGTTCAATTCTCTCAGGAGCTAGGAAAAGCCTTTGAAGAGGTTGGTTTTGTAGCGGTTAAAAATCACGGCATTGACCAAGTGTTGATTGATAAGGTGTACGCCACTGTTCAGGCCTTTTTTAAGCTTCCTTCAGATACTAAAAAGAAGTACGAAATACCGGGGTTGGCCGGCCAAAGAGGGTATACCTCTTTTGGAAAAGAGCATGCCAAAGGAAGCGATGCACCCGATTTAAAGGAATTTTTCCAATACGGACAAACCGTCGAAAGAGGAGAGGTATCTCCAGAAGAATACCCCGATAATGTTCAGGTAGGTGAGATTGCAGATTTCAATCAGTTATTCTTAGCTACCTATCGTGCATTCGAAAAATCCGGCGGCGCATTGCTGAGTGCTATCGCAGAGTATTTGGATTTAGGGAAAGGGTATTTCAACGAACATATTCATCTAGGGAATAGCATCCTTCGTGCGATTCATTATCCCCCCATCACTTCAGAACCAAAATCTTCTATACGCGCAGAGCAACACGAAGACATCAACTTGATTACACTTCTGGTAGGTGCTTCTGCAGAGGGACTGGAAATTCTTTCCAAACAAAATGAATGGTTGCCCATTCAAGCAGACAATGGGGAGATTGTAGTAAACGTAGGAGATATGTTGCAGCGTCTTACCAATGATCGCCTTAAAAGCACTACTCATCGTGTGGTAAACCCACCTCGCGAAAAGTGGGGTACTTCAAGGTATTCGATTCCGTTTTTCCTTCACCCAAAAAGTGATATGTCGCTTGCCTGTTTGTCTTCATGTATTTCCAACGAACATCCGAAGCATTACGAAGATTATACAGCTGGACAGTATTTGGATGAGCGCTTGAGAGAAATCGGACTCAAAAAGTAAACTGTTGGTCCTCATTCGTCATATTCCTTTTTTGCGGGCTGTGTTCTTTCACAGTATTTCTGCTTTTGGTGGACCGCAAGGACATTTTGGAATGATGATGAAAACTTTTGTAGAGAAACGGAAAGATGTTACAAGCAAAGAGTTGCTCGATATCAATGCTTTTTGTCAGTTGATGCCAGGTGCTACTTCTACCCAAACACTTACCTTGATTGGATATAAACGGGGAGGAATTCCACTTGCCTTGCTTACCCTCATCATTTGGATGCTTCCTGCAGTTACCATCATGTCGGCACTTTCGTTTATTGTTAATCAATCTTCTCAAAAAGGATTATCGGTATTTCATTTTATACAGCCCATGGCGCTTGGGTTTTTGGCTTTTGCATCCTTTAAAACACTCAAGCTTGTTCAACAAAAATCATCGCGCATTATATTATTGATTTGTGCACTTGCAACCTATCTTTTTTTTAAAACTCCTTGGATCTTTCCAATCATTTTGATATTTGGTGGTATAGTTGGAATTTTTTCAAAACATACATCCGAAGAGCCCGTTAAATGGAAACAGCGGAGCATTAAGTGGTTTCCGATTGTATTGTTTGGCTTCTTTTTTATAACCGCTGCAAGTATTTCAGAGTCGGCTCGAAAGAATGATTGGACCTACAGAGCTCCATTCAATTTATTTGAAAACATGTATCGATTCGGAAGCTTTGTTTTTGGTGGTGCCGACGTATTGATACCAGTTATGTACGAACAATATGTAGTGCGACCTGAAACCGATCGTATCAAATCCAATAATCAGAATGTTATTAAAATCAAACAAGATGATTTTTTAACAGGTGCCGGAATGGTGCGGGCAATACCCGGACCCGCTTTTTCGATCTCTGCCTATATTGGAGGAATGTCTATGACTCAAAAAAATTGGAATTGGCAATTAGCCGGATGTATAATTGGTTCTATAGGAATTTTTATGCCAAGTTTTCTATTGTGCATTTTCTTTTATCCTCTATGGGAAAACCTTCATCGGTATAAAGCGATGGAGCGTGTCATGCAAGGAATCAATGCAGCAGTGGTTGGAATTATGATTGCAAGTATTGTTTATTTGATCAGCGATACCGTATTGCCTCAACTTGGTCTACCTATTACTGATGCTCTTTTATTTTTTGGAGTAATTGCTGGAACATTTACGGCATTAACATTCACGAAGATTCAAGCGCCGTATGTTGCAGCGTTTTGTTTATTATTGGGATTGATCTTCGGTTAATTTTATTTGTAGTAGTTACCTTTCAGAATTTCTTCGTTCACATTGTCTGGAACGAGGTAACGAATGGACTTTCCTTCTTTGAGCATTCTTCTGATCAACGATGACGAAATATTAAGCAGCGGTGCTTTCATATCATTGATCATTGCGTCGTCTAAATCATCGCGCATTGGATAACCTTGTCTTTCGTATACATAGAGCGGAAAATTTTTCATAATCAACTCTGCGTTTTTCCATCGATCTAAGTTTTGTAAACTATCGGATCCCATAATTATTCCGAATTCATGCTCAGGATATTTTTCCTGCAAATACGTAAGCGTATTAATTGTATAAGACGGTTTGGGTAAACCAAACTCAATGTCTACTGCTCTGATTTTTGTTTCTCCCTCCAATGCTTGTTGTACTAAAAACAAGCGATGGTATTCGTTGAGTAAGCTATGGTTTTGCTTAAATGGATTTTGTGGAGATACAATTAACCAAACCTGATCCAATTTTGCATATTGGAGAATGTAGTTCGCAATAATCAAATGACCGTTGTGAACAGGGTTAAAGGTGCCAAAATAAAGTCCAATTTTCATAAAATATTGATAATCAATATATTATATAGAATCAACCACAATAGAAGCGGCCTCATTGATGCGCAAACTCACTTGATATCCTGCAACCATTACAGAAATAGGGTCTCCCAGAGGTGCAATCTGTTCAACAACCACTTCTTCGCCTTGAAGGAATCCCATTTCCATCAACTTCAGTACAAGCTCTTCGTCCTCCAACGTGTGGATGATTCCCTTCTGTCCAACTTTTAAATCTGAGAGTTTCTTCAGCATGATTTTTATAAAGGAATGCAAAGCTACTTCGCTTCGCCGGAATTCTTGTACTTTTATTATTAGAATGTCGACTATTCAGTTTTTTTATCAAAAACCCCTCAAATCGCTCCGAAATAGAGTGAAATTGAAGGAATTTCTTCTAAAATCGGCCGTTTCTGGCAAAAGGCGGATTGACCAGTTGAGCATTATTTTTTGTGGAGATGCTTATCTGTTAGATATAAACAAGCAGTATCTGCAACACGACTATTACACCGATATCATCACATTTGATCTTTCTGATAAGAAGGGTCCCATCAACGCAGAGATCTACATAAGTATCGACAGGGTGAAAGACAATGCCAAAAACCTTGGGACTTCTTTTAACCAGGAGCTTCATCGTGTAGTATTCCACGGTCTTCTTCATCTTCTTGGCCACAAGGATAAGTCGCTCCGCGATCAAAAAGCAATGAGACTAGCAGAGGAAAAGCTACTTTCCAAGTACTTTCACAGATGATGTTCCACGTGAAACATATTGTTGTCCTCTTCTTTTTATTTCCCTTCCTTTCCTATGCACAGGGGAACTTTACCTTAAAAGACACCCCTTTTGTCGTGCATATTCCAGTGGATGAGCAAATCCAGTCACAACTTGAGCGTGAACTATCAAAGTCAGGCAGTTCCAAGGAGGAAAAAGAGTTTTTCTATTGGGTCAATTACCTCCGAAAAAACCCAGGCTTATTTTATACTAATTGCGTTGTTCCCTTCTTGAAGCAATTCCCGGAAGCCAACGGCAAGGAGGCAAAAAGCCTTGAGAAGGATTTAATGGCTTCCCCCAAACTAACGCTCTTTTCTTTTTCTCCGGTTGCAACAGGAGCAGCCAAGGAACATTGCGCTGATTTAGCACTCAAACAAAACAGCATTGGCCATACCAGTTCAGATGGTAAGAGCTTTTCTACACGTATGCGAATAGCTGGACTCACAAAATGTGCGGCGGAGAACCTATATACCGGCAAGGGCGAGCCTCTTTTATCCCTTATGATGTTGCTTTTGGATCTGGGATTAGAGGTACCCGGACACCGAAAAAATCTATTATCTCCCTGGTACAATCAGATGGGTATCTCAATACAAACCCATCGATCCATGAAAAGGATTGTACTGGTTCAAATCTTCACCTGCTCTTGATGTTCCACGTGGAACGTTTCCGGTTGATTGTTAATGGTTAACAGATAACTGTCAACTCCTCTTTATCTTTGCACTATGTTTCCAAAGTACGATGTGATAGTTGTAGGGGCGGGCCATGCAGGCTCGGAGGCGGCTGCTGCCGCGGCCAATATGGGAAGCAGGGTTTTGCTGGTAACCATGAATCTTCAGAATATTGCCCAGATGAGCTGCAACCCAGCAATGGGTGGTATAGCCAAAGGTCAAATTGTGAGAGAGGTAGATGCATTGGGCGGATATTCGGGTATCGTTACGGATCAAACAATGATTCAGTTTAGAATGCTGAACAGGTCGAAAGGTCCTGCTATGTGGAGCCCAAGGGCCCAAAGCGATCGCATGTTGTTTTCTCAGCGATGGAGAGAGATGCTGGAGGCGACACCCAGACTGGACTTTTACCAGGATATGGTGAAAGGTTTATTGGTGAAGAATGGAGTAGTGAAAGGTATCGTTACAGGAATGGGAAATGAAATTGAAGCAAAAGCAGTTGTACTTACCAATGGGACTTTCCTAAATGGTATTATACATATCGGAGAAAAGAATTTTGGCGGAGGAAGGATGGCAGAACGAGCAGCGACGGGACTTACAGAGCAATTGGTGGAATTAGGATTTGAAAGCGATCGATTGAAAACTGGAACCCCGCCGAGAATTGATGGAAGGAGTTTGGACTATTCCAAAATGGAGGAGCAGAAGGGCGACGATGAGATTACAGGATTCTCTTATTTAAATATCGACCGCATAAAACCCGAGCAACAAAGAAGTTGCTGGGTTGCTTATACAAACGATAAGGTTCATGATACGCTGAAGACGGGATTCGATAGGAGTCCTATGTTCGCCGGCCGCATCGAAGGAACAGGTCCACGGTATTGTCCCAGTATCGAAGACAAAATCAATCGCTTTGCGGATCGCGACAGGCATCAGTTGTTTGTGGAACCCGAAGGATGGAATACCGTAGAGATTTATTTGAATGGTTTTTCAACCTCTTTGCCAGAAGATGTTCAGTATCAAGCACTTGTGAAGATTCCAGGCTTTGAAAACGTAAGGGTTTTCAGACCGGGTTACGCCATCGAATACGATTATTTTCCACCCCATCAGCTACATTACTCATTGGAAACCAAGCACTTACGTGGATTGTTCTTTGCAGGACAGATCAACGGTACAACTGGATACGAGGAAGCAGCTTGTCAGGGTCTGATGGCAGGGATCAATGCACACAATCATGCGGTAGACAGAGAGCCATTGATTTTGAAAAGAAGCGAAGCGTATATCGGCGTGTTAATCGATGACTTGATTACGAAAGGAACGGAAGAACCTTACAGGATGTTTACTTCCAGAGCAGAGTACCGCACTTTGTTGCGACAAGACAATGCAGATTTACGATTGACATCCATTGGATATGAATTGGGATTGGCAAGCGAAGAAAGATATCAGGCGGCACAACAGAAAAAAGAAAACATTGAGTCGATCATAAAAAAATTCAATGAAGTATCTGTAGAACCCGAGCACATCAATTCATTTTTCGAAAACGCAGGATCAACACCTTTGTCGCAAAAACAAAAATTAGCACAACTTGTATTGCGTCCGGGTATTGGTGCAAAAGAAATGATCGATTACCACGATGGATTGAAAAAAGATTTTGCGCATTATCAGGAATTAGAAATTGAACAGGCAGAGATTCAAATGAAGTATGCTGTTTATATTGAGAAGGAAAAAGAGATGGTGGAAAGAATGGAGCAGATGGAAGATCTTGAAATCCCCGCCAGCTTTGACTTTTCAAGAGTGCAGGCCATCAGTACAGAAGCGCGTGAGAAGTTGAAAAAAATTCAACCCAGAACATTGGGGCAAGCCTCACGTATATCAGGAATCAATCCAAGTGATGTTCAAATTCTCATGGTCTACATGGGTAGATAAATTACAATGATCGATTAATATTCATCATGACTTTTTTACAACCTCGTCAATTAATCGAACTCTTTCCATTGTTTGATGAATCGCTTTCAACTTTTATTCATCAACATGGAGAAGACAGAACCTTTGAAGTTGGTGAGGAGTTGATGCGACCTGGACAATTTTTTAAATATGCTGTGCTGATTGTTGGCGGAAAAGTTAAGCTCTATAGAGAAGGCAATGAAGGGGAAGAATTCTTTATGTATTTTTTAGAAGCTGGGGAAGCCTGCGCATTGAGTATGATGTGTATGGCCAGGAACCAAGCCAGCACAGTAACGGCGATTGCGTCCGAAACAACCAATGTAGTAATGATTCCCATCCAACAGATGGATACCATGATGAAATCTTATCCATCCTGGTATCATTTTGTGATAGAAACCTATCGAAAAAGGTTCGAAGAAATGTTAACGGTAATAGACCAGATAGCATTTAATAATATGGACGAGAGATTGGAGTGGTACTTGAAGCGTCAGGTTGCTGTGCTTGGGAAAGATCTTCATCTTACCCATCAGCAAATTGCCAACGACATAAATTCTTCTCGCGAAGTTGTTTCGAGGTTATTGAAAAAATTAGAAAAAAACGGAAAAATTTCAATGGAACGACACGGTGTCCATTGGAAAGGATAATTAGTGATCTTTATCACCCAAGTATTATATATAAAAGTCCAGATTTGTTCCCATGTTGGAAATAGTTGGCTACGTATCTTCTTTATTTATCGGCGTATCATTGGGGTTGATCGGAGGCGGGGGATCTATACTTACCGTTCCTGTATTGGTCTATTTATTTGGGGTTGATCCTGTGACTGCTACTTCCTATTCTCTTTTTATAGTGGGTACTACGAGTTTGATCGGGGCCATTCCAAAATACCGAAATGGGTTGATTCAATTGAAAACCGCTATTGTATTTGGAATTCCTTCCATCCTTTCCGTTTATCTAACAAGAAGATTTCTTCTTCCCTCCATTCCTCAACATATTGTATCTCTTGGAAATTTTGAATTGACAAAGCCCGTGATGCTCATGTTGTTGTTCTCTGTATTAATGGTGTTTGCTTCTTATAGCATGATCAGGGGAAACGGCAAAGAAGAGCAAATAATTTCCGACCAAGAATTCAATTACCCAATGATCACCCTGGAAGGTTTTGTAGTGGGTGTGTTAACAGGACTGGTTGGAGCAGGAGGCGGGTTTTTGATCATACCAGCTCTTGTATTACTCAGCAAGCTGGATATGAAAAGAGCCATTGGAACCTCTCTCTTAATCATTGCAGCAAAATCATTGATTGGTTTTCTGGGGGATCTTCCACATTTGCAAATACACTGGGCACTTTTACTGGATGTTACTGCGTTAGCAGTCATTGGCATTTTACTGGGAAGCTGGTGGTCAAAAAAAATTGATGCCCGAATACTAAAGAAAATATTTGGGTGGTTTGTTTTGGTATTGGGTATCTATATTATTATCAAAGAACTGTTCTTGAAATAAAATTTTTAACTTCACTAATCTTGTAGACTATGAAGCTTGAGCAAATTTATACGGGTTGTCTTTCACAGGGTGCATATTATATTGAAAGCGAAGGAGAGGCCGTGATCATTGATCCTTTGAGAGAAATAAACTCCTATCTCGATAAAGCCCACGCAGACAAGGCAACAATAAAATACGTCTTCGAAACACATTTTCATGCCGATTTTGTTTCCGGACATTTGGATCTGGCAAAAGCTTCCGGTGCAAAAATTGTATACGGACCTACTGCCAATCCATCATTTGAAGCTCATATTGCAACAGACGGTGAAGTATTTCGTGTAGGTAAGATAAGTTTCACTGCATTGCACACTCCTGGTCATACCATGGAATCGACCTGTTATTTATTGAAAGATGAAAACGGAGTTCCAAAAGCTTTGTTTTCTGGCGATACACTTTTTATTGGCGATGTTGGCCGGCCAGACCTTGCTCAAAAAGCAGCACACATGACCCAAGAAGAATTGGCGGGGCTTTTGTACGAATCTCTTCGTAAAAAAATAATGACCCTCCCAGACGATCTAATTATTTATCCGGCGCACGGTGCAGGATCTGCCTGTGGTAAAAACATGAGCAAGGAAACCAGTGATACATTGGCACATCAAAAAGCATATAATTATGCATTGAGAGCCGATATGACCAAAGAAGAATTTATAAAGGAAGTGACAGATGGTTTATTGCCCCCGCCCCAATATTTTCCGTTGAATGTAATGATGAACAAGCAGGGGTACGACAGCATTGAAAAAGTGCTTGAACGTGGTCAACATGCTTTGAGTCCAGTTGCTTTTGAAGCAGCTGTCAATGAAACAGGCGCTTTGATTTTGGATACGAGAGATGCACAAACTTTTGCAAAGGGCTTTATTCCCAACGCTATCAATATAGGAATTGATGGAAGCTTTGCTCCATGGGTAGGAACGATGATTCCGGATATCAAACAACAAATTTTAATTGTAGCCGACGAAGGAAGGGAAAAAGAAGTGGTAACCCGTTTGGCACGTGTTGGCTATGATTATTGTATCGGTTATTTAGAGGGCGGGTTTGAAGCATGGAGGAAATCTGGAAAAGAAGTTGACACCATTCAATCAATTACTGCAGAAGAATTGAAAGGTGAAATCGCAAAAAATAAACAGGTTTCTATCCTCGATGTAAGAAAGGAAAGCGAATTTGAAGCCGAACATATTACCTCTGCCGAAAATGCACCGTTGGATTTTATCAACGAAAGTGCCAAGCAGATTGATCCTGCAAAAACTTATTATGTTCATTGTGCAGCAGGATATCGATCCATGATTTTTGCTTCCACGTTAAGAGCAAGAGGATACAATAACTTGATTGATGTGAAAGGCGGATTTAAATCTATCAAAGAAGAAGGCGGATTTGATCTTACGAACTATGTAACACCCAGTAGTACAGTATAAATTTTATTGATGACTATGATTGAATACATCCAGCAACCCTGGCCTTGGTACGTGGCAGGACCTCTTATTGGATTGATGGTACCATTGTTATTGATTCTTGGGAACAAGACATTTGGTATTTCGTCTTCGCTCAGACATATCTGTGCTGCTTGTTTTCCTGGCAAGATTCCTTTTTTTGAATACGAATGGAAAAAAGAGATATGGAATTTGATCTTTGTATTCGGTGTTTTTATCGGAGGAATTGTTACAGCTCTTTATTTGAAAGACTCTTCCCAATTAATAGTGAATGAAAAATTAGTTAGCGAGCTTGCTTCCTATGGCATCACAAACCTGGATGGCATGTCTCCTGCGCAGTTGTTTAACTGGGGGTCTGTGTTTACGCTGAAAGGATTTATCCTAATGGGGGTAGGCGGATTTTTAGTGGGATTCGGAACGCGTTATGCAGGGGGGTGCACCTCTGGACATTCTATCATGGGCTTATCGAATTTGCAACTGCCCTCTTTGATTGCCACTTGTTGCTTTATGCTCGGTGGTTTTATAATGGCCAATCTCATTCTTCCATTCATTTTATCCCTTTAAATAATTTCTATGCAAAATAATTCTACATCAACCAATACAGATTTTGAAGTACGATCGCTGGATGCGATCTGTGTAAACGATGAGCAAGTAGCTACTCCCTCATGGTACAATGTGAAATATCTTTTTCTTGGAATTTTATTTGGTATCGTTTTAATCAAAGCAGAAGTTGTTTCGTGGTATAGGATTCAGGAAATGTTCCGACTGCAGAGTTTTCACATGTACGGTGTAATTGGCTCTGCCGTTGCAGTTGGTGCCCTTTCTGTTTTTCTTATCAAAAAATTCAACATCAAAACTATTCATGGTGAAAAAATAATTTTACCGCAAAAGCCTTTTGACAAGGGACAAATCATTGGGGGCTTGCTGTTTGGTTTTGGTTGGGCAATGACAGGCGCTTGTCCCGGTCCGCTTTTTGCTCAATTGGGATATGGTGCTACTGTTGTACTTTTTACGATCTTTATGGCCATCCTTGGTACCTGGGTTTATGGCCGCATCAGAAACAAACTCCCTCATTAAAATAACTGCATGAAGGCATTTCGTTTTTTATTTTTACTGCCTTCTCTTGCATTGCTTCAATGCACTGCGCCAACTCCGATTGAAAAAAAAGAAGAATCATTATGGCGTGGGTGGAATAAATACCAAATCAAAGAGGAAGATAGTCTGGCTCGATATGGACGCGAATTGATTGAGCGAACCTCCTATTATTTGGGTCCGAATGGTAAAGTGGCTCGTATGAGCAATGGTATGAATTGCCAGAATTGCCATTTGGATGGAGGAACTATACCTTGGGGGAATAACTATAGTGCAGTAGTTTCTACGTATCCTAAATTTCGAGATCGAAGCGGAACAGTCGAGACGATCGTAAAAAGAGTGAACGATTGTTTTCAGCGAAGTTTAAATGGCAAGCCATTGGATTCTTCCTCTCGGGAGATGAAGGCTATTCTTGCATACATGCATTGGTTGGGAGATGATATACCTAAAGGGAAAAAACCGAAAGGATCCGGTATATACGAATTAAAATTTTTAGAAAGAGCAGCAGATCCATCAAAAGGCTCGTTGGTCTATCAATCAAAGTGTGCATCCTGCCATGGCAATGACGGCGCCGGTCTTCCTACTAATGACGGTGGATATGTGAACCCGCCACTATGGGGTCCGCACAGTTATAATATCGGTGCTGGTCTGTATCGACTGTCTCGATTTGCAGGTTTTGTGAAAACCAATATGCCTCATTTGCAAGCCAGTTATCAAAAACCTGTTTTGAGCGACGAAGAAGCATGGGATGTTGCAGCATTTGTAAACAGTAGGCCCCGTCCAACTATGGATTTGAAAAATGACTGGCCTAAGATTGCAAAAAAACCAATCGATCATCCCTTCGGACCGTATGCTGATAAATTTTCTGAGCAGCAACATAAGTACGGACCGTTTCAACCGATAAAAGAGTATATTCAATAAAATTTTCCCATGAAATATTTTTTCTTTTTTGCATTGTGCTTCCTCTCTATTCAAACTTTTTCACAAGAAAAAAAATTAAGCGTTGTATGGGATATCTCATCAGCTGATACTGCCGAGCAAGGAGGTGTTTTCAGACAAATTAATAATGCGTTGGCACAAGTTCCGGATATGCAAATTGAAGTAGTTTTTCACGGACCTGCAGTATATGCTATGATGAAAGATTCTACCCAGTTTTCTTCGCGCATAAAAATGGCCAAGGAAAAACGAGTTGTACTCGCTGTTTGTAATAACTCCTTGAAAAGATTAAAAATTGATCCTTCACAAATTGCTGCAGAAGGAATCGTAGTTCCAAGTGCTGTAGTGGAACTGATCAGAAAACAATCGGAGGGATGGAGTTATATCAAAGCATCTCATTAAAGTATTGAGTTATGGGTTGTGAGTTTAGGGTTTTGGGTTATCGAGTTGTCATTTTTGTCGCGTTAGTGTTCAGCTCATTTTCATTATTTGCTCAGACCAATTCAAAACCCAATATCATCTATATCTATGCAGATGATTTAGGATATGGAGAATTGGGTTGTTACGGACAAACCAAAATCAAGACGCCTCATATCGATCAACTTGCCAAAGAAGGCATTCGATTTACACAACATTATAGCAGCGCTCCTGTATGTGCACCTTCCAGGTGTATGCTGATGACTGGTAAAAACCCCGGTCATTCCTATATCCGCGGGAATTATGAAATGGGCGGATTTGAAGACGAAACCGAAAGAGGACAAATGCCTTTGCACGATGGTGCATATACAATTGCCAAGATGTTGAAGGAAAGAAACTATGCAACCGCGATGATCGGTAAATGGGGAATGGGCGTAGTTGGAACAACCGGTTCTCCACTTAATCATGGATTTGATTATTATTATGGCTACCTCGATCAAAAGCAAGCACATAATTTTTATCCAACTCATTTATGGGAAAACGATCGATGGGATTCACTCAACAATCCTTTCATCTATGTTCATAAACCGCTTGATTCAACCACGGCTACTGATAAAGACTTTGATTATTACAAAGGCAAAGACTATGCTCCAAAAAAAATGACAGAAAAAGCACTTGCCTTTATTGAAAAAAACAAATCAAATTCGTTTTTCCTCTATCTGCCCTATACCATTCCTCATCTATCTCTTCAGTTACCCGATGAATATGTAAATAAATACAAAGGAGTATTTGACGATCATCCGTATTATGGACAGAAAGGGTACGCCGCCAATAAATTCCCTCTTGCTACCTATGCAGGAATGATTTCATATTTGGATGATCAGGTGGGAATCATTCTAAAGAAAATAAAATCAATGGGACTAGACTCGAATACCATTGTGATGTTTTCATCTGATAATGGCACAACTTTTTCATCCCCTGTTAATAAAGATTTTTTTAACAGTGTGAGTGGTTTAAGGGGATTGAAAATGGAACTGTACGAAGGGGGAATTCGCGTGCCCTTTATTGCACGATGGCCCGGAAAAATAAAAGCCGGCTCAACTTCCGACCTGGTTTCTGTTCAATACGATATGATGGCAACGCTTGCTGCTATAACAGGAGCACCCGTTCAACATACTGACGGAATTTCATTGTTGCCAACACTTATAGCAACACAAAAACAAGAACAACATTCGTATTTATATTTTGAATATCCAGAAAACGGTGGACAGGTTGCAGTGCGAATGGGGAAATGGAAAGGGATTAAAAAAAATCTAATCAAACAACCCATTGCATCCTGGGAATTGTATGATCTATCAAACGATCCTAAAGAGCAAAATAATGTAGCTGCCTCCCATGAAGATATTTTGAAACAATTTGATGCGATCGTTAAAAAAGAACACCAGCATCCAGTAGTAAATGATTGGGAAGTTGTAGACCGGGTTAAATGATTACAACCTGCACAAGCGTTCAGCAGCTGCGCTGAGTGTTTCCTCTTTTTTCGCAAAACAAAACCTCAATACTTTATCGTCTTCTCCGTTTTGGTAAAATGCTGAAACAGGAATAGTAGCTACGCCAATGGTCTTGGTGAGGTGTACCGCCATGTCCATGGAAGACATGTCGGAAATATTTTCGTACGTGCCGCAAACAAAATAACTTCCTGATGAATGATGCATCTTGAAACGGGATGTTTCCATCTTTTGCAAGAAGAAATCTCTTTTCTTTTGCATGAAGGGAGCGAGGGAGACATATCGTTCTTTCTTTTTCAAATGCTCTGCCAGTGCAACTTGTGTAGGGGTAAAGCAACAGAATGCATCAAACTGGTGCAACCGTCTGAACTCAGCAGTATATGCCTTTGGCGCCACACAGTAACCAAGTTTCCATCCTGTACAATTGTATACTTTACCAAATGAGAAACAAACAAAACTTCTGTTGTACAATTCAGGATACTTCAAAACACTGTTGTGTTGTTGTTTGTCAAACACCAAGTGTTCGTACACTTCATCACTCACTAAAAACAGTGTTGTATCTCTCAAGATATTTTGCAGTGTGATCATGTCATCATCTGAAAGGATTGTCCCCGTTGGATTATGGGGCGTATTGATGATGATCGCTTTTGTTTTTTTGGTGATCGCAGATTTTACTTTATCCCAGTCGACCGAATAATCCGGAAATTTCAAAGGCACCCGAACCGGAATTCCTCCGTTGGCTATGATATTGGGGATATAGCAGTCATAAGCGGGTTCCAATACAATGACTTCATCACCAGGTTCAAGGATGGTGGAGAAGGCAGTGTAGATAGCATAACTTCCACCCGGGGTGATTGTGATTTCATCTGCGGGTGAAATGGGATTGTTATATAGATCGAAAATTTTTTCTGCGATGGATTCTCTCAAGGGCATATACCCTGCCATTGGCGCATATTGATTGTATCCATCCAGTATTTTTTGAGAGGCCAGTGCTGCCAACTCTTGGTCCATTTCAAAATCGGGGAAACCTTGCCCGATGTTGATAGCATTGTGCTCTGTGGCCAACGCGCTCATCACCGTGAAAATAGAAGTGCCTGTATTGGGAAGTTTGGAAGGAAGAGGGATCATTTACTAAAGGTATTTATCTCCTTTGTTTCTTTTTACTTCAGCTACATATTGTTTAATCTCTTGCTCTTTTTCTTTTTTACAAATCATCAGCACATCGTCGGTATCTACCACAATGTAATCGTCCATTCCTTGTAAGAGCACCAATTTATTATTGGGTGCATGAATCATACAGCGGGTAGCGTCGATTACCATCACTTCGTTTCCTGAAACCGCATTGCCCAGGTAATCTTTGTCCATGTTATCGTGTGCAGAATTCCATGTACCAAGATCGCTCCATCCGAAAGAGGAAGGAATGATGTACACGTTTTCAGCTTTTTCCATGATGCCAAAATCAATGGAGATATTTGAACACTGCGGATATATTTTTTCGATGGATTGTTTTTCTGAAGAAGTATTGAAAGCCGATTTTTCTGCTTCAAACAATTCTGCAATTTCAGGTAAGTGTTTTTCAAATGCAGCAACAATGCTTCCCACTTGCCAAACGAAAATACCTGCATTCCATAAGAATTCTCCGCTCGTTATAAATGTTTTAGCCAATTCGACATTGGGTTTCTCCGTGAAAGTTTTCACTTTGTATACATTGTCGCTTGCAGGTTGTTGTTCGAATTGAATGTATCCGTAACCTGTGTTGGGATGCGAAGGTTTGATACCTAAGGTAATCAAGGCTTTGTGCTGAGTCACAAAACTCAAGGCTTCCAAACAAACTTTTGTGAATGCTGTTTCGTCAAGAATCAAATGGTCGGAAGGAGCGCATATCAAAGCGCCTTTGTTGTTCAATTCTCTCAACTTATAAGAAATATAAGCAACGCAGGGAGCAGTATTTTTTCTGGAAGGTTCAGCTACAATATTCTCCCACTTCATCTCAGGCAGTTGTTCCTGAACAATAGGCACGTACTCTTCTGATGTAACAATGAATATATTTTCTTCCGGAATGAATTTTTTGAATCGATCATACGTGGATTGAACAAGTGTTCTTCCGGTGTTCATGATATCCAAAAATTGTTTGGGATAAGAGGTTCTGCTCATCGGCCAGAAGCGACTTCCAATTCCACCTGCCATGATGGCTACATAATACTGTTTGTTCATCATTGGTTGCTTTTAAACGATTCCTTCCCTTAGTAAGTCATGCAAATGTATTACACCTGTATATTCTTCTTCTGTTTTAACAATCAACTGTGTAATATTATTTTTCCTCATTTTGTCGAGGGCATCCACTGCCAGCGCGTCGGGGGCAATGGTTTTAGGATCTCGGCTCATGATTTCTTTTGCCATTTTGTGTTCAATGTCTAAATCTTTCTCTAACATTCTTCTGAGGTCGCCATCTGTGATAACTCCCACTAATTTGGCATTGTCTACCACAGCTGTGAGTCCCAATCTTTTTCTGGTCATCTCTACAATCACCTCTTTTATAGTGCTTTCGGGACGCACTTCCGGTTTTTCGTTGAGGGTGCTGAGGTCGTTCACCCGCAGGTAAAGCTTTTTTCCCAATGTTCCACCAGGGTGAAACTTGGCAAAATCATTTGCTGTGAATCCCTTCAGTTCCATCAGACTTACTGCCATTGCATCGCCCATGGCCATTTGAGCAGTGGTGCTGGCTGTGGGAGCAAGATTGTTTGGGCAAGCTTCCTGGCTTACAGTTGTATTTAAAATATAATTGGATGATTTTGCAAGGATTGATTGAAGGTTGCCTACCATGCCAATCAATGGATTACCCAGATTTTTAATCAGGGTGATGAGTATTTTTATTTCAGGACTCTCTCCGCTTTTTGAAATAATCATCACTACATCATGCTGCTGAATCATTCCCAAATCACCGTGGATGGCGTCTGCGGCATGCATGAAAATCGAAGGTGTTCCGGTACTGTTCAGCGTAGCTACAATTTTTTGCCCTACGATCGCACTTTTGCCGATTCCACTGATCACCAGTCGGCCTTTCATTTCGCGAAGTAAATGGATAGTTTTTACGAAACTGTCGTCTATAGAAGCAGATAGCTCCAAGAGAGCCTGGGCTTCGAGGTTCAGAGTGCGCTGGGCGATTTCCATAATTGAAGGGCTTGTCATTCGGTTGTTGCCTGGGGAGCACCGATTTGGTGAGGGGCAAAATTACCATAATTTATAAATGTTTTAGCTTAGTGAGGAGGTGTTTTAGGCATGCTTTTAGGTAAATTCGCTGCCTTTTCGTATATTATAGTAGCAAGATGTCTCCCGTAAAGAAAAAAGAAGCACCCGCCACCCCTTCCGCCAAAAAAGCTGCGAAGAAAAAAGGTTCTGATTTGTCAGGTCCCCTGCAAGCCTATTTTGGATTTGAATCCTTTCGAGGAAACCAGGAAGCCATCATTGAGAACGTACTCAATGGGAAAGATACTTTTGTGATCAAGCCAACAGGTGGAGGGAAAAGCCTCTGCTATCAACTGCCTGCATTGATCAGTGATGGATGCGCGATTGTAGTTTCTCCTTTGATTGCTCTGATGAAAAATCAAGTGGATCTTGTGAGGGGCTATAGCAGCAAAGACGATGTAGCACATTTTCTGAATTCTACATTGAATAAAAAGGAAATCAAGGAAGTACACGACGATTTGAAATCTGGTAAAACAAAAATGTTGTACGTAGCTCCAGAAACACTTACTCGTCAGGAGAACCTTGATTTTTTCAGTGATTTGAATGTTTCATTTTTTGCGGTAGACGAAGCACATTGTATTTCAGAATGGGGTCATGATTTTAGGCCTGAGTACCGGCGGCTTAAAGAAATGATGGATCAAATCAATCCAAATGTCCCCATCATTGCACTTACTGCCACGGCTACACCCAAGGTGCAGCAAGATATAGTTCACAATCTTGGGTTGAGAAAACCTGATATATTTATTTCCTCTTTCAATAGGCCGAATCTAGACTATGAAGTACGACCCAAAGTAGCAAAGGATCAAACGATCAAGAGTATTGTGAAGTTTATCCATGAAAATCGTGGGAAGAGCGGCATCATTTACACGTTGAATAGAAAAACGACAGAGGAGTTGGCCGAGTTGTTGAAAGTAAATGGTATCAGTGCAGGAGCATATCATGCGGGGCTCGACAGCAAGTTGAGAGCAGAAAGGCAGGATCGATTTTTAAACGAAGACATGCAGGTAATCGTTGCCACAATTGCGTTTGGCATGGGCATCGATAAACCGGATATTCGATTTGTAATTCATTACAACATACCCAAGAGTTTAGAAAATTATTACCAGGAAACAGGTAGAGCCGGAAGAGATGGAATGGAAGGGAAATGCATATTGTATTATTCGCACAAAGATGTTTCCAAGTTGGAACATTTCTTGAGAGATAAACAATTGAGTGAACGAGAAGTGGGATCTCAATTGATCGACGAAATGGTGGCCTTTGCAGAAAGTGGTCAATGCCGTCGAAAAGTTTTAATGAAGTATTTCGGCGAAGATTACACCAACGAAAATTGCGGAAGGTGCGATAATTGTAATCATCCGAAAGAAAAAATAGAATCAAAAACCAATGCACTCAATTTGCTTAAGGTAGTAAAAGCATTGGACGAGCGGTTTGCAGCCGATTATGTGGTGAACATTTTGATTGGAAGAATGATTCCGCAAATCAAAATGTATCGTCACGACGAGCTCGATATTTTTGCCATTGGTAATGATGAACCAGAGCATTACTGGACTTCACTGATCCGTCAACTTTTATTGGAAGGACTCTTGGAGAAAGATATTACTGAACACGGTATTTTAAAAATTGGGAAAAAAGGAATTGCCTACTTGAAAAAGCCAACTTCCTTTAAGATGGTGATGAGTAATTTCTTTGAAGATGCTTACGAAGATGACGAAGACAGTGTAGAGACTGAAGCAACGGCTCCGGTCGATAACAAGTTGTTTGAAATGTTGAAGGATTTGAGAAAGAAATTTGCAAAGGAGAAAAAGCTTCCTCCATTTGTGATATTTCTTGAATCATCGCTGGAAGATATGGCCACACAGTATCCTACTACCTTGGAGGAGTTGGAAAAAATCAGTGGGGTAAGCAAAGGCAAGGCCATACGTTACGGACAAACTTTTGTCGAGTTGATTACCAAGTACGTGGAAGAGAATGACATTGTAAAGCCTGATGACTTTGTAATGAGAAGCGTGGTGAATAAAAGTGGCGATAAGGTCTTTATTATACAGCAGGTAGATAAAAAAGTTTCTTTGGACGTAATTGCGAAAAACCGCGATATGAAATTGGAGCAATTACTGGAAGCGATGGAAACCATTGTTGCAAGTGGCACCAAACTGAATTTGAATTATGCCATCGATCAAATGGTGGACGAAGATGACCAGGATGAAATCATTGATTATTTTAAGAGTTGCGAAACCAGTAGCCTGGAGGTTGCGAAGGAAGAACTTTCGGATCTTGATCTGGAATGGGAGCAATTGAAGATTATGCGCATCAAGTTTTTGTGCGAATTCGGAATATAATTTAGAGCTCTCCTATTTCTCTCAAGTAATTCATCATATCAATTGGATTCTTTGCATTGAGCTTTCTAAGTATATTTTTACGATGAGAATTTACTGTGTGCAAACTAAGTTGCAATGTTTGCGCAATACTTTCACTGGATGTTCCCTGGATCACCATTTTAGCAATCTCCATTTCACGGGGAGTCAACAGTTTTGTATAGTTGGCATCCTTTGATTTCAATTCTTCTTCAATAGAATCAAAAAAGCCGATTTTCAACGTGGTAATCTTATGGAGGGATTGAACAAGCTGTTCCGCCCCCATTGATTTTAGTAAATAACCTTGAGCACCCATTTCTTTCGCCTTGTTGCGAATATTGATATCCCTTCTCATGGTAAGAATGATACTGATACAGTCGAGATTTCCCTCTTTGATTTTTTTCAATAACTCCAAACCATTTGTTTCATTCAAGTGGTAATCTATAAAAACAATGTCTGGTTTCAATCGAAGGATGTCATCGTATGCCTCTTCGATATTTGTTGCATGTCCGATGCATTCAAAATCTTTTTGCAGGCTTAGAAAGGCATCGATGCTTTCAAGAAAAAGTCTATGATCATCAACAATATAAATAGAATAGATTCTCATGCTGTAACCAAAGGTACTTGAATATAAAAAGAGGTTTTACCCGGAATACTTTTACTTTCTATTATTCCGTTCATAAATTTAACGCGGCTGTATATATTATTAATCCCGTGCTTCTTTTTAATCTTGAGCGTATCAATACCAATACCGTTATCGCTGAAGTTGATATGCAACATATCCTTGTCTCTTAAAATACTGATACTTATTTCGGTGCATTTTGAATGTTTGAAGGCATTCGTAATCAGTTCTGAAATAATACGGTATAATTTAATACCTGTTTGCGGATCGATGTGTATAGGTGTCGGGTTGTAGTGAATTTCAATGTGCGTGGCACTTTCAATCATTCGGATGCGGTTGAATAAAATATCCGAAAAATCCTGGTGGTCAAATTCTGGTGGAACCAGGTCGTCTACAATTCCATGTAATTCATTTGAACATTGATCAATGATTTCAATGAATTGATCCATTTCCTGGTTGAGCGATGGATCGTTTTTCTTCACTTTCAGGGTTTGCATTTTTATTTTCATAGCGGAAAGCAATCCACCCACCTGATCGTGTATATTTTTACCAATCGTAGTTCTTTCGTGTTCCTGTGCTTCCATAATCCTTTCTGAAATCTCCATGTCTCGCTCGTGCGATTCTTCCAGCTCTTTTTCAAACTTCTTTTTCTTGTTGGTTCTGTATTGTTGAATATTGGCAGCGGAAAACATGGCGATGATGAAAAAATGCGAAAAAATGGGTATGTACAACCCAGTTTGATCAAATAGTGAAATATCTAGCCCGAAGAGTTTGAAGGTTTCTTTAACGAGGTAGAGAAAATAGATTGCAAATCCAAGGTTATGGAATAAGTATTCTTTTTTCTTGAAAAATTTAATAAGGTATATTAAAAAGAAAAGAATTCCAATTCCCAGAAGCGGAGTCCCTATCAGCTGAATGATATATTTAAGAGTTGAATTCGAAAACAACTGAGGAACCATCAGCAATATCAAAATCCTGGCCATCAGAAAAATGATAAAACTCTTGAATACTATAAGTGCTCTTGGTCCGATGTATATCCTATAAAAAGTAATAAAGTAGTAAATGAAAAAACCAATTGATAACGTTGAGAGAGTTGTTCTTGAAATATGCTGCAGTATCAGATCTTCTGGCCATAATAGCTGAAACCATATTCCACTGTTGTTATACAGCCAAAAAGTTGATATCAAGATGAAGGCGGAAAAAACATAATTGTGTTTTTCCCTTTTCATGATTCCCAAGAGCAGAAAGGCAACAGTAAAAATCATGGAGAAGGCAAAGACCCCTCCATATAGCAGTAGTTCCCAGCTTTTCACCACATCCAATTCTCGCTGGTCGTATAGTTGTAGATTATAAAAAAGATTTTCTCCAGACTTATCCATTACCAACAAAAGCGAGTCGGATGTTTGAGGATTTCTTTCAATA
>JAURIR010000246.1 GCA_030832645.1 Chitinophagales bacterium | reverse complement strand
CTACCGATTGAAAATATCTCTTGGGATGATGCGCAAAAATATATTCAAAAACTGAACCAAAAAACCGGAAAAAAATACAGACTACCTACCGAGGCAGAGTGGGAATATGCAGCGCGCGCAGGAAGTACCCGCAAATACCCCTGGGGTGACGATGTGGCCGAATTACATGCCTACGCTTGGTCAAAAACCAATGCAGTCAATACCAATAGCGTCGGTTTGAAAAAGCCAAACCCGTTCGGTCTCCATGACATGATCGGCAACGTCGCTGAGTGGACGCAAGACTGCTGGAACGATAACTACCGCGGTGCGCCCTCAGATGGCAGCGCCTGGCTGACCGGTAACTGCTCCTTGCGGGTTTTACGAGGCGGCTCATGGGGTGACGACCCTCAGCAATTGCGCACGGTCATCCGCGACGGTACTCATCCCCCGTATTACCGCTTCAGCGGAAGCAGCTTTCGGGTGGCTGTGGACACGCCGTGACAGAGGAAGTCTGACGGGTA
>JAURIR010000245.1:255-502 GCA_030832645.1 Chitinophagales bacterium | reverse complement strand
GAACAAGTATGGACGACTGCGCTGACGCAACAATTCAATGATCTCTTTTCTGCCTGTGGTGTATCCACCCATCGCACCGCCCAAGGCTTTACCCAAAGTACCTGTGATGATATCTACCCGACCCATCACATTGCAATATTCTGGGGTACCACGACCGGTGGCCCCGATAAATCCTGCAGCGTGACACTCGTCTGTCATCACCATTGCATCATATTTCTCAGCCAAATCACAAATTTTATCGAGTTGT
>JAURIR010000245.1:0-245 GCA_030832645.1 Chitinophagales bacterium | reverse complement strand
CACCAAAATAAAGCGAGCACCCTTTTCACGTGCTGCGATGAGCTGGGTTTCCAAATCTGCCATGTTATTGTTCTCGTAGCGGAATCGCATTGCCTTGCACAAACGCACACCATCAATGATGGATGCGTGATTCAAACTATCGGAAATGATGGCATCTTGCTCACCCAATAGGGGCTCAAACACACCGCCATTCGCATCGAATGCCGCCGCATAAAGAATGGTGTCTTCGGTACCATAAAAGTCAG
>JAURIR010000244.1 GCA_030832645.1 Chitinophagales bacterium | reverse complement strand
TTTTGCTGGTACTATTTCTGAAAAAAATCAAGAAGAATCAACACGTTGGATTCAACTAGGTCGTATTTTCTTTTACCTAGAAACAGTGTGTGTGCTTGCTACATTTATACTGCTCTATGTAATAATCTCCAATCATTATTTCGAGTATAAGTATGCATACATGCATAGCGACAAGTCGCTGCAACCCGAATATTTGTTGAGCTGTTTTTGGGAAGGCCAAGAAGGAAGTTTTATGCTTTGGAGTTTTTGGCATTGTGTGCTAGGTATCATTGTTATGTGGAGTGCAAAAAAATGGGAGGGAGGCGTTATGTCTGTCATCTCTTTTGCGCAAGTACTTTTAGCTTCTATGGTGCTGGGTATTTATTTATTTGGACATAAAATTGGATCAAGTCCATTTTCATTGTTACGAAATGAAATGAACTGGCCCATACTAAGTAGACCCGATTATTTAACACTAATAAAAGATGGAACGGGATTAAATACTTTATTACAAAATTATTGG
>JAURIR010000243.1 GCA_030832645.1 Chitinophagales bacterium | reverse complement strand
AGTCATCCCCGACAACAAACTGCAAAGTTGATCGTACATGACAGAACACATATCAGCACTTCACATCTTCCTGAGGTATGGGAACGTTATGACGAGTGGTATAATTTCATCAAAGTGCCTGGCAATGAAGTAAAAGTTTTGATCAGTATTGATGAGAAATCCTATGAAGGTGGTGAAAATGGGTCAAGTCATCCAATGGCTTGGTATCATGATTATGATGGAGGAAGAGCTTTTTATACAGAACTAGGTCATACCAATGAAAGCTATTCAGAACCTTTATTTCTTCAACATTTATTAGGAGGAATAAAATACGCACTAAAAAAATAGTCTTATAAAACTAACCCATTAAAAAAGCCAATGAATAATTATTCATTGGCTTTTTTAATGGGTTAATAATCGATTCGTTAATAAGCTAAATCAACAATTTTTTAAAGTTCTCTCACCCAAATATTACGGAAGCTAATGGGTTCGCTTTTGTCTCCATGAGCTTGTAATTTAATTGG
>JAURIR010000242.1 GCA_030832645.1 Chitinophagales bacterium | reverse complement strand
CAACAATCCTTCTATTAATTGTAACAGTTGTAGTTGTGCCAATTGTTTCGTTTTATTTTGGAACCCCACTAGAGCCACTACAAAATGAAATTCTATCCTCCATGGGCATTTCCGTTTCATTAGTTATAGGTTATTGTTTTCTTGTTGGTGAATTAGCTAAAAACAATTCTCAGGTAGATAAATTATGGAGCATTATTCCCATTTATTATGTTTGGCACATGACCGCCCTTGGTGATTTTCACCCTAGAATGGTACTCATGTCTGCGCTTGTTACCATATGGGGAATCAGACTTACCTACAATTTTGCCCGACGTGGAGCATATGTTCTAAAGTTTTGGGAAGGGGAAGAGGACTACCGTTGGGAAGAATTAAGAAAACGACCGGGATTCAATAATCGTTTTATTTGGATGCTTTTCAATTTGTTTTTTATTAGTGGATATCAAAATATTTTGATTTTTTTATTTACGGTTCCTATTTTAACCTGTTTAAATATCGATGCCTCCC
>JAURIR010000241.1:267-505 GCA_030832645.1 Chitinophagales bacterium | reverse complement strand
AGAAAAAGCTGAAGACTTTGAAGCAGCTTTGGCATCATGCCAACGCGAAGCCCAAAACAGTTTTGGCGATCAAGCGGTGCTGATAGAAAAATATGTACAGCGCCCACGTCACATTGAAATTCAAGTGTTTGGCGATACGCAAGGAAATTGCGTTTACCTCATGGAACGTGATTGCTCGGTGCAGCGTCGTCATCAAAAGGTACTGGAAGAGGCGCCTGCGCCCGGTTTGTCTGAAGCA
>JAURIR010000241.1:0-257 GCA_030832645.1 Chitinophagales bacterium | reverse complement strand
TACGCAAACAAATGGGTGAAGCGGCGGTGGCGGCTGCGCGCGCAGTGAACTATGTGGGTGCAGGCACAGTTGAGTTCATTGTGGAACAACGCGACAACAAGGCTACAGGCCAAGTGGACATGCACTTCTTCTTCATGGAGATGAACACGCGTTTGCAAGTGGAGCATCCGGTCACTGAAGCTGTGACAGGTTTAGATTTGGTGGAGTGGCAATTGCGTGTGGCCAGTGGCGAGCCTTTGCCTTTAAAGCAAGATCAA
>JAURIR010000240.1 GCA_030832645.1 Chitinophagales bacterium | reverse complement strand
TCCATCGGCAACTCCTCTTAAACTGAATTTTCCGTTTTGGTCTGTGACGGTAGATAATTTAGTACCCTTGATGGTAACAGTTGCACCCGCCAACGGGGCATTGCGAACATCTGATACAGTACCTGTTATATCAACAGGTGGTCTCTCAAAGTTTCTAGGATTTTTTGAGAGAGAAATTTTCTCTGCATGCAACTGTACTGCGCTCAATGACATAAGGGTCACTAATGCAGTGCACAGGATTGCACTCATGCTTTTTTTTCTCATGGCAAGTTTTCTTTTGGTTTTGGTGAACTATGCATATACAAATTAGGCTAATTTTACTTTGTTCATTTCACCGACATGTAGAATTACCGAAAACGTTTTCAATGTTCAAAGTTGAAACACCAAGTTGTAGGGAATTTAGAATCAAGGAGAAAAATGCCTAAGTAATTAGTATAAAACATTAAAAATCAAACTTATACATATGATGAAGTTTTTAAAACCAATGATTGTTTTGCTGGTCTCT
>JAURIR010000023.1 GCA_030832645.1 Chitinophagales bacterium | reverse complement strand
ATGGATGCTTTCAATTCAAATTGTTTAGTGCCAGAATTGATTTTTCCATTGATGATGCTGTTGCTAAGACCTGTTATTCCATAGTCGCTCAATGCCAGGATATAGTTGGCGTTTTTAACATTGAGATTAAAGGTGATTTCCTGTGGCTTTTTAGGCGCCAACGATTTTTTGAAATAAAATGGATAAAATTCTCCAAAATAATAACGCAATGTGGTGGGTAATTCTTCGAAAGTAAAATTGCCTTTCACATTTGCCTCGATGTCGTTGCTGCTCAATGTAAGATTTCTGTAATCTTGATTTTTTTCTGCTCTAAATACAACACTGTCAAATAGATACTTTCTCTTGTTTTTAGTAAATATCACATCT
Source organism: Chitinophagales bacterium (assembly GCA_030832645.1). GTDB lineage: Bacteria > Bacteroidota > Bacteroidia > Chitinophagales > Chitinophagaceae > Pollutibacter. The sequence continues at coordinate 24,725 of JAURIR010000023.1, read as the reverse complement.
TCCATTCTAGCTTCCCCGCTGATATTATCTAAGTTATCTCCCTTGATATTCGCCAGTGATCTACCTGAGAAAGAAATTTCTTTGTTTACAAAATGAAGCGGTTTTAGATTCGATTGAGTGATTTCTATAGAAGCGGTGGTTTGTGGCACATCACCTTTCAAATTAATGCCTGCAAACATTTTCGCATTCAAATTTGGATCTTGAATACTAATATTTGTGTTCAATATATCATCGCGGTATCCCCCGGAGGCATCAATAGTTGAGTAAGCGTAGTTGTTGTAGTATGCAGAAGAGAGGCGAGTGGTAAACAGTGTTTTATTTTCTTTTGAAGTAACAGTATAATCACCCGAAATATTTTCAAGGTCATTGATCTTTAAAAATTTACCAATATTGAATTGAATGATTTCTCCCGATGATTTGACATCAATTTTATCTGATCCAAGGTTACGAACCAATACCACTGGGTTGATGCTTCCAAGTGATGTTGAGAGTCTTCCCTTTGTTTCCAAATCATACCCAACCAATTTAGCAGATCCTGTGTATTGCATGTTTGATAAGGGCATGAGATCGATTCCAATGGCGGATTTGAGCGATGTGTGTATAGCGTATAAATCAATTGGATTGGTTTTTATGTTGATGTTATTTGCAATGTATCTAGTGCTCTCTACTTCAGGTAGTCCTTTGATCTCCATTTTGCAATTCAGTACACTGTTTTTTCCCCAATTAATTTTAATGTTATTGCTTTTAAGATTTTCCACTGTACCTGTTACAATACCATTCGCTGTTAGTTTCAGTGGCATTGAGTTCAGCTCCGGAGCGAAGTAGGCGATGTCTTTTAAGTCGATGATGCTATTTCTGAAGGAACCTCTCATGATTATTTTGTGTATAAAATCGGTCATGTCGTCTGTGAAAGACCGATAGTCCATTGCAAAATAATTTTGGATCCTGCTGTGCGGAGTGAGGATGCTCAGATCTTTAAAGCTCATGCTGCTAGGGTCTATTTGCATGTCGGCACGCAATTTATTTACCCGGAAACCGCTTCTTTCCTTTGTGCTTACATCGAGTTCCGTAGTGATTTTTTCTTCCACGAAACGGGTATTGTGTAGACTACCATTGATCGATGCAAATTGAAAATGTTCTCCATCAAAATAAGGCAGGGTAGTGCCTATGGAATCTACATCCAACTGAAAAAGCCCATTATTTAAATGGATTTCATTTGCTTGTATTAGCCATCGATCTTTATTCCATATTTCTTTTATGTTTGGATCTGAATAGGGTATGAGGGAATCTGGACGATTACCGTCGTATTGAAAAATGCGATAGACCGGATCCTGAATAGAAATATCTTCCAGTATGATGCGTTTTTTCAAGAGATCAATCTCGGATGCTTTTAGCTGGAGCTTCCCCAGATTTATTGTTTGGTTTTCACCTCTCCATTTATCCTCTACCAAAAATTGGATATTTCTGAGATAGAGTGATTTGACATCCAGTTTTAATTGACTAGGTTGCCCTCCTCCCTTAGAGTTGCTCGAGAGAGCGTCTTGAATAAATTGATAATTCCATATACTATCCGTTCTGGAAATATGAATATTCGCGTTTTCCAACCCTACATAAAAAACAGTGAATCTTTTTCTAGTAAAAAACCAATCTGTGATGTTCACACTGAGATTTCCTGCAAATAGTAAGGTGTCTTTTTTTTGATCCCGCACCAATACGTCTCGTAAATTAAATGTATTGAACAAAGTGAAATCTACCTTGCCAATTTTAGCCTCTGTTTTTATTGTTTTACTGAGTTGGTCGGTTGCAAAATGAATCAGCTTTTGCTGAACAAAGGGGATTTTCAATGACATCCAAAAAATGAGGTAGAAAGCCAATATGGCCCCTGCTATGTACCCTGTTATTTTAGCTGCCTTTCTCAGAATCGCTGTTTACGGCAAAGTTAACCAATCTGGGCAACTGATTGGATTACAATAAAATGTTATAATACGGTTTAATAAGCAGCAGCGTGGTCGTCTCCTCTCTTATCCGCAACTGCATCCATCTGTTTTATTTTTTTGCCCTGCCATTCAATTTTGATGACTTCCGTTCTTCCAATTTGCCCCCTTTTTTGAAAGCTGTAGCCCATGTTGCTCAAAGATTGCTGCAGTGATGGTGAAAAATCCTGCTCAACAGCCACTTGGTCTGGAAGCCATTGGTGATGAAATTTTGGATTATTTACTGCATCCAGAGGTGATTGATTGAATTCAATTATGTTGACCAAGGTTTGAAAGACGGAGGTAGGGATGGTGGTTCCTCCAGGTGTTCCAACTACTAAATATGGTTTCTTGTTTTTAACCACTACGGTTGGCGTCATGGAACTGAGCATCCTTTTTCCAGGTGCAATGGCATTGGCCTCTTTTCCTACTGCTCCAAACATATTCGGCACACCAGGTTTTACACTGAAGTCATCCATTTCATTGTTCAGTAAAAATCCAGCACCTGCTACAACTGTTTTAGATCCGTATCCACCATTGAGGGTAGTAGTTACGCTCACTACATTTCCAAACTCATCTGCAACTGATAAATGGGTGGTTTCTTCGCTCTCTGGATTTACATTGCCTGGCTTGATGATATCGCTTGGGGTGGCTTTGCCTGGAATAAAATCTTCCATTCGTTTTTTCAAATAACTTTTACTCGATAAGGTTTTTACCGGCACTTTTACAAAATCCTGGTCACCCATGAATTCTGCTCTGTCTGCATAGGCTCTTCTCTCCACCTCAATCATCAATTGCACTGCAGAAGGGGAGTGAAAACCCATAGCGGCAATATTTTTGTCTTCAATCATCTTCATCATCTGTTGCATCAATAGTCCACCACTACTTGGCATGGGCATTCCAATAACCTGATAACCTTTGTAATCGAATGATATGGCAGGTCGCTGAACCGCAGAATAGTTTTTTAAATCATCCAGGCTGATATTCCCTTTTCCTCTTTTCATTTCTTCAACTATCAATCTTGCTGTTTCGCCTTCGTAGAATCCTTTTGCTCCTTGATCTCTTATTCTACTCAGTGTAGCGGCCAATTCTTTTTGCACCAGTGTATCACCTTCTTTCCATGCTGTTTCTTTAACAAAAACTGGAAGAACGGAATTGTATTTAATAAAGGCAGATTTTGTTCCGTTGAGCGATCTTGCTTCTGCAGCTGTAATGACAAATCCTTTATCTGCTAAATCGATCGCAGGTTGTATCAGTGTAGTAAATGGGAGTTTTGCATATTGATGAGAAGAAAAGAGTCCTGCTATTGTTCCAGGAACTCCGCTGGCAAGATGGCCATTCTGGCTAAGTTCCATTAGTGGGTTACCATTTTTATCGAGGTACATGTTTCGATCGGAAGCTGCCGGTGCCTTCTCTCTGTAATCAATCGAAATAGACTTCTTTTTTTCGGTGTATGCAACCAGAAATCCTCCTCCTCCAATATTTCCAGCACCTGGATATACAACTGCGAGTGCAAGTTGGGTTGCGATGGCAGCATCAAATGCATTGCCTCCTTTTTTTAATATTTCCAGACCAACCATACTGGCAATAGGATGTGCAGAAGATACAGCCCCATTGCTTCCCTTAGCTGTTTTTGAAATACTGTATTGATAAGGGTTGATTTGCGCCCATGTTGAATTGGAAAATTGCAAGATGGTTGCTGAAAAAATGAGTTTGAAAAATATCGTTCTTTTCATGTTATAAATATACCGAGTAATTGGAAAGAAAAACGCCCGTCAAGATTTTTATCCACCCTAATTCTTTATTTTTAAGACATCAACCAATAACGATTCTATGCCTACTATTTTTACCGCTTCCAGAAAAGTAATCGTGGCCTTTTCGATTTTAGTTTTTCATCTCTTTTTTTTGAATGTATCCCTGGCTCAAAAACAACAGCAGTGGAGCAGCGGAGAGATTCTTCATGCCATGAAAAAGTTGAATGTTGTGGGATCTGTTCTTTATATGGCAGCTCACCCCGACGATGAAAACACTCGATTGCTTGCTTACATGGCCCGCACACGACAATACAGAACAGGGTACATGGCAATGACGAGGGGAGATGGTGGACAAAACCTAATTGGCAATCAGCAAGGGTTTGAATTGGGATTGATTAGAACGCAAGAATTATTGGCTGCAAGAAGAGTAGATGGCGCTGAACAATTTTTTTCCAGAGCGTTTGATTTTGGTTTTTCAAAAAGAACAGAAGAAGCACTGAGTTTTTGGGAAAAAGAAAAAATATTGTCCGATGCAGTTTGGGTCATCAGAAATTTTCGTCCCGATATTATTCTAACCAGATTTCCTGAAGATAGCAGAGCAGGACACGGACATCACTCAGGATCCGCAGTTATTGCTCGCGAAGCTTTTATTGCAGCAGCTGATCCTTCCCGTTTTCCGGAACAATTAAAATATGGAGTTACTCCCTGGAAAGCGAAAAGAATTATGTGGAATACTTCCAATTTCTTTGGAAACAATACTACGGCAGAAAATCAGATGAAGCTGGATGTTGGAGATTATCTACCTCTATTGGGTAAAAGTATAGGAGAAATTTCATCAGAAAGCAGAAGTCAGCACCGCTCACAGGGATTCGGTTCTGCCGCTGCACGTGGAGTAGCAATTGAATATTTTTCACATACGTTGGGTGATAAAGCAGATAAAGATCCAATGGATGGAATTGATTGTTCTTGGAATCGTTTGGAGGGAGGATCTGCCATCAGTTCAATGGTAGACAAATTGATTAGTTCGTACGACGTAAATCGTCCATCCGCATCTGTTTCTCAACTATTGGAAATTCGAAAAGCCCTCGGCAGCATCAAGGATGAGTATTGGAAAAAGTTGAAATCAGCCGAAGTTGAAAAACTTATTAGAATGGTCATGGGAATCCATTTAGAGGCAATCAACGACAAACAATTTGTAAAACAGGGTGATTCGCTCAAAGTGAACCTAACCATCAATAATCGTTCATCCATATCAGCAACTGTCTCCAATTTTTCTATAGAGGGTATGGAAATGAGTCCTGGTGCAACTCTTTCCAATAATGTAAATTGGAATCAACTCATAACACTGCCTATTGCAAAAGATAGAGCCGTTTCACAACCCTATTGGTTGGCGAATCCGATGAACAAAGGAAGTTTTAATGTATCTGATCAGCAGCTGATTGGTATGGCAGAAAACAAGCCCACACTTCAGGTGAAAGTGAAATTGAAAATGTCTGGAGAAGATATGGATGTACTTGTGCCAGTCATGTTCAGAAATGTAGATCCTGCTATTGGTGAGTTCTTGCATCCTGTTTATGTGATTCCTTCTCAGGTTACGACCACTCCTCTCAATCCTCTATTGGTCAATACAAATTCTAAAGTAAACTCTGGCAATCCTTCCAACACGGGAAGTGATATTCCTTTCATGCACGTGATATCATATGAACATATTCCAACCTTGGTTTATTTCAGTAAGAATGATCAAATGGTGGTAAAAGTCGATTTGAAAACAACTGGAAAGCGAATTGGCTATATAGTGGGAGCAGGAGATAAAGTTCCTGCTGCTATTGAGATGATGGGCTATGAATTGATTGAATTGAACAAGAATGATATTACTGCAGATCGACTCAAATCGCTCGATGCAGTTGTGGTGGGAGTAAGAGCCTATAACGTAAATGATTGGATGGACGAGAAGTACGATGTATTGATGGAATATGTTAGAAACGGTGGAAACATGGTAGTGCAATACAATACCAACAGTTTTGCAGGACCCTTATCCAAACTCAAAATAGGACCTAAACCTTTTACTGTTTCACGTGGACGAATTACAGAGGAAGATTGTGAAATCAAATTCTTGGATGAAAAAGATCCTGTGTTGAATTACCCCAATAAAATTACCTCTGAAGACTTCAAAGGATGGGTGCAGGAAAGAGGTATTTATTTCGCAGATGCATTTTCTCCAGATTATCGCGCACTCTTTTCTATGCACGATCAAAACGAAGCAGATCAAACTGGAAGTTTGATTGTAAGAAATGAAGGGAAGGGGCGCTTTATATATACAGGATTGGTATTCTATCGTGAACTTCCTGCCGGTGTACCGGGTGCATTCAGGTTGTTTGCGAATCTGATATCCAATCCAAATCTAAAAGTAAATGAAGTCAAATAGTCCCACTCGCTCTCCAGTATTTGGCCTGATTGTGGGGTTGGCCATAGGCGTATTGATCGCGCTTGTGAGGAGAAAAATTGCCCTGGGATTGCTGATAGGAATTTTAATTGCAGCAATTTTGTACAAACGGGATAGACGATGAGCATCTTAGATTGGTCAGTGCTGGTGCTCACCATTGTTTTGGTGGTCTTGTACGGTGTATACAAGGGAAGAGCAACCAAAGACATTGATGGCTATTTCAGGAGCAGTCGCCAATTACCTTGGTACATGGTTATGCTGAGTGTGATTGGAACGCAAGCAAGCGCCGTAACATTTCTATCCGGACCGGGGCAAGCATATGCAGATGGGATGCGCTTTATACAATACTATTTTGGATTGCCTCTGGCAACCATAGTGCTGTGCATCACGTTCATTCCGATTTTTCATAAACTGAATATCTATACTGCCTACGAGTATTTAGAGAAACGATTCGACAAAAAGACAAGGACCTTTACTTCGTTTTTATTTTTACTCTCACGGGCTTTGTCAACCGGAATCAGTGTATATGCACCTGCGATTATTCTTTCATCTGTTCTCGATTGGAATATCTATCTCACCAATGTGGTGATGGGAGGTATTGTGATAATTTATAGCGTAAGTGGTGGTGCAAGGGCAGTGGCTTACACACAACAATTGCAACTGATCATCATTTTTGCTGGGTTGTTTTTAGCTGCCTATCTATTGATTCAAATGATGCCCGAAGGAATGGGATTGGCTGCTGCGGTGAAAGTGGGCGATCAGTTTGGAAAGATGAATGTAATCACAACAGGTTTCACTGAGAAGGGCTTTAATTGGAACGATCGGTTCAACATCATCAGTGGTATCATTGGTGGTTTTTTTCTATCCCTTTCTTATTTTGGTACAGATCAAAGTCAGGTAGGAAGATACCTCACTGCCAGTTCCATCCGTCAGAGCAGGTGGGGGTTGATCATGAATGGAATCGTAAAAATTCCGATGCAATTTTTTATTTTGATGGTCGGGGTACTGGTCTTTGTTTACTACACATACAATACTTCCCCTCTTTATTTCAATGACCTTGCAATAAGCAAATTGAAGAAGACGGCATACCGTGAGCAAATCATTGCTTTGGAAAAAGAGCACGATGCAAACAGTTTACAAAAAAAGAAAATCGTTGAGAGAAATCAATTGAATCACAAAGACGATATCGATGCTTTGAGGCAAATCAATCAGAGCGAGGAGTCTTTGAGAAACAAATTGAAATCCATCATCAAGGAATCCGGAATTCTTGTTGAGAGTAATGACACCAACTATGTATTCATTCGATTTGTAATGGATCATATGCCGCATGGGTTGATCGGATTATTGATTGCAGTGATATTCCTGGCGGCATGGGGCAGTATTGCAGCAGCATTGAATGCCCTCTCATCAGCCACATTGATTGATTTTCACAAACAATACATCAAATCGGATACTACCGAACAAGAGGAGTTTAGTTTATCTAGGATGTATACACTCTTTTGGGGTATTTTCTGTATCATATTCGCCCAGTTTGCCACGAACCTGGGTAGCTTAATCGAAGCAGTGAATATATTAGGCTCCTGGTTTTATGGAGTGATGCTAGGTATTTTTTTGGTAGCCTTCTATTTAAAATGGGTGGGAGGAAATGCGGTTTTTATTGCAGCTATTTTGGGAGAGTTGTTGGTGCTGGCCATGTATGCATTTACGGATATTGGCTGGTTGTGGCTGAATGTAATAGGAGCGTTGGCAGTAGTAGTGCTTAGTATAGTATTGGAAGCAGGATTAAAGAAGAAAGTACTGCGATTTTGAGTGTGCCCGGGGCGGGACTTGAACCCGCACTCGCTTTTTCGGCGAACAGGATTTTAAGTCCTGCGTGTCTACCAATTCCACCACCCGGGCAAAGAACAAAACTACTCAAAATGAAAAATTCCATCTGAAGATGGAACTTTTGAGCGGAAGACGAGATTCGAACCCGCGACCCTAACCTTGGCAAGGTTATGCTCTACCAGCTGAGCTACTTCCGCAAGAATAAGAGCTTTAATGGGCTGCAAAAATAATGATTAATGCAATCCGACAAACTATTTTCTTACTTGTATTTTGGGGTATACAATGAGCTTTCTTGAACTTCTACCTTTGGTTTGCCTTTGTAATGCTTAGAATACAAACCATAGCAGCCTCCCATAACAAACGCTAGGAATGCAAATAGTTGCACGTGAAAAAGAAAGCGGGAGGAGGATACCCAGTTTCTTCCGAAATCTTTCTGTTCTTCTGGATTTGTCGTACTGTGTTGCATAATAGGGATTTGCCCCGCAAAGGTAACAAAACCTGCTAAAATTTACTTTCAATTTTTAACAATTTCTGAAAAGTACTTTTTGCCCTTTACGAAGTAATCCCAGACGATATTTCCCGCATAGATGCCAGATGGGGTTGCAATTCTTTTAACGGGAAAAATGCTTGTTTTTTGATGAAAAAGAACCCAGTTGAAAAAGCCAACATGTGCTTTTGCCACTGCAAAAAAGAAAGTGGGTTTTCCTGAAACTAAATTTTTCCAGGCACTGATGGCATCCAAAACAAAGCGAATGGATACGATATATAAACGTTGTAGCCCGTTTAAATTTTTGAATAACATGATCAGGTTGTTCCTAAAATTTAAATATGTTTTTTGAGGATTTTCTTTCGACAAAGTGCCGCCGCCAACATGGTAAACAATGGATGAAGGGCAAGAAAGGATCTTATAGCCCGCCAATTGGAGTCGCCAGCAAAGATCGATCTCTTCTTGGTGAGCAAAAAAGTAACTATCAAATCCACCAACTTCAAAGAAAAGCTTTCTTCTTATAAACATCGCTGCGCCAGAAGCCCAAAAGATGTTTTGAACATCGTCGTATTGATGCCTGTCTATTTCAAGGGTATCAAAAATTCTGCCTCTTGAAAAAGGGTAGCCATAGGCATCGATCCATCCGCCGGATGCTCCTGCATACTCAAATTCATCTCGTTTATCAAATCGAAGAATTTTAGGCTGAATGGCAGCGATTTTTTCGTCTTTTTCGAATAGTGATATGATTGGTTTTATCCAGTTGGGCGTAACCTCAATATCTGAGTTCAACAAAACAATGTATTCTTCATTCAGGTCTTTCAATGATTCATTGTATCCGCCCGTGAAACCCTTGTTTTCGGTTAGTTCTATCACACTAATCTGCGGATAAGTATTTTTTAAAAATGCCACAGATGAATCGTTGGAACCATTGTCGGCAATATATATTTTTAATGAATCATAGCTGGATGCCATCACCGAAGGGAGAAACTGTTGAAGAAAATGTTGCCCATTCCAATTTAAAATGACAACTGCAACGGAGGGTGAATGGTGTGGATGACTCATGTAATTAGCAAAATAACAGCTTATCTATGAAAATAATTTGTGCGGTTGTTATAATTCGTCAAATTTGTTGCAACCAAGCAATTTCATGAATAAATTGTCTTACTGGAAAGGAGGATTGTCGATCATCGGTGCAGCTATTGTTATCGGTTCTTTTTTCTATTCAAATTTTTTAGCGGAAGAAATCTCGCAAAGAGAGAAAAAGATTGTGCAGGAATGGGTGGCAGCTCAAAAAGTTGTAGCCAATGCATTTGCAGGGGAGGATCTTTCTATTTCTTCCATAATCATTGCTGAACAAAAAACCATTCCAGTAATTGAAACAGATGAGAAGGACAGTGTAATGAGTTTCATAAATCTCGATAGTAATCGAGTAATAAGCGACAAAGAATTTCTTGCAGAACGTCTTAGGCAATTCAAATCACAAAATCACTTTATTACAACGTATTTAACCGAAGACGGAAAAAAATTCAACCGATATTATTACGGAGAATCGACTCTCTTAAAACAAGTGAGGTATTTTCCGATGGTGCAATTGTTGATGGTCATTATCTTTTTTATAACTGTATTGATTCTTATCAACAACCGACATAAATCAGTCCAAAATCAGCTCTGGGCTTCACTTGCAAAAGAAACAGCGCATCAACTGGGTACTCCAATATCAGCACTTTCTGGTTGGTCGATGCTCCTTCAGGAAGGCAAAGACCCGTCCAGTGTTTTGCCTGAAATGGAAAAAGATATCGATCGCCTGAGGTTGATTGCTGAACGTTTTGGTATGATCGGCGGTATTCCAAAAAAGACCGAAACAGACATTGTTGCATTGGTTTTTCATGCTGTAGATTATGTTCGAAAACGAGCAGCCGAAAAAATCAACATCCAGGTTGTGCAATACCCAGATCACCCGGTTCAACTATATGTAGCACACGCCCTTATTGAGTGGGTGCTGGAGAACATTCTTAAAAATGCCCTCGATGCCATGGATGGTTTGGGGGAAATTAAAGTGGACATTATTGAAACGGAAAGAGAAGTGTTTATCGACATCACCGATTCAGGAAAGGGAATGTCGTATTCCTTGCAAAAAGAAATATTTAATCCTGGTGTTACAACCAAAAAACGTGGATGGGGATTAGGCCTTACTCTTTCTAAAAGGGTAGTGGAGGAGTACCATCAGGGCCATCTTACAATAAAAAATTCTGAACCAGGAAAGGGAACAACATTTCGCATGGCACTTTTAAAATAACTCCACTTAGAGCTGGTTAATTTTTACATAAATTTATCATCCCTGGGGCCCAGGTGGCGAAATTGGTAGACGCACTACCTTGAGGTGGTAGCGCTGGAAACGGCGTGCTGGTTCGAATCCAGTCTTGGGCACATGCTAAAATCCTGCACGAGGTGCAGGATTTTTAGTTTAATCCCTCCCAGTGGGAAAGCTGGCTCATCGCAGATAATCCAGTCTTTCCATTAAATTTCTATCTTGCCAATCCAAATGAAAAGGCTCTTATTCATTCTTTGTCTTGGAACATGTTCTTCCATTGTTGGTCAGGACAATATTATCATGAATCTGCAAAAGGAATCCCAAAAGGTTATCAAATTAAAAACAGATGCAGATCAATCAAAAAAATGGCAAAAGGGAATCCTGTATAATCTCACCTTTTCCCAAGCATCTCTCAGCAATTGGGCGGCTGGGGGTGATAAGTTTTCAATCTCAATAGGTTCTATCTTAAACATGTATGCTCGATACAGTAAAGAAAAATTGCGGTGGGACAATAACTTCGATTTCAACCTTGGATATGTGAATTCTACGAGTTTGGGAAGTAGAAAAAATGACGATCGATTCGATTTTGTTTCAAAAGTTGGTTACTCAGTGAATACGAAAACCAATCTTGCATTTCTTTCCAACTTACGATCTGGCTTTTTTAAAGGCTATACTTTTTCAGGCACGAAAAAGAACTTTACTTCCAATTTCATGTCGCCTGGCTACCTACTTAACAGTGCTGGTTTTGATTTTCGGCCTAAAAAAACCATTTCCTTGTTCTTGTCACCTTTTACTGCCAGATGGGTGTTTGTTACCGATCCTGTACTTTCTCAGAAGGGTTTGTATGGTGTAAAAACCGGACAAACCTCCAATTTTGAACTAGGGGCATATGCTACAATCAATTATTTAAAAGAAATCAATCCAAACGTCGTTTATAAAACCAAGCTCGATCTATTCTCGAACTATCGAAACAATCCGCAGAATATCGATGTGTTCATGACCAACGTATTGAGCGTAAAAATTTCAAAATTCTTCAATGTTACGTGGGGGGTTGACTTGATTTATGACGACGATGCAAAATTATTTGGACCCAATAAGAATTTACCTGCCCTTCAGTTCAAATCACTCATAGGGCTGGGAATTCAACTAAAAAAATAACTACATCATCATGACCGATCAACTAAAATATTCTATTGCCCCCTTGCAGGAAGTGTTGGAGGAATTAAGAGAGAAATGCCCATGGGATAAAAAACAAACCATTCATACACTTCGACAACTAACCATTGAAGAGTGCTATGAATTGGCTGATGCCATCACCAAAGAAGATTGGCAAGAGATCAAAGAAGAATTAGGGGATGTTTTGCTACATATACTTTTCTATGCAAAGATTGCCAGTGAACAACAAAAGTTCACTATCGATGATGTAGTGGAGGCAATTAAAACAAAACTGATTGCGCGCCATCCACATATATATGGAGATGTGAAAGTGGAGAACGAAGAAGATGTGAAAAGGAACTGGGAGAGCTTAAAATTAAAAGAAGGGAAAACCTCTGTACTCAGTGGGGTGCCTACATCGCTTCCACCAATGGTGAAGGCCATGCGTCTTCAGGAAAAGGCAAAGCAGGTGGGATTTGAATGGGAAAACCGTGAGCAGGTTTGGGACAAAGTGATGGAGGAAATGGAAGAAGTGAAAGAGGCTATTAAGCAATTTGATGAGTCTAACTCAGAGCAATTGAAAATAAGGGTGGAAGAGGAGATGGGGGATTTGTTTTTTTCTTTGGTAAACTACTCGCGATTTCTTCGCATAGATCCCGATCAAGCACTTTCGAGGACCAATCATACTTTTATGACACGTTTCCAGCAAATGGAAGTTATAGTGCAACAACAAGGCAAGAATATGACGGATCTTTCTCTTCAAGAGTTAGATGCAATCTGGAACGAAGTCAAAAAGAAGTAATCAACTTTTATAATTGGAAAGGAATTGCTCGAATTCCGCCAACGAAAAACTGGATAGGTTGCTGCTCGGTTTCAGTCCTCCTTTTTGAGATGCCAACACACCATATTTAATATCCTTATAGCCTTCGATGGAATGCGCATCTGGATTGATGGAGAACAATGCGCCTTTGTTCTGAGCATCATTGATCCACTTCCAATCCATATCCAATCTTCTTGGATGTGCATTGATTTCAATAACTACTTTATTTGAGATGCATGCATCAATCACTTTTCTGTGATCAATAGGGTAACCTTCTCTACTGAGCAGGAGTCTTCCTGTAGGATGCCCCAAAATCCTGGTAAAGGGATTTTCAATGGCGGCCATAATCCGTTGCATGGCCTTTTCCTCAATCATTTTTAAATTTGAATGGATGGAAGCAATCACCAGATCAAAAGTTCCAAGTAATCCGCTTGAATAGTCGAGGCTGCCATCATTGAGAATATCGCACTCAATACTTTTAAATATTTTGAACGGTGCGAATTGCTGATTAAGCTCGTCGATGTATTGGTGTTGTGCTTTGATTCGTTCTTCAGAAAGGCCATTGGCATAAAAGGCAGACTTGCTGTGGTCGCTGATAACAAGGTATTCGAACCCTTGTTGTATGCATGCTTTTGCCATTGCTTCTATCGTATTCAATCCATCGCTCCAATCGCTATGCGAATGAATGATTCCTTTGATATCGGAGGGTTGGATCAAATCGTTGAACATTTTCTCCTTGGCTACTTGAATAGTATTTGGTTCTTCTCTTAGGAAAGGAGGTATGTAGTGTATGCCAGCCTTCTGAAAGATCTCTTCCTCGGTTTTCACATTTTCTAATGAAGGAGTAAATTCATTTATCCAGGCATTCATAAACTCCTTAGATGCATTGAGTTGGAATTGATTTTTAATCAATGAAATAGGACTGCTGAAGATTACTTCGATTCTTACCTGTTCCTGACCGTTGAATTCGGCTGAATTATTCTCCTCGTTGAGCAATTCAAAACCATTGGAGAGCATAAATGTTTTTATCAAGGCAGCATCTGCATCTGTTAATAGGGAGATGTTATCTGTGGTGGGTAGTTGTCTGGCAATATCGCCCACGATAGTGGCTTGATTCGATGGGAACTCTTTTTGAAAGGTATTTTGAAGATGAGTGGCATATTCAATGATCTCCGCGTAGAGAAAATGCCCCTGATTTCTTAAATAGTACGTAATGGCATCAGCAACATTTTTTTGCGTCTTCTCTCCAAATCCTTTGTAAAGGAGTAATCTGTTTTCATTGCACGCATAAAGCAGTTCCCCAATCGATTCTATACCCATCTCTTTCCAAATAGTGCATATTTTTTTGGGGCCTAGCCCTTTGATCTGCATCATTTCAAGGATGCCTTGGGGAGTTTTTGCTATTAGATCATCCAATACAGTCAGTTTACCTGTATCCAGTAATTCAATTATTTTTTTTGCCGAGGATTCTCCGATTCCATTCAACTTGGGAATATCACTTCGGGGAATTTGTTCCAATTGTACGGGAAGTTTCTCGATGGAAAAGGCAGTGCTGGAGTAGGACTTTGACTTAAAGCTATTTTCCTGGTGGATGTCCATTAGTTTGCTCAAGAGACTGAACTGATCGGCAATGGCATAGTTGTCTGGCATGACGCAAAGATAAATAGGGGTATAAAAAAAGTCCCGCACGAGGCGGGACTTATTATTTTGCTTTGAAGAGAATTACTTCTTCTTAGCAGCTTTCTTAGCAGCTTTCTTCTTAGGAGCAGCCTTTTTAGCAGCTTTCTTCTTAGGAGCAGCTTTCTTAACAGCTTTTTTAGCGGCTTTCTTTTTAGGAGCAGCTTTTTTCTTTGCAGCTTTTTTAGCAGTTGCCATTTTGTTTAGAATTTAATGGTTAGAAAAATGGATTACAACGTAAAAGTAAACACACTTTTCCGAAACTGCAAAATTTTTTTTAACGAAAGTTTAAATGGCGACCGAAACGGGCTGAACAGAAACAAAGGTTTTGTTCCCTTTTGACTTTCTGAATTCAACAACTCCGTCTGATGTAGCGAAGATGGTGAAGTCTTTTCCAACGCCAACATTCTTACCTGGATGGTATTGTGTTCCACGTTGACGCAAGATGATGTTGCCTGAAATAGCAGGTTGTCCACCAAAGATTTTTATTCCCAATCTTTTGCTTTGTGAGTCGCGACCATTCTTTACACTACCTTCTCCTTTCTTATGTGCCATGACGTTAGAGTTTAAATCGTCTGAAAATTATTATTAAGCGATGCTTTCAATTTTGATCTTGGTATACAATTTACGGTGTCCGATTTTCTTACGGAATCCTTTTCTTCTTTTCATTTTGAATGCAATTACTTTATCGCCTTGTTTTTCGCTCAAGATTTCTGCATTCACCTTTTGCTTGATGTCTTTCCCAACTGTAAGATTGCCAGCATTGTCAACCAACAATACTTCTGGCTGAATTTTATCTCCGGTTTTGCCTTCGATGTGTGGAACGTACAATTCTTGGCCTGCTTCCACCTTGTATTGATGACCTGCTATCTTAACAATTGCGAACATGATTCAAAATTTTTAGGAGTGCGAAGGTAAGTAGATTTTGGCTTTTTAGCAAGTATCTCCCCAAAAAATCTTATCCGGATAAACACCAGATTTGCGGGTCGAAACCTACCTTTGCCCAACGTCTATTTCATTGAAAATGAACATAAAATCTCAGTTGGCGAAGCCTTTTGCCGACTACATATATAAAGGTATTCAGCGCTCCATGCGCACAGCCCTCGCTGATCAGACCAATATCCTCCAATACCTCCTCAAAAAAGGGCAATCCACCCAATTCGGAAAAGACCATCTTTTGAACCAGGTAGCTGACCATGCTGCTTTTCAACAAGCAGTCCCTATCAGGGATTATGAACTTCTCAAAGGGTATATCCAGGAGATTAAAGAGGGTAAGCCGAATATTCTATGGCCTGGGAAACCTATTTACTTGGCCAAGACCTCTGGAACCACCTCCGGAGCCAAGTACATTCCCATCACCAAAGATTCCATTCCCAATCATATCAATACTGCTCGAAATGCCTTGTTAACTTATATCGCTACTACCGGTAATGCACATTTTGTGGCTGGAAATATGATTTTTCTTTCGGGTTCACCCACCTTGGATCGAATTGGGGGGATACCAACGGGTAGATTAAGTGGAATCGTAAACCATCACATACCTGGATACCTCAAACGAAACCAGCTTCCAAGTTTTGAAACGAACTGTATCGAAGATTGGGAGACCAAGTTGGATAAAATAGTAGAAGAAACGATCAGCCAAAACATGACATTGATAAGTGGCATTCCCCCATGGATGCAAATGTATTTTGATCGGTCGATGGAAAAAAAGGGAAAAAAGGTTGGAGATATTTTTCCGGAATTAAGTGTGTTGGTTCATGGGGGAGTCAATTTCACTCCCTACAAAACCAAATTGCTGGACAGCATCGGTAAAAAAGTAGATACCATTGAAACATTTCCTGCGTCGGAAGGTTTCTTCGCTTTTCAAGATACACGTGAGGAAGAGGGATTATTACTGAATACCAACTCAGGAATATTTTTCGAATTCATCCCTTCCAGTGAAATTTTTAACGAGCATCCAACCCGATTATCGTTGAAAGACGTGAAGCTGGGAGAAAATTATGCACTCATCATCAATAACAATGCCGGCCTTTGGGGATACAATATTGGAGACACTGTTAAATTTGTTTCGCTGGATCCTTACCGCATTGTGGTCAGCGGAAGAATCAAGCATTTTATATCTGCCTTCGGAGAACACGTGATCGGAGAAGAAGTAGAGTACAGTCTTATGAAAGCTGCAGCTTCTTTCAATGCTAAAATTGTTGAATTCACCGTTGCTCCGATGGTAAGTCAGCATCAAGGGAAATCATACCACGAATGGTTTGTGGAATTTGAAGAGGTTCCACAAAACCTGCAGGCATTTGCTGAAGAGGTGGATGCCAATATGCGATTAAAGAATATTTATTACGATGATTTGATCAAGGGAAATATTCTTCAACAGCTCGTTATTCGTCCACTCAAAAAAAATGCCTTCATCGATTACATGAGATCGGAAGGGAAATTGGGTGGTCAAAACAAAGTACCTCGATTGAGCAATGACCGCAAATTGGCCAACGAACTTGAAAAACTGATCCAAATCCTTTAAATTCATTCCATGCAATTTGATTTCTCACATCAATTTTCTGATGAAGAAATGCCGCCAGCGGCACTGAAAAGAATCGGCATATTTGGTTGTTCCGGATCCATCGGCAAGCAAACACTTGAAGTAATCCGTTTGTATCCGCATTTATTCAAAGCGACCGTGCTTACTGCTCATTCCAATCATGATGTTTTGATCAAGCAAGCATTGGAATTCAATCCCGAGATTGTGGTGATTTCTGATACTACCAAATACAATCTGGTAAAGGATGCATTGGCGGGAAAAGGTATCAAAATACTTGCAGGTGATCCCGGATTGGTTGAAGCTGCTGCTTCTGATGTGTACGATTTAATGATGGCAGCCATTGTAGGATTTGCAGGATTGAAGCCTACCATCAAAGCGGTTGAAAAAGGAAAAACCATCGCACTGGCAAACAAAGAAACATTGGTGGTGGCTGGTGATGTGGTGATGAAGTTAGCAGAAGAAAAAGGAGTCTCCATCATACCAGTTGATTCAGAGCACTCTGCTATATTTCAATGTTTGGTGGGGGAGCAATCCAATCCGATCGAAAAAATTATTCTAACTGCTTCAGGAGGTCCATTTGTTGGAAAGAAACCCAATTATCTCGTTAATGTAAAACGAGAGCATGCTATTCAACATCCCAATTGGAGCATGGGTGCAAAGATTTCAATTGATTCCTCTACTCTCATGAACAAAGGGTTGGAGATGATTGAAGCAAAATGGTTGTTTAATCTATCACCATCGCAAATTGAAGTAGTCATTCATCCACAAAGCATCATTCACAGTATGGTGCAGTTCAAAGACAACAGCATCAAGGCGCAGATGGGTTTGCCCGATATGAAGCTCCCCATACAGTATGCAATGACCTATCCCAAAAGATTGCAAAATGAATATCCACGATACAATTTTGCCAAATCCGCTGTATTGAATTTTGATCCTCCCGATATCAAGACCTTCAGAAATTTAGGTCTCGCCATCACTGCACTGAACAAAGGCGGTAATCTGCCTTGCATCATGAACGCAGCAAACGAACTCGCTGTTTATGGATTTTTAAAAAACAGGGTTGGCTTCCTTGATATGACTGAAATTATCGAAAGAACCATGGCAGAGATTCCATTCATTGAGCATCCTACATTGGAAGATTATTTCAATACCGATGGGGAAGCCAGGAACTTTGCAGCTTCTTTAATAAATCTCTAGCACTTTATTGGCTATTTTTGACTCTTAAACTTTGAAAATGTTATCATCTGTTTTGTTGGATATAAATTGGAGTGCTGTTGGATTACAAGCAGGTCAATTGATCTTGGCACTTTCTATTCTTGTTATACTTCATGAGTTTGGACATTTTCTACCTGCAAAAATTTTTGGTTGCAGAGTGGAGAAATTCTATTTGTTTTTTGATCCCTGGTTTTCACTTGCAAAAAAGAAAGTGGGCGATACACTTTATGGAATCGGATGGCTTCCATTGGGAGGCTATGTAAAGATTTCTGGAATGATAGATGAAAGCATGGACAAAGAGCAAATGAAGCAGCCTGCTCAACCCTGGGAATTCAGAAGCAAACCGGCCTGGCAACGTTTGATCATCATGATCGGTGGTGTAACTGTAAACGTATTGTTGGCGTTTGTGATTTATGCCATGACCTTATTCGTTTGGGGAGATACCAAACTTCCGAATAAAAGTTTAACGCAGGGTGTTTGGGTAGTGGACTCGGTAGTGAATCAAATCGGTTTAAAAACCGGCGATAAAATTCTTGCAGTCAATGATCAACCCGTTAAGTATTTCGATGACATGAATGCAGCCATGCTATTGGGCGATCATATGTCGGTTGAGAGAGAGGGTAAACAAATGGACTTGACGATTCCTGTCAATTTCATAGAAAAAGTTGTTGAAAAAGGAAAGCGTTCAATCCTGCTTCTTCCAAGAATACCATGTATTGTTGGTGAAGTTGGCAAAGGAACACCTGCAGAAAAAAATGGATTGCTAGCAAAAGATCAAATTGTAGGGATCGACTCGTTGAAAATAGATTTCTATGATCAACTCAAACCAGCTGTTCAAAACCGTGCAGGTGATTCAATTCAGCTGCATGTTGTCAGAAATGGCAACCTACTTGTTCTAAATACCGTTATCAGTGCGGACACTTCTATTGGATTTTTTCCTTCGGTTCCCAGCATGGATGAAATGAGCAAGCAAGGGCTCTATACATTTGAAAACAAAGAATACAGCTTCTTATCTTCTTTTCCAGCAGGTGTTATGAAGGCAATTGACAAATTGGGTTTTTATATTACACAATTCAAAAAAATTGTAAATCCATCTACGGGTGCTTATAAAGGTGTCGGAGGATTCAAATCCATGGGTTCCATTTTTCCAAAATACGGATGGGATTGGGAAGCTTTCTGGAATATCACTGCTTTCCTTTCGATTGCATTGGCCTTCATGAATCTTTTGCCTATTCCGGCACTCGATGGCGGTCACGTACTCTTCACACTTTATGAAATCATTACAGGTAAAAGACCCAGCGATAAGTTTTTGGAATACGCTCAAATCGTCGGCATGGTGATTTTATTCAGCTTGATGATCTATGCAAATGCAAACGATTGGTTAGGGTGGGGGAAGAAATTTTAAGGGAGAAGGGACGAGAGAGGAGGGACAAGAGAGAGTGTTACAGAAATAAGTAGTAATCCCTCAAAAGTTCAATAAACTCAGGTGTATACTGATCGGATTTATCTTTAATTATAATTTCTGCTTTTTCAATTTCTGAATCGTTGTTTTTTGAAAATGCATACATGATTCTGAACGCCTCATGGTAAACCGATTGTTTTACAGGTGCTTTCTTTTGCAGATGCATCCCATTTTTTTCTGCAATTGATTCTGTCTCTTGTTCTCTGTAAGCGGGTACCAATAAAAAAAACTCTCCATGATCTGCAATCATCTCATTCACTTTTTTAAACAGTAGCTCCAACGTTAACTCATCTCCATGCCTGGCTAAATTTATAGCAAGCTGATCTGATTTCAACTGATGCTGATGAAAGGGTGGATTGGATAAGATAATATCGTAGTTATGAGTTGAATCAAATTCGTTGACATCCTGTAAAACACAATGTATTCTTTGTTTCCATTCAGAATTTTCGATGTTTTGCTTCATTTGATCGAAACATTCTTGTTCGATTTCAATGACATCTATGGCGGTTTCATTTTTTTGTGCCAGCATTAAACTCAACAGTCCAGTGCCTCCACCAATATCCAGTGCTCGTTGTGATTGTTTTGCATGCATAGCAACCCAAGCACCAAACAACGAAGCATCTGTCGTTACTTTCATGGCACATCCTGCCTGATCAATTGTGAATTGTTTGAACCGAAAGTAATTGTTTCCCATACGTCAATCCCAGGTTGCTCTGGCGCTTGCAGAGGTATTCAAATGGTTGATTTCTCCTTTTAAGAATTTATAATATCCTGTAATTGCAATCATCGCTGCATTGTCGGTACAATATTCAAAACTTGGTACATGAATTTTCCAATGGTATTTATCGGCATACTCCTGCAATCCTCTACGAAGTCCCTTATTGGCAGACACACCACCCGCAATGCAGATCTCTTTGATATTGGTCTCCATGCTGGCTTTCTTCAACTTGTGCAACAGAATTTGAATGATAGAATGCTGGATAGACGCACAAAGATCATGGAGATTATCCTGAATAAAATTTGGATGTTCTTTCAATTGTTTTTGAAGGAAGTATAAAATGGAGGTCTTCACACCGCTGAAACTAAAATTGAGTCCATCTATTTGAGGTTCAGGAAAATGAAATCTTGTAGGATCTCCTGCTGCAGCATATTGGTCTATCAATGGTCCTCCCGGGTAAGGTAGTCCCAATAATTTTGCCGATTTATCAAATGCTTCTCCTGCTGCATCGTCCAATGTTTCTCCAAGTATTTTCATCTTCAAAGGTTCCTCACACAAAATGATTTGTGTATGACCTCCACTTACTGTTAAACACAAAAATGGAAATGTTGGCAAAGGAGTTTCAATCAAATTGGAAAGCACATGTGCTTGCATGTGATGAACAGCAATCAAAGGAATACCAAGGCTCATGGCAAGTGATTTTGCAAAGCTGGTGCCTACCAGTAATGATCCGATGAGTCCGGGTGATTGAGTAAATGCTATACCATCAATTTGCTCGAGTTGGATACTTGCTTTTTTAATTGCTTCTTCTACTACTGGAACAATATGTTGCATGTGTGCTCTGCTGGCAAGTTCAGGAACAACACCTCCATATTTGATATGCACATCTTGAGAAGCAATCACATTGGAAAGAATTTTACCATCCATACAAATGGCTGCAGAGGTTTCATCGCAGGATGACTCAATGCCAAGGATGATAACATTCCCTTCCTTATTCATACTGCGAAGGTACAATGCAATAAAATGATTTTGGACTATTTGGATCGGATGGCGACAACAGGATCCATCTTGGATGCAATCATGGCAGGTATAATGCCTGCGAGCATTCCGATGGCAATGCAGATGAAGATGGCCAGTCCTAAAATTTGTGTAGAAACATAAATTGGGAAGTCGAATGCTGAGCTAAGTAACTGTGACATTACTACAACCAGGAGGATTCCTATCAACCCACCTATGATGCAAATGAGGGCACTCTCCAGAAGGAATTCCATTAGGATGGTTCTTCTCTTTGCTCCAATAGCTTTTTTGAGTCCAATGATGGGGGTTCTTTCCCTAACAGTTACAAACATGATATTGGCGATGCCAAACGCTCCTACGATCAAGCTCAATAGACCGATTAGCCAACCGCCAAGATTTACGCTTCCAAATAAGTTGGTGACCGATTTGCTAATATCACTGATTGCATTCAGTGCGAAATCATCTTCTTCCGTGGGTCCGAGTCGTCTAATGGAGCGCATTGCTCCTTTGAGTTCGTCTTTCAGTGCCTCACTGCTCATCCCTTCGGGTCCTTTGATGATGATCTTTGGATTATTCCATCTTTCATTGAAGAGCATCTGGCGCATGAATTTATAGGAGAGTACAATACTTTTATCAAACTGCCAGCCCTCTACGAAACTCTTACCTTGTTTTTTTATGACACCGACGATGACTGCTTTTTTATTTCTAAGATCTACTTCTTTTCCCAATGCCTTTTCTGCAGTACCAAAAAGCATCTCGGCATTTTCGTAACCAATTACAATATTGGGAGTACCGAAGTCAAAATCCATTTGATTAAGAGCACGGCCATATGCAATTTCAACAGGTTGAATTTTTTCGAATTCTTCCGTGATGCCATGGTAATTGATACCGTCTAATTTATCGTTGTCGTATTGAATAAATGATTGGGTAGTGAAGCTGAAAACGGCATTGATTTTCGCACTTACTTTTTCCTTTAAGAATTTCATTTCGTTCAGCTTGGGACTAGGTCTGTTCACATATTTCCACCATGGATACTCTGCGCCTCCCTGATAATCCCACTTATCAATATATACTGTGTTATTTCCCAATGACTTCACACCGTCTTGAATATTTTTTTCCAGACTGCTTACGGTGGATAGCACTCCGATGATGCAAAAAATTCCAATGGTAACTCCGAATAGAGAAAGGAAGGTGCGCAGTTTATTTTTGGTCAATTCCTGCACCGCTAATTTGAGCGTCGTCCATACTATCTCAAGCGTCTTTCTCATTGAACAAAATTAATTCTTTGTTGCAAGACGGATTTCAAAAACTTGGTAAAGGGGGAATCTCCATGACGAACGGACAACTTGATGTACCTTTGCGCCCATTGAATCCATGAAATACGAGAACGAAATACGAAAACGCAGAACTTTTGCAATTATTTCCCACCCAGATGCTGGTAAAACCACCCTAACGGAAAAGTTTTTGCTTTTTGGTGGTGCCATTCAGACGGCGGGTGCCGTTAAGAGCAATAAGATCAAGAAGCATGCTACGAGTGATTTCATGGAAATAGAACGTCAGCGCGGTATCAGCGTTGCCACTTCTGTAATGTCGTTCGATTACAAGGGAATGTTGATCAATCTATTGGATACACCCGGACACAAAGATTTTGCGGAGGATACTTATCGGACATTGACGGCAGTGGACAGTGTTGTATTGGTGGTAGATGGCGTGAAAGGAGTAGAGGAGCAAACTAGAAAACTCATGGAAGTGTGTAGAATGAGAGATACTCCTGTAATTGTATTCATCAATAAGTTAGATCGCGATGGAAAGAATCCATTCGATTTATTGGATGAAATTGAAAAGGAATTGAGGATACATCTTCATCCTTTGAGTTGGCCCATCAACATGGGGAAGGACTTTAAAGGAGTATACAATTTATACGATAAAAGTTTATTGCTTTTCAATGCCAATCAGAAAGCTACAGAAGAAGACAGTGTTCATATCGATGACTTGAGCGATCCGAATTTAGACGACTTGGTGGGAGAGAAAGATGCTGCTCAATTAAGAGAAGATGCCGCTTTGATTGATGGAGTCTACGGTGATTTTGATAATCAAGCGTATTTGAAAGGCCAGACAGCGCCCGTATTTTTTGGTAGCGCGATCAATAATTTTGGAGTCAAGGAACTCTTGGATACGTTTATCCGAATTTCACCTGAGCCACGAAGCAGAGAAACAACTGCAAGAGTGGTAGATGTTCAAGAGGATAAATTCAGTGGGTTCATATTCAAGATACATGCCAATTTAGATCCGAAGCATAGGGATCGAATTGCCTTTTTAAGGGTTTGTTCGGGTAAATTCGAAAGGAACAAGTTCTATCATCATGTACGATTAGACAAAGATGTTCGTTTCAGTAATCCTTACAGCTTCTTGGCGAGGGACAAGGATGTAATTGAAGCAGCTTTTCCGGGGGATGTAATCGGTTTGTTCGATACAGGTAATTTTAAGATCGGGGATACACTTACTGAGGGCGAAGATTATTACTACACTGGCATACCAAGTTTTTCTCCGGAGATCTTTAAAGAGGTGATCAACAAAGATCCAATGAAGACAAAACAGCTCGAGAAAGGCTTGAATCAACTTACAGATGAGGGTGTGGCTCAATTGTTTACGCAGCATAATGGTAATCGGAAAATAATTGGTTGTGTTGGCGATCTTCAGTTTGAGGTGATTCAATACAGGCTTTTGCAAGAGTATGGAGCTTCGGTTCAATTCAATACATTACCGTTCTATAAAGCATGCTGGTTAACGGCTGAAAACAAGGCAAAATTGGATGAATTCACCCGATTCAAAACGGGCAATATTGTAACAGACAAAGACGGTCATTTGGTATACCTCGCGCAGAGCGAATGGTTCTTAAATACTGAGATCGCGAATAATCCTGAAATACAATTTCATTTCAGCTCGGAAATACATAAGTGAGTTGGCCGTTAACAGTTAACGGTTAACAGTTAACTAAATCCCTGTATAATTAAACGGACTTATCGCCTTCAATTCCTTCTTTACCGAAGCTTTCACTTTTAGTTTGTTGATAAATTGATGAATGGCTTTTTTATCGATGGATGTTTTCCCTCTCGTGAGTTCTTTTAAGGCTTCGTATGGTTGAGGATAATTCTCTCTTCGTAGAATGGTTTGAATGGCCTCAGCTACAACAGCCCAGTTTTTGTCAAGGTCGGCACGAATAGCCTCTTCGTTCAAGACCAATTTGCTCAGGCCTTTGTTGATGGAATTGAGAGATATGAGGGTATGAGCAACCGGAACACCTATATTTCTAATAACTGTTGA
>JAURIR010000239.1 GCA_030832645.1 Chitinophagales bacterium | reverse complement strand
AAGAGCGCAGGAGATCATAGCTTTCCAGCAAGATATCAGTTTCGAAAAAAATCAACAAAAGATTGGGGAACAGTTGAAAGTGCTGATCGATAAGAAGGAAGCAGGTCGATATATTGGACGAACCGAATTTGACAGTGTGGAGGTAGACAATGAAGTGATTGTTCACTCAAAAAAGCCTCTTCAACCCGGCGATTTTGTGACAGTACATATTACAAAGGCATATGATTATGATTTGGAGGGGGAAGTGGTTAACAGTTGACGGTTAACAGTTAACTGTCAACCATCAACTTGGCTTTATAAATGAATATGAGATTACCTTTGCAACACAACAATGACTTCCAACTGTAAATACATATCGTATCAATCAACAAATTCCTTCTCCGAGTTGATCTATGACTATTTGGGGGGAAAGGAGTCTCTCAAAAGATACTACGAACAGGAACCAACTATTGAAGGAGTCAAAAATGCCATTCAGGCAAGAAAGCAATTTGCTACCAACCGCAAATT
>JAURIR010000238.1 GCA_030832645.1 Chitinophagales bacterium | reverse complement strand
TGTACAGAACTCCAGTTCCTCTTGCTGTATGCAGAAAGGTATCTGTAAAGTTTGATTGAACTGCGCCCATGATCTTCCAGTTGGAAGATGAGTTTTCAAAATGTTCGAGATTATTGAGTGCAAGTTCTTTGAATCTGGGTTTGACTTTTTGTGCATTGACAGCAAGCATCGTGCAAAAAAAGAGAGGTGTTAAAACAGCAATTTTAAGGCGCATGGTAACTGATTGAGTAAGTGTGAATTTACTCAATTCATACCTGATTTTCAGCTCAAAATCAGGATCCTTTTTTCATTTCTTCGAGACGATTTTTCCCCTCAAACATGAGGTCTCTCAGTCTTGCTGCTTCCATGAAATCCAGATCTTTCGCAGCTTTTTCCATTGACTTTTTGAGTTTTGCAACATGCTTCTCCATCTGAGGAATGGTGGAATAGCTGGACTGGTCCTCTGCTGCCATGTCGCTGATATGATTTTCGCCAATGGCTGCCAGGGCATTTCTCTCATCATATCCTTTG
>JAURIR010000237.1 GCA_030832645.1 Chitinophagales bacterium | reverse complement strand
TTTTATCTGCCGTCAACGCGTCGCTCTTATACGCCCGAAAATTGTTTCAACATGCGAACATCATTGATAAAGAAATCGCGAATATCCGTGATGCCATATTTCAACATGGTGATACGATCGATACCCATTCCAAAAGCAAAACCTGTGTATTCTTCTGGATCGATGTTACAAGATTTTAATACATTGGGATGAACCATTCCACAACCCAACACTTCCAACCAACCCGTACCTTTTGTTAATCGACGATTCTCTTCAGTGTCTGTTCCCGCCCAAATATCCATTTCAGCACTGGGCTCTGTAAAAGGAAAATAACTCGATCTAAATCTCACTTTTGTGCCTTCACCAAAAAACTGTTGCACAAAATAATACAGCGTTTGTTTGAGGTCAGCGAAACTTACCCCTTTGTCTATATACAATCCCTCAATTTGATGGAAAAAACAATTGCTTCTGGCACTCACCGCTTCATTGCGATATACCCGCCCTGGCATCACCAATCGCAAGGGTAATTTTC
>JAURIR010000236.1 GCA_030832645.1 Chitinophagales bacterium | reverse complement strand
CATTTGTTGACTATTGTATTGAGAATCATTTAGATTATGATATTGATACATTTTCTGAAGAGGTTTTTTATGTACCATATGTCGGAGACATATATGATATAATATTAAACGTTGAAAAAATAAAACCAATATTTGAATACCAAAGCATAATTAGTAGAGAAACTAATCCATATTATCCAAACATAGGTAATGCAGAAGGGTTAGCACTATCATTTGCACTTAAAAAGAGTCATATAAAAATTGTAAAACATGGAGATTAAATTATTTTGGAGTTTTGATAGTAGGATGAATTTATATGGCGCAACAGAATATATGTACGATTTATATCGTGCATCAATGTTAAGAGCAAAGCAATTAGGTTACGAGGTGCACTTTTATGGTGATGATGTGGCAATTAATAAATTTCAGGGATATGTTGATCATTTTTACGATATCACACCAATACATTTTGAAATAGTAGATGATCTTAAATTATATATCCACACACAGCATGATTTAGATTGTGTAACTATTG
>JAURIR010000235.1 GCA_030832645.1 Chitinophagales bacterium | reverse complement strand
CTGAGTTTATTAGCAGTGAGGGGTTGATTCGGGATGCGGTGAAGAGCCGACAGAAATTGGATATTTTCGATTATGAACGTCCCATAGGCATACAGATTTTCGGGGGCGATGAAGAGGCGATGGGATTGGCAGCGAAGATTGTGGATGCCACTCAGCCCGATTTGTTGGATATCAATTTTGGTTGTCCGGTGCAGAAGGTGGTGTGCAAGGGTGCGGGTGCTGGGGTATTGAAGGACATTGATTTGATGGTTCGATTGACATCGGCGGTGGTGAAGGGGACATCGTTGCCGGTAACGGTGAAAACGCGATTGGGCTGGGACGATAGCACGAAGAACATTGAGGAGGTGGCGGAGCGATTGCAGGATGTGGGGGTGAAGGCGCTAACCATTCATGGCAGAACGCGGGTGCAGTTGTATAAGGGCGAAGCAGATTGGACGTTGATTGCAAAGGTGAAAAACAACCCAAGGATCAAGATTCCAATTTTTGGGAATGGTGATATTGATTCGCCGCAGAAG
>JAURIR010000234.1 GCA_030832645.1 Chitinophagales bacterium | reverse complement strand
CAGGTGGGAGATACCGGAACCATTACCATGGGAGACCATGTGATTGAGGTACTCAATACCAAGAAAGAAAATGACCTGATTGTGCACACTGTCTCGGCATTGCCCGAAACAATTGAAGCTGCTGTATTTGCCGCAGTCAATGCCAACAGGAGAAAGGAAATCACCAACCACCATACCCTTACCCATCTTTTGCATGCTGCCTTGCGTACAGTATTGGGAACGCATGTTGCTCAAAAAGGATCCCTTGTATCTGATGATGGCATGCGTTTTGATTTCTCTCATTTTGCAAAAATGACAGACGAAGAATTGGCTGCAGTAACGGCAATGGTAAATGCAAAGATCCGTGAAAATATTCCGGTCATCATCCGGGAAATGGACAAGGAAGATGCCATGAAACTTGGTGCCATGGCCCTCTTCGGAGAAAAATATGGCGACAAGGTAAGGGTGGTTACCATCGATCCTGCCTACTCGATTGAACTCTGTGGAGGTACGCATGTCTCACATACAGGAGCCCT
>JAURIR010000233.1 GCA_030832645.1 Chitinophagales bacterium | reverse complement strand
TCCCAGACGCCAGGCTTGATGAATTTCAACAATCTCCTGAATGTTTTTTCTGTGATATCGATTGCCTGCTGGAGGACTTCCACTTCAAGGGGTGATTTGATGGCCCTAAGGTCGCGCATGATTTTCGCAGCCCTCTTGTAGTTGTGCAAGGGGTAACGGTTGCGCATTTCCTGTGCAAAGCGATAGTCTCTCACGGCCAACACACTAGCCTTTCTGTCATTTTCGTTTGTGTTCAGGTAGATGTTGTCTGCCAGGTGAATCATGGGCTGAAGCAGTCCATCCAGGGTGTCCAGCCAAACGATGGTTTCAATCCCTGAAAGGGCAGTGGCCTCAGGTGCACGGTGTCTTTTTCCATCCCATTTTTCTTTCAGTTCGTTGGGCCTCACCAGCACAAGCACTTCCCTGTATTTTTTGTCAGGATTTCCAGGGAACAGGATCAGCATGGAATCTTCCTGCTTGATGCCTGTAAGCCAATACAGGTCTGTGTTTTGCTTGAAGGGATACAATGCATCTCCA
>JAURIR010000232.1 GCA_030832645.1 Chitinophagales bacterium | reverse complement strand
TATACTGGAAAGAACTGATGCATCAGTGTGTTGAGTTAGGCATTGGATCACTAGGGATCGTATCCATTATTTCTGTTTTCATCGGGGCAGTTTCAACACTGCAAACATCGTATCAGTTTGTTTCTCCAATTATTCCAAGATCGGTTATTGCCCAAATAGTACGCGATAGTGTTATTCTTGAATTTGCACCAACCATCACCTGTGTGGTATTGGCAGGTGTAGTGGGGAGCAAGATCTCAAGTGAACTGGGCAACATGCGGGTAAGTGAACAAATCGATGCATTGGAAATCATGGGCATCAATACCAAGGCATACCTTATCCTTCCAAAAATTACTGCTGCATTGATCACTATACCGATGCTCGTTGTCCTTGCCATGACCCTCGGCATCTGGGGCGGTCGTTTTGTGGGAGAGGTTACAGGCATTTTGCCCCATGAAATTTTTGACCGTGGACTCGTGGAAGCTTTTGTACCCTATAATGTCAAATTTGCGTTGACCAAAGCCTATACCTTTGCTTTTATCA
>JAURIR010000231.1 GCA_030832645.1 Chitinophagales bacterium | reverse complement strand
AAGCCGTTTACTATTTATTTGACCAAAGACTTAGGTGATGTTGCCGCTACAATACAATGGGTTGAAAGCAAGAAAGCAAAACCGAACAGTAAATACTTTAGTCTTTATTCCTCATTAGCTACAAATTCCTCCTTTGTTTCACGGCCAAAATCAATGGCAAGTTGGGAAAAAAGTAAGCAGGATGTAAGCCTAAGCTTTTTGTCGGAGTGTGATTAAAATACTTTTCAAATGAATTTAAAATTAAGTCAAAAGGTCTTTGTAAGAAGAAAATGGCTGCAACATTCCACCTATTAAAAGAGCAAGAGTGCACAAGGCGACAGAAATGTCGCCTTTTTTGTTGTATTTATATTTGATTGAAGGTTTAAAAATTCATAGTATATTTGATCATGCTAAAATTAGATAGGACATATAGCTCTTCTGGAAATCTTTTTGAACCGAAGGAAGAGGTTATACCTTATTTAGGAATGAGAAAGGAAGAAATTGCTAAGGTTTTTGCCTATCTAAATAGTGTTTCTTTTAACT
>JAURIR010000230.1 GCA_030832645.1 Chitinophagales bacterium | reverse complement strand
GCAATGAAAAACAATAGAGAACTTTGTAATAAAGCTTTGTTTATCATAGAGTGGTTCATATTATTTTCTTTATATGAATAAGACTATTTTGTAATATAAATGTTTAATTCTATTAGTGATTTATTTATAACATACCCTTGTATAAAAAAGAGATGGTAAGACTAAGATGCAACTAGCCTAACTCACTGACGGACAAAGAAAAAGTCCCGCAATATGCGGGACTTGTCCAGTGTGGCTCCTCAGACTGGACTTGAACCAGTGACCCTCTGATTAACAGTATCTAACCAACAAATAAATGAGAATCAGGAACTTACAGTTCTTGTCTCATTTTGGTAACCTCCTATAAAAGATCTTGGTAACACCATGCCACCATACTCCTTGCTCGTATATGAATTTACAGTTTTCTTTTTTTATATTATTTAATCTTTTGGATTGTGATGCCTTGCATCTATTGTTACAGATTAACGTTGCCACAAGTATCGTTTTTGGTAATTAAATATAAGACCCAGTTTTAGATTATTAG
>JAURIR010000022.1 GCA_030832645.1 Chitinophagales bacterium | reverse complement strand
ACCGCGGCTGCTGGCACGGAGTTAGCCGGTGCTTATTCCTCTGGTACTGTCAAGAACTCTAGAAAGAGTTGTTTTCGCCCCAGATAAAAGAAGTTTACAATCCAGAGGACCTTAATCCTTCACGCGGCATGGCTGGGTCAGACTTGCGTCCATTGCCCAATATTCCTTACTGCTGCCTCCCGTAGGAGTCGGGCCCGTGTCTCAGTGCCCGTGTGGCTGATCATGCTCTCACATCAGCTATTGATCGTAGACTTGGTGGGCCGTTACCCCGCCAACTATCTAATCAACCGCACGCCCATCCATTACCGCCGAAGCTTTAATATAAAAAAGATGCCTTTTCTATGTGTTATGGTGTATTAATCCAAGTTTCCCTGGGCTATTCACCAGTAATGGGTAAGTTGCGTACGTGTTACGCACCCGTTTGCCGGTCGCCAGCATCTGTATTGCTACAAACCTGCTGCCCCTCGACTTGCATGTATTAAGCCTGCCGCTAGCGTTCATCCTGAGCCAGGATCAAACTCTCCATTGTAAATAATGTAGAAATTGATTTGCTCAATTTTCAAAGTTAAAATTAGCGTCTTACCTTACCTCTGACTGATTAAAAATCAATCATTTGAGTGTTTCTGCATTCCATACTTTCAAAGATCTTTCAGTCGATTTTGACTGCCCATTTTTCAATGGGAGTGCAAAGGTAACTGCAATAATGTATTTCACAAAATTATTTTCAGTGAGAATCACTAAAAATTATCATAAAAATCATTCTAAAGAACTTCGCTTTTTTCAAAGCGGGTTGCAAATATACGCCGACATTTCCATTCCCCCCAAAATAAATTGAATTGTTTTTGTCGTATTCAAAGAAATACAGTGCTGACAAGACTTACAGAAGAAAACATTTTTTTACTGCGTGATCAATTGTTGTAATTCGGGGGGATATTCAACGTCTTCTAAAAACAAACCATGAGCTGGAGCTGAAAAATCAGCCAGTGAATTATCTCTCGCAGCCAGCAGATCTGCAAAATCTTTTACCGAAATCTTGCCTCTTCCAACCTTTACCATTGTTCCTACCAAAGCCCGCACCATTCCTCGCAAAAATCGGTTTCCCTTCACCCTAAAAAGAATCTCCTCCCCCTCAACTGTCCATCTAGCATACTCTAGAGTACAGTTATTGGTAAATACTTGTGTGTTCTTCTTTGAAAAACTAGTAAAATCATGAAAGCCCTGCACTATCAACGCTGCCTCATTCATCAACCCGATATCCAAGGGATAAGGATAATACCATGAATGGTCTTCCAAAAATGGATTCTTGCTATCATATATATGATAGGAGTATTCACGAGCAACTGCTGTAAATCTTGCATGTGCATCTTCCGGCACGTTGTAAATACCCTGAACGGCAATGTCACCCATCAGTATCGCATTCAAATGATAAACTGCCCCGGGTACATTTTCTAAATCACTTTGAAAATGAAAATAGTTTTTTCTGGCATGCACTCCTGCGTCTGTGCGCGAGGACCCTGTAAGTTGAATTTTTTGCTTGAAGAAAATCTCCATCGCCTTCTCCACTTCGCCCTGTACAGTTATTGCATTATCCTGAATCTGAAAACCCGCAAATTTCTTGCCCTTGTACTGAACACAGAGAAAATAGTTTGGCATCTGCCCGAATTAATTATTTAACTGATAGGCCACCACATAGTTCTTCCAAAAAGTAGGCACGTACACAATTTTATTCTTTTTGTCGAATCCAATGTCGGCAGAATTCACTCCCTCTGCCTTCGTATCCAATAACATAGTTTTTTTTCCACTCGTGTTCACCATCCAAACGACCCCACTCCAACAAGAAACCAAAAAATTATCTTCGTCAACTTGCTCCACACCGTCTGTATCTTGCGACATTCCATCGGCAATCAATATTTTTTCTTTGTTCTTGCCCAATTTGTAAAATCCGCCTGCATCCACCAAGTAAAGTGTATGATCTGAATAGTATACTCCATTGGGTCCATTCAATCCTTCGAGATAAATTTTTACATCGCCCTTGTATAAACCAACATAGTAGATCCTTTTCGTCTTCGAATCGGATACATATATATTACCAAGTTTATCCGTAGTGATATCATTCAAGCCTTGTGCCCCATCTACGTATACTTTTTTTATGATCTTCCCTTTGAAGACATCAATGATTACGAAAGAATCAACATCTGCCACCATCAAAAACTCTTTATACAGCGCCATCCCCTTTGGAGCATGCAAACCAGTTACCCATTGTGGATTTAAAATTCTACCATTCAATGTCAACAATGCGATAGATCCTTTTCCGTCTTTGTCCCATGGACCCTTGCCCTCAATGTTGGAAACAAATATTTTCTGGTTCTTCTCATCCAATAAAACCGACTCCGGCACCTTGAGTATACTGTCGGATGTCCACATTTTTTCCAATTTCTGCGCAGTTGCCGTGTA
Source organism: Chitinophagales bacterium (assembly GCA_030832645.1). GTDB lineage: Bacteria > Bacteroidota > Bacteroidia > Chitinophagales > Chitinophagaceae > Pollutibacter. The sequence goes on along the minus strand of JAURIR010000022.1, from coordinate 24,366 downwards.
TCCAATAACAATGAACAACAATGAACATAAAAAGTGTTTCATACCTGATTTAATTATATCGTTCAACATCAAATGCAGCAATGTCCATGCTTGTTTTACCTCCTGCTAAAATCTCTTGGATCAATTTTCCTGTGGCAGCAGCAAGAGACAATCCCAACATTGCATGCCCACCTGCCATGATCAAATTATCAAATTTCGAATGACGTCCAATATAGGGCAATCCATCAGGACTCAATGGCCTCCAGCCCCACCAAATTTTATCGGAGGATGGAAATTCTACAGGAAGGTTGGGATAATAATTTTTTGCAGCCTTAAAAATAGCTTGTGCTCTTTTGAGTAACATGGGCGATTGCAATCCACTTATCTCCATGGTGCCTCCCATTCGTAAATCTGCTCCCATAGGCGTCATCGCTACACGATCATCCACCAATATCGCTGGATAGCGAAGATTTTTTTCTACTTTATCAAATGTCATGCTGTACCCCTTCCCTGGTTGAAGGAGCAAATCTATTCCCAACTGGTTTGAAACAATTGGGAGCCACGAACCAGTAGCAAGCACCACTTCGTCTGCAGTAAAATCTCCCTTATCTGTAATGACCCTGCTGACTTTTCTGCCCTCTTTTTCAAATCCAGTAATAGTAGTATTCAACTGAAAATGTACACCATTGGACTGCAAATAATCGTAGATGGTTTTCATCAAATCACCTGGATGCAAGTGGCAATCGATGGGATACAATACACCTCCACGAACATTTACCTCTACTTCGGTCTCTAAGTCCTGTACGCCCTTTGCATCAAAAATTTTTGTTTCAATATTCAATGCAGCTGCTTCCTTCGCCAATTCGATTTCATGCTTTTCTGTAGTAGCGGATTTGTACAACATGAAACAACCAATTTCCTCCATCCTGAATTGATTGCCCAAATCATTTCTGATTTCAGACGTAAGTGTTCGGCTTAAATGCAATATTTCATTCAGCGGTGGAATGTTTTTTTCCATGGTAGACTTAGAAGACCTTCTCCAAAATGTCAAACCCCACTTGATCAAATCCATGTCCAACCGTGGTTTTATATAAAACGGAGAGCTGGAACTCAACATCCACTTCAATCCTTTTGCAACGATTCCAGGGGATGCGAGTGGAATAAAATGACTCGGTGAAATATAGCCTGCATTTCCAAAAGAAGTTCCATGTCGGATATCCCCTCTTTCAATTACAGTTACTTGGTGACCGCCTTTATGCAAATAGTAGGCGGTGCACAATCCAATAACACCTCCACCAGCAACAATTACTTTGCTCATCTGCTTTTTTTCAAAGATAAGATTATCGATAGTTTATCTTGATGTCTTCTATAGAAGTTGGTAACCAAATCTGCATCGGATTACTCCCTCTATTGCACCAGGTATAGTAAGGAATGGCTCTTACCGGTTTGTTGATCATCTGAATCCGGTTTGCAACTTTATCAACCTCCACAACCGGAAGTGATGCAACAAGACTTACAATTGGTTCATCCACTACATTGTATGGCTCAATTTTCCAGGAGGATTCCTTAGAGGAAACAATGTTCCAAACTTTTCCATCATTGTCAGCACCTTCGACACAATAAATAACCGGACCTCTTTGCAATGCGATTCGAGCGTTGTTTTCTTTTATTTCCGGCCTCGAACCGACTTTCCTGATTTCCATTGGCAAAACATATTCAATTATATCACCGCTTTTCCATTCTCTATCAATAACCGCATATCCGTTATCGATGGCATATGCATAGGCTTGCCCATTGATGTTGATGGTGGGCCGGCTGACTGACTTATCCAAGAATGTATATAAATCTCCCGGAACCGCTTTATCCATGGCCCATCCGGGTATTCTTAGTGCAATCGTTGCTTTTTCTTTGCGCGGGATTTGAACTGTAAATTTCATTTTTCCTGTCCACGGATATTCTGTCTCCTGCTTTAATTGAAGGATATTTTTCTGAAGCGGAAAAGAAGTTTGACTGGAAACAAAAAGATTTACAAAAATCTTGTTTGCTTTTTGTCCATAGATATAGCCTCCCAAGGAAGCTATCATTCTTGCAATATTAGATGGACAACAAGCTGTACCAAACCATTCTTTGCGTGCACTCTTTCCAATGGATGCAAGTGGATTCCCATAAAAAAATCGATCTCCTGAAATAGACAATCCATCCAAAGCGCCGTTGTATAAACTCTTTTCCAGGATATCTATGTATTCTGCATTTCCCGTCAACATATTCATGCGTTGATTCCAAAATATCATTCCAACTGATGCGCATGTTTCGCAGTATGCTTGTTCATTGGGCAAATCATAATCTACAGTAAATCCTTCGTTGCTTCCAGCAGATCCGATGCCGCCAGTAATGTACATGTTTCTAAACACTACATCTTCCCACACTCTTCTCATGGCTTTCAAATAGTCTTGATCGCCTGTATTTGCGGCCACATCTGCTGCGCCAGTATACATGTACATGGCCCTTACTGCATGTCCTGTTATTTCTGATTGCTCTTTCACCGGCATCAGATCCTGGGTATACCCGGTATCCTTCCATTCCGACCAAGTGTATCCTTTTGCTAATCTTTTTCCTCTTTCGGAAAGCAACCAATCTGCCAACTTCAAATAGTGCTGATTTTTTGTAGTTCGATACAACTTCACCAGAGCCAATTCAAGTTCTTGGTGTCCTGTTACCCAATCTTTTTTACCCGGACCAAATGTTTGATCAAAGTGATCTGCCCATCTGATAGCTACGTCTAAAAATTTTCTTTTTCCTGTTGCGTCAAAATAAGCAACAGCTGCTTCAATCATATGCCCACCACAATAATCTTCGTGCATGCTCATGTCTTGCCATCTCTTTTCGAGTCCGGTTAACACATAAAAGGTATTCAAATAACCATCAGGTTGTTGAGCAGCTGCAATTTTATCAATCCATTCATCTGCCTTTTTCTCCAACTCACTGCTGCCGGTATTTTTTATTGAATAGGCCATGGCCTCAATCGCCTTGAATACGTCTGAATCATCGTAAAATACTCCTTCGTGTTTTTCTCCTTTATTTCTTGCGGCTTTTTCAAAATTTCTAATTCTCCCTGTTTTAAATTCTGTTTGATAAATACATGCCTCCAATGTTTTGGTAGCCACCTTATCAATTTTAGGTTTCCAAAAAGGATCTGTAATTACTACAGTTGAAAAATTAACCGGATTGATTCTTACATTTTCATTCTGACTGAATGATTCGGCATGTAAAAAAATACCAACCACCAAAAACAGGAAGAATCTCTTTTGCATATTTTTATTACAGGTTTATTACCAGTGGCTTTTTTGAATCCATTTTCCATGTTTGTTGTTGGTAACGAACGATTTTTTGAGTTGCGATAGAAGGTGTTATAACTACCTTTTTTAATTTCCCTTCGGCCCAGTTAATGTCCACCGTATACCCCCCTCTTGCTTTCAAGCCCTTGACAGAGCCTGATTTCCATTCAGTTGGAAGTGCGGGCAATAATAGAATTTCGTTCTCATGGCTCTGCAGCAACATTTCTGCAATTCCTGAAGTGGCACCAAAATTTCCATCGATCTGAAAAGGAGGATGTGCATCGAACAAATTGGGATAGGTTCCGCCACCTGCCATTTTTATTTCAGATTGATCGGCTGGATAGTAGGCTAATATTTTTTTAATGGCATCGTACGCTCTTTCTCCGTTTTGCAGACGAGCCCACAAATTGATTTTCCATGCAATGGACCAACCTGTTCCATTATTGGTTCGCAACTCCAATGATCGTTGAACCGCACTCGTTAAGGTTGGATTGATTTTTGAACTTATGCTTGTTCCAGGATACAATGCAAAGAGATGAGAAACATGTCGGTGCTTGGGATCCTGATCTTCCCAATCGTAGTACCATTCTTGCAAGTTTCCTTTTTTACCTATTTGATAAGGATGAAGTTGAAGGAGTGCATCTTTTAACTTCGAGGCAAAAGCCCCATCGGTTTTCAACATTGTGGAGGCAGCAATTACATTGCCAAATATTTCTCTGATCATTGCGAGGTCTGCCGTACCGCCATACAAGACACTTCCCCTGAAACCCTTGTCGTTAACAAACATATTCTCAGGAGAAGTGGAAGGAGCGGTTAGTAATTTTCCTTTTTTGTCTTTCACTAAAAAATCAAGACAAAATTCTGCAGCCCCTTTCATAATGGGGTAGGCATCTTTTTTTAAGAATGCTGTATCGTTTGTAAATAAAAAATGTTCCCATAAATGTGTACTCAACCATGTTCCTCCCATTGTCCAGTTTGCCCAAACCGGATCACCGTGCCCGAAATCGCCAACTGGATTCGACATTGCCCATATATCGGTATTATGATGTGCTACCCACCCATTCAATCCGTAAAAACTTTTTGCGGTAACTTTTCCATTTGCTGATAAACTTTTTAAGAATGTTAAGAGCGGTGTGTGAAACTCTGATAGGTTGGTGGTTTCTACTGGCCAATAGTTCATCTCAGTATTGATGTTGATAGTATAATTGCTGCTCCATGGTGGGCGCACCTGCTCATTCCAAATCCCTTGTAAATTGATGGGTGCATTGTTGGTGCGAGAACCACTCACCATAAGGTACCTGCCAAATTGAAAATAGAGTGAAACCAATCCATTGTCTGATTCACCGTTGGCAAATCTTTTCAGACGTTGATCGGTGGGATATTGAGTATTTGCAGATCGGCCAAGATCCAACGAAACGCGTTTCATGTATTTACTAAAATCATTTTTATGACGTTGGATTATAACTGCATAATCGTTGGAAGGGAGTCGGCTGAAATAATCAGCGGCTAATTTTTTTTCGTTCAAACCTTTGGTGGCAGGATTGTTGTTTGCACCATTGAAACTTGTTGCGAGTGAAACAGCCAGTACTACATTTGAAGCCCCTTGTATATGTAAACTGGTATCGTTTGAACTGGAACGACCATCGTTCGAAATAACTTTTAGGAGCCCACAAAATCGCATCGACTTAGTAGTATCGTATTCCAATGCATTGGCCATTTTTCCTCTATAGTTAGGCTCTGCATGGGATGGTGCGTTGCCGTTGAGGGTAAATAGATTTTTTGATGCAGTTCCACGAGATTTCAAGAGACTATTCATCTTCAGAGAAAAATCAAGTTTATTTTTCCCTTTTGCTGTCAGACGAATAAAGATCAGCTGATCTGGGTGAGAAACAAAAAACTCTCGGCTATAATGTGTTTGATCTGCATCAAAATCAACCCTTGCTATTCCATTTTCAATATCCAATTGACGTACGTATTCATCAACTGCACCTATGTTGAAATTCATATGAATATTCCCAAAAGGCGCGTAGGATGATGAAAAATATCCCTGAACATATCTTATTAAGCTATCGGCTTTTTTATATTCTTCATTGAAAAGTGCTTCTCGGATGCGTGGTAAAAATGCAGCGGCCGCAGGATTCATGTTTGGGTCTTTGGGATAACCACCCCATAGTGTGATTTCATTCAAAGAAACTTTTTCGTTTGTAGGATTACCGTAGACCATGGCTCCCATTCTTCCATTCCCTATCGGAAATGCGTCTTCAAAATATGCCGCTGGCTTATTGAACCAAATCATTTTTTCTTGTTGTGCATTTACTTGCAAAACCAAACAAACAAACAGATACGTTGTAAATTTTTTCATGCGGTTGAATTAAATCACTTGAAAACCAGTTGCAAATGGATCATCTGATGAATCTATTGAAATTGTGTTATACCCCACAATTTTTGCCCATCCTTCAATAGAGGGACGAATCGCAGGTTTACCAAACAGTATCGACTCCTCTTCAATGCGTCCAGTAAACTTGCTGCCAATGATACTTTCATGAATGAATTCATCTCCTGCCTTTAATTTTCCTTTCGTATACCACTGTGCCATGCGGGCGCTGGTTCCCGTTCCGCAGGGAGATCGATCAATCGCCTTATCTCCATAGAATACAGCATTGCGTGCAGTTGATGCAGGATCGATCACAGTCCCACACCATAGTATATGCGAACATGAATGAATGGTTGGATCTTGTGGATGAACAAATTGATAGCTGGCATTGATATTTTTTCTGAGTATTCTCGCCATACCGATCAATTGATCTGCAGTGAAATATTCAAGTCCCTTGAAATTTTCCTGTACGTCCACAATGGCATAAAAATTTCCTCCGTATGCAACATCAACATGAATTGTTCCTAAACCAGGACATTCAACGAGTAAGTTTTCCTGATCGAGGTAGGCCTGCACATTGGTAAGTTTTACAGAGGTGACTTTGTTTGCAGTTTGCTTGTATTCTATTTCAATCAGCCCTGCTGGAGCTTCCATTCGAATGTACCCAGGCTTTTTGGGTTTCACAATACCAGACTCAACAGCTGCTGTAATAGTACCTATTGTTCCGTGTCCGCACATCGGAAGGCAACCGCTTGTTTCAATAAATAGAACAGCAAAGTCATTTGAAGGATCATGAGGAGGATATAAAATACTCCCACTCATCATATCATGTCCACGCGGTTCAAACATCAGACCCTTTCGGATCCAATCAAATTCTTTTAAAAAATGTTGACGTTTTTCGCTCATAGTAGCGCCCTCTAGAGCAGGCCCTCCTCCTACTACCAATCGTACAGGATTGCCGCAGGTATGGGCGTCTATGCAATGAAAAATATTTCCTGAGAGTTGATGTGAACTTTCTTGAAACGCCAGTGTTAAAGGGGTTGTAGCCATACCCCTACAATTTAATTAAAAAAGTACGAAATTAGAATCATAAAGCTCGCGAATGGAAACATACGGCAAGGTACTGATGATCGCAATCCCTATTTTTCTACTCTTGGTACTATTTGAAAAATGGTATGGATGGAAGAAGGGAAAAGATACGGTGATAGTAATGGATATGATTTCTTCGCTGATGTCTGGAATCACAAATGTTACAAAAGATGTTTTAGGACTCAGTGTTGCCATTCTCAGCTATGGTTGGATGGTTGATCATTTTGCAGTTGTACATATTGAAAATAGTATTTGGGTAATCATCGTATCATTTATGGTACTTGATTTTTCGGGTTATTGGATACACCGTATACAACACAAAACAAATATTTTCTGGAATGCACATATCATTCACCACAGCAGCGAAGAGTTCAATTTAGCTTGTGCACTTAGACAAAGCATCTCTGTATTTTTCAAAATCTTTACGTTTTTTTTATTGCCTGCAGCTTTACTTGGTGTACCCGGTGAAGTGATTGCTATTGTTGCTCCACTGCATTTGTTTATGCAGTTTTGGTATCATACACAACACATTGACAAAATGGGTTGGTTGGAAAAAATAATTGTAACTCCTTCTCATCATCGCGTGCACCATGCAATCAATCCTGAATACATCGATAAAAACTATTCTCAAATTTTTATTTTTTGGGATAGACTGTTTGGCACCTACCAAGAAGAGAAAAAGGAAATCCCTCCAGTATACGGAATTACACGTCCGGCGGCTACATGGAATCCCATCAAGATAAATTTTCAACATTTCTGGCTGTTAATGAAAGATGCTTGGCACACTAAAAGCTGGGAGGATAAATGTAAAATTTGGTTTATGCCAACTGGTTGGAGACCAAAAGATGTAGAACGTGAATATCCTGTCTATAAAATAGAGAATGTCTATCAAATGAGTAAATACAATCCCGCGCATAGCAAAGGATTGGAGATTTGGTCGCTAGTTCAAATGACACTTACGCTTCCTTTTCTTCTTTTTCTGTTTGCCAATCTCGCCAGTATTGGGAGTCCGGGTATATTCCTTTACGGCCTATTCATTTTTCTTTCTGTTTATGCATTGACAGAATTGATGGATGGTAATCCTCAAGCATTTTATTGGGAAGCGCTTAAAGCATGCTATACCTTTTGGTTAATACAAAATCAAGAAGGATGGTTTGGCGCAGAGAAGTTCTTCTCCCTTATTCCATCGATTATAATCGTCTTGCAAATAATCGGATTAATGGTCTCGTTTTATTTTTCTGGAATCTATCGAAAAACCTCTCTAGATTAAAGTTTATCTTTTGTAAACACATCGTTGACAACTCTCCAGATATTGAGCGGATTTTTATTTTTTAATTCATCAGGAAGTAATGCATCGCTGTAATTCTGATAGGAAATAGGTCGTGCAAAACGTTTGATAGCATCAGCACCCACTGAAGTAAATCTAGAATCAGTTGTGGCTGGAAAAGGGCCGCCGTGGTGCATTGCCAATCCAACTTCCACACCTGTTGGCACTCCGTTTAAAATCAATCGACCACACTTTGATAAAATCACATTCACCAATTCCTTGTTTGCTGTAATTTCTTGGTCTGTTGCTATCAAAGTTGAAGTAAGCTGTCCTGGTAATGCATCAGCAACAGATTTCATTTGCTCGATATCCTCGCATTGAACTACCAATGAAAATGGACCAAAGACTTCATCCATTAATAATGGGTTGGACAAAAATCTTGTGCCATCTACTTTTGCAATCACTGGATTTCCGTAGATAGAATCATCCTGTGGTGTTGAAGCTGCAACCAATTGAACATCTTGTTGTGTAAGTACCTCTTTACTTTTAAGTTTATATGCACTTGCAATACCTGCGTGCAACATTTTACCCGCAGACATAGCAGAAACTTTCGAAGCAAGCAGTTCGATGAAGCTATTGAATGCCGTAGACTTTACTCCAATGATGATACCAGGATTTGTACAGAATTGACCAACACCAAGTGTAATCGACTCGGCGTATTGATGAGCAATTGAATCTGTTTGCTGAGATAATTTTTCACTGAAGAGAAACACAGGATTCACGCTTCCCATTTCAGCAAAGACGGGTATTGGCTCTGGACGTTGGTTGGCCCATTGAAACAATGCCATTCCACCCTGAAAAGAACCTGTGAATCCAACTGCTTTTGTTACTGGGTGTTTTACCAGTGATTCTCCAATAGAATTGGAAGCACCATGGAGATGAATAAAAATATTTTCATCCATGGATAATTTCTTCAATGCCTTTTTTACAGCGCCTGCCACCAGGCTGGAGGTTAACGGATGTGCGGGATGTGCCTTTACCACAACTGTACAACCTGCAGCCAGAGCGGAAGCAGTGTCACCTCCAGCTGTTGAGAATGCAAATGGAAAATTACTGGATCCAAAAACTACGACAGGACCCAAGGGTAATTTTGTTTTTCTAACATCTGGTTTAGGTGGAACGCGTTCTGGGTTGGCAGTATCTATACTTACCTCCAACCATTCTCCTCGTTCGCATGCAGCGGCGTAACTATTTAATTGGAAAATAGTTCGCGCTCTCTCTCCTTTCAATCTGGCTTCCGGAAGGTTGGTTTCCTGCATTGCCTGCTGAATCACCTCATCACCCAATCCATCAAGTTCTATTGCAATTGATCGCATGAGTGCAGCACGTTCTTTCAAACTGGTATGAGCATAGTGAATGAATGCTTGCTTGGAAGCCGACATTGCCGCTTCCACTTCCTGCAAACTTGCGTCCTTTATCATTTTTATAAATTGAATGGTTTAGACAGAAGGCTTTGAAGCAATCCCATCGTTGATGATTTTCAAAATTGCTTCCCGCTCTTCACCAATCAATGGTAGTCTTGGAGCTCGAACGTATTCAGATCCAATTCCCATTTTGGTAGCTGCCAGCTTAATATATTGTACCAGTTTCGGGTGAATGTCCAATTCAAGCAAAGGCATGAACCATCTGTATAATTGAATCGCTTCTTCCATTTTTCCAGCTTTAACTAGATTGTAAAGAACAACTGTTTCTTTTGGAAACGCATCTACCAAACCAGCAACCAATCCATCTGCGCCCAATGCCAATTCTTCAACTGTTAAAGGATCTACTCCACAAAGAATTGCAAAGCGATCGCCGAATCTGTTTTTCAGTTTCGTTACATTCATCACTTCACGTGTGGACTCTTTGATAGCGGTGATATTTTTACATACAGATAATTCCTGGAACATATCGAGTGTAACATTGATCTTATAATCAACGGGGTTGTTGTAGATCATAATAGGCAGACTAGTTTGATCTGCAACTGTTTTGAAAAAAACAACCACCTCTCTATCGTCTGCTTTGTAGCGCATGGGCGGCAGCAACATGATTCCATCTGCTCCCCAAGCCTCCGCTAGGGTTGCCTGTTCAACTGCGTCTTTAGTAGAACCCTCAGCAATATTTAGAATAACGGGTAATTTGCCGTTCAATTTTTTAATAGAAAAATCAACCAGGGCTTTCTTTTCGGCAAGGGTTAGCGTGCTTGCCTCCCCAAGAGAACCACCAATGATGATCCCTGCCACACCCGCAGCAACTTGTGCATCAAGGTTCTTTTCGTACATCATCAAATCTAGCTGGTCGTCTTTGGTGAAGGGGGTCAATAGAGCGGGAAAAACTCCTTCCCATTTAAATTTCATGGCCATTGATTAGTTTTTTCAAACTTAATAAAAAATGTCGATACTGCTGATTTCATCCACCAAATCAACCACTTATGGAATTGTATGATGTACAAACCGCGACAAGTAATATTTGTGATTATCTTTAAACAGTATTTGAAATAAAGGCTTTGACAGAACAAGAATTGATCATTCGATTAAAGGAAGGCGATAATCAAGCTTTCAAGGAGTTGGTAGAATCCAAACAATCTTTGGTATACAACACTGTTCTTGGGCTATTACAAAATGTAGAGGATGCTGAGGATGTAACGCAGGATGTTTTTATAAAGGTTTTTGAATCTATTCATCAATTCAAGGGAGAGTCTGCACTTTCCACATGGATTTACAGAGTGAGTGTTACAACCGCATTGGAATTTATTCGCAGAAAAAAAAGAAAGAAGAGATTCGGATTTTTAAGTCCCATTTTAGGCGAAGACAACGAACCCACCCTCGATCTTCCTGATTTTCACCATCCTGGAGTGAGGTTAGACAATAGGGAAAAGGCCACTATTCTTTTCAAAGCGATTGAGAAACTCCCTGAAAATCAAAAAGTTGCATTTATATTAAACAAGGTGGAGGGGCTTAGCTACCACGAAGTAGCAGAAATCATGAAAACCAGTCTCTCTGCGGTGGAATCCCTGCTCCACCGAGCGAAGACAAATCTAAAAGAAATATTAAAAAACTTCAATAACTTAACGTCCTAGCGCAATAAGAAGAGTAAAAAGACATCTATTTAAAGGTGACAAACATGGAAAAGAGATTCAACATAGAGGAAATCATGAACAGCTTGGATGGAATCCAAAGAGCTGAAGCTCAGCCTTTTCTATTCACCCGCATCATGGGAAGAATGGTAAAAGAGGAAAAAACTGCTGATCAGGTGATCTATCGATTGATTACCCGCCCGGCACTTGCCCTCGCAATCGGGTGTTTTTTCATTGGGTTGAATACCTATTTTATAGTCGACAGATTGCAAAACAACAATGCGGCAGACACAAATCAACCGCTGGCAGCTGAATATGTGCAGCACGACGTTAATCCATACGAACCTAACGAACTACCATAATGAGTCAGACGAAATACAGATGGATGGTCTTTTTAGTGGTTGTATTGCTTGCGAGCAATATAGTGCTAGCCTTTTTTCTTTTTTTCTCAGGCAAGACAGACGAGAAGAAAAAAAGCAGGGAGGATATGGCAAAGGCATTTTATATGGACCTGGGATTAGACAAGCCGCAGATTGATACATTTATACTAGCGAAAGAAGAATACTTCAAAGAAATGAAACCCATTTGGAGCGAAATCAGAGAGTTGAAAGATAGCCTCTACAGAAACATGGGTACATTTGGATCAGATAGTTCTGGAGTAAAAATGCTGGTATTAATCAATCAAAAGAATCTTTCTGCAGATCAAAAAACTTTTCAGCATTTCACACATCTCAGAGAGAAATTAAATGCCTCCCAACAAGCTAAATACGATACGGTTATTGCGAAAATGATAAACAGACCCTGGAACAGGAACCGCAGATAATCATTATTACAACTAAGGCATCAAGATTTTCAAGACCGGATAAAAAACAGAAGGGCAAAGTATTGCTGCGGTGCCAGTATAAAAGGTTGCCGTGATAGCACCATAGGGAACCAACTTCATGTCTGTTGCAGCGAGACCTGCAGAAACTCCACTCGTAGTTCCCATGATACCACCGAATACCATTGCCGAATTTTTATCCACCAATCCAATTCGTTTAGCGGTTAAAGGTGTGCATATGGTAACGATAAGTACTTTCACTACTCCTGCAGCAATACTCAAAGTTATTATCTCGGATGAAGCGCCTACTGCATTTCCAGTGATTGGACCAACGATGAAGGTACATGCTCCTGAGGCAATGGTAGCGATACTTTTTGCATCGCGGTAGCCAAATGAATAAGATATAATTGTTCCAATAGTAAACGAGAAAAATATTCCAATCAACAAAGAAAGGAATGCAACCCATCCTGCCTTTTTGATCTCTTCAAAACTTGCACCCAAAGAAGTTGATACAATTGCAAAGTCGCGCATCATACTTCCCCCTAAGATCGCCATGCCGGCAAAAATGGGAATATTTGCTATACCCTTATCTCCTCCAAATCCAGCTAGTATCAATCCAAGAACAATAGCAAGTGCCACTCCAGGAATTTTATTTTTAATAACGCGTTTGGAAAGAAAGTCTGTAATCAACATCATTACTCCCACTAGTAGAAAGGAAAAGATGAAGCCATTCTTGATAAAAAGATCTTCGATTAATTTAATCATTGTTCATTTTTTTTCATCAGCCCTTTCAGCAAAGGAATCAAGAAAAAGCAGAGCGAAGTAGATACAGCACCTGCAACAACTGCAACCATGCCCCCCGACAAAGCGGATTGAACATTTTGTATGGAAGCCATTGCAATAACAATAGGTATGTACATGGAAGTCCAAAAACCAATGCCGCTCTCAAATTCAGCATGCAGGAGATTCTTTTTCTTTAACCAGTCAGACAATAAGATGAGCAAGAGCATGGCGAATCCAACTCCTCCAAGATTTCCTTGAATATGAAGCAGTCGACCCAATACCTCGCCTATTAGTAATCCTGTGAAATAGCAAGCAGCCAACATTGCAACCCCGTATATTTTCATATTATCGGTTTTAAAAAATAGTTTTTAATTCATTTTTAGTAACCTTCCCCATCGCATTGCGGGGCAATTCTGAAAGTAGCTTAAATTTTCGTGGCATTTTATAGCCTGGCAATTTATTTTTTAAACCAATGATACATTCATCTAAATTAAAAGCATCAGAAGTTACCAAGGCAGCTGCAATTATTTCACCCCATTCTTCATCGGGTAAGCCAACCACACTGCAATCAATTATACCATCTTCGGAACGTATTACTTCTTCTATTTCCAATAGGGATATTTTATAACCACCTGATTTTATTATATCCGTTGAGTTTCTACCCAATATGCGATAGCTTCCATCGACTAATTCAGCGATATCTCCGGTTTTAAACCATCCATCGGTTGTGAATGCAGATTGAGTAGCCTCAGGGCGTTGCCAATATTCTTTGAAGACCGTCGCACCCTTCACGTGAATTTCTCCAGGTTCTCCCTGAATGGGTATATTGTTTTCATCTGCCAAACGTATTGAAACACCTGGCAATGGCTGCCCAACAAAACCGGGTCTGCGTTCGCCTTCGTAGGGATTGCTAATTCCCATACCAATCTCCGTCATTCCATATCTTTCAAGAAGTACTTGACCGCTTACAGATTCCCATTTCTCCATAACGGAAACCGGCAGTGCTGCAGAACCAGAAACCATGAGTCGAAACTTTTTCATGCAATTCTTTGCAGATTCTTTTTCTATATCAGAGCATGCATCGAGGTATGAGATAAGTTTAAAATAGATAGTAGGTACTGCCATGAATAGATTGATCTCTCCTATTTGAAAACTCGCAATAACATCTTCGGCATTGAATTTTGGCAAGAATTGGCAGGTGGCACCACTCCAAAGAGCAGCTCCTATAACGTTGATAATACCATGCACATGGTGCAAAGGAAGCACGCAAAGTATATGATCCTGGGAGGTCCATTTCCAAGCGTCTACCAATGAACCTATTTGTGCAGCAATAGTTTGATGTGTTGAAACTACTCCTTTCGGTTTACTGGTAGTGCCACTTGTATAAAGTATCATCGCCCTTCGGTGAGCTTCAATATCTGGTAAAGAATTGCCACTGTGTTTACAATCAATCACGATAGAAAAGGGAGTACCGAGTCGACTTGCAACGGCTGATGCAATTTCAGAAAAAACTTCAGAGGCAATAACATGAATAGCCTGTGTATCTTCCACTACATAGTGCAAAGCATCTTCTGGATAGGTGATACACAATGGCACCGCAATACCACCTGCACGCCAAATACCCCATTGAACGGAAACGTAATCAAACCCTGGAGTAACCATGAATGCAACCCTGCTTTCCTGTAAATCCTTTTTAGATCCCAACAAAAAACTGGCAATTTCCTCAGAGCGGTTCAGCAATTCCTTATAGGTATAGGATTGTCCATTGCTTATAATGGCACGACTATCAAGAAAAGAAAAGGAGCGAGAAACTAAAGGAATCATTTATGAAATAATGTCAAGAATTATTTTTTTACTCTGCGAATGGCATCCTCTACAAGAGGCTCAAGCACTTTGTACCCTTCTACGGTTGGATGCACTCCATCGCTAGCATACTCTTTCTTCATGCCTTTGTTGTCGTCCACCACAGATGAATACAAATCCAGATAGTAGAAATCATTTTCTTCGGCAAATTGTTTGATGGCCGCATTCAATGAGATCACCTTATCGCCTGGCTCAAGCCCTGGTCTCCACTTGAAATCACTGGCAGGCAATACAGAACAAAGGATGGTTTTGATTTTATTGGCTCTTGCCAATTGAGCAATGGCTTTGATATTATTCAACGTTTTTTCTTGATCGTACGGACCGGTATTTTGTGCTATGTCGTTGATACCACATTTCAATACCAACACATCGGGGTTCAATGCAACTACATCATCGTAGAACCTCAACAGCATTTGAGGTGTGGTTTGGCCACTTATCCCTCTGTCGTAATAAGGTTTGCCCGCGAAGAATTCAGGTCGTGATCTCAACCAACCTTCAAAAATGGAATTACCCAAAAACACCACTCTTCTTTCTGCTTTCGATTTAGGAGGTACTGACTTGTTTTGTTCAGCATATTTTTTGAAGTTGGCCCAATCTGCCCAATTCTCGTTGATTTTCTGTTGGGCGTTCGCTGAGATAGTAAAAATTACTAGTAATAATAAAAGTACTTTTTTCATCTGTGTTGTTTTTTAACCATAAAGTTCAAAGTGAATAGCTTTTTTATCTACTCCTAAATTTTGTATTCGTTGACGGGCATCGTTGATCATATCCTTCCATCCACATAAATAAAATTGAGGCATTTCTTTGTTCTCACTCATCAATCGCTCATAAATACCATGAACATACCCAGTAAAACGACCCTCAGGAACTTCAACCTCTCTGGAGAAGGTTGGAAAATAATGAAAATTAGACAGCTTATTTTGAAGATCTAGCATTTCATTCAAATACAGAGCATCTGAACATTTTCTCGTTCCATAGATCAAATAAATTTCCTTGTGGGGAATATTATTTTGCTCAATAAATTGAACCATTGAACGAAAAGGTGCAATTCCTGTTCCTGTACAGACCATAAAAATATCTGATGTTATGGGATCAGTCAATGTAAAATGCCCCTGGGGTCCTCTCAGAGGAAATTCGGTGCCTACAGTTGCCTCCTTGAATAAATAGGTAGTGCCCAAACCGCCTTCCATGAGCACGATGATGAGCTCGAAAACATTGGTTCCATCTGGAGCAGATGCTATGGAATAACTCCTCCACCGTTTATTTGGTTGCTCGTGAATTGGCAAATCCAATGTTACAAATTGACCCGGAATGAAATCAAAACGATCTATTTCAGGAATCTGAATCCAGAACTTTTTCGTAGAAGCAGTTTCGTCTTCTATTCTGATAATTTTACCTGTTCGCCATGGTTGTTGTGCCATAATGAATTAGTTAAGGGTTCACTCTTTTACATTGATCATTAAAATTCCAAATACTATCATTCCAATTCCTGTGTAGAGATTTATATTGGCATGCAAAGAAGTAGAAATAAAATATCCAATCAGAAGGATCAATGCAACAACAATGAAAAAAACTCCAATCACAAAACTCAACTGATTTAATTTATTCAACATAGAAGGAACAGTTTAAAAGAATATAAGATTTAGTAAGATGGTAATCAATAAAAGCACCAACCCGAGGGGACCAGCTTTTAAATACCATTTAGATTCATTGGCATATACTTTTTCGGTAAGAGAGTATACCAATCCTTTTAATTCGGAATCCGGTTTTGGTTTTGTAAACAAACTGACTATGATAGTAGAGAAAAAGTTAGCAATCCAAGAAAATGCAGCAACAATGAATGCCTGCCCCATACCTGAGCCGATGGGATACATAGGCGAAATCCATCCGCCCTTGCCTTCAGCAATGGTAAGTCCATGTGTAGCAGCGGCTGCTAATGTACCCATCACCAACCCCCAAAATGCACCATGTCCGGTTGCGCGTTTCCAAAACATGCCCAAGAGAAAAGTTGCAAACAACGGACCGTTTACAAAACTAAATACCAATTGAAGAAAGTCGTTTATGTTATTAAAGCTTGCGGCTAAATAAGCAGTAGCGATGGAGAATAAAATCCCAAAAAGTGTGATGAGCTTTCCGACGGTAAGATAATGTTGGTCGGATTTATTTTTTACGAAATACGATTGATAAATATCATAGGTAAATACTGCATTGAAGGCTGTAACGTTTCCTGCCATCCCGCTCATGAAAGAAGCAATCAGTGCGGTGATTCCTACGCCAAGCAACCCTGTTGGATAATAATGGGCAATCATGGATGGAAGCGTCATGGTATAATCGATACCGCCATTGCCATCCAACGGAATAGAGTACCCTTTTGATTGCAACGCAGGTTGCATCAAGGCAATTGCTATTACACCAGGCAGTACAACGATGAGTGGCATGAACATTTTAGGAATGGCCGCGATAATTGGAGTACGTTGCGCCGCACTCATATTTTTTGCAATCATGGCTCTTTGAACGACAAGAAAATCAGTACACCAGTATCCAAAAGACATCACAAAACCGAGCCCGAAGATGAGTGACATAAAGTTCACTCCCAGTGGATTGTTCTCTGCTTTGTCCATGTACTTCCATGCATGCGTGAGTTCGGGCTGTAAGTTTGCCTGTATATTACTCCATCCACCGGCATCATGAAGTGCAACGATGACCAAGGGTGATAATCCCAGGACAATGAGAAAAAATTGAAGTACTTCATTGTATACCGCACTTGTCAGTCCGCCTAAAAAAGTATAAATCATCACAATACCTGCAGCGAGCCAAATGCACAAATCAAAATTCCAATGCAGAATGACTTCCAGGAGCTTCGCCAGGGCGTACAAGGATATACCAGATGAAAACACGGTCATAACAGCAAAGGTGATTGCATTCAAAGCGCGTGTTTTTTCATCGAAACGCATGGAAAGATATTCGGGGACACTTCTTGCTTTGCTACCGTAATAAAAAGGCATCATAAAAACACCCAGAAAAACCATTGCAAAAATGGCACCTACCCAGTAGAAATGGACTGTCATGATACCATATTTGGCACCTGACGCTACCATTCCCAATACTTCTTGAGCTCCTAGGTTCGCGGATATAAATGCAAGACTGGTGATCCAGAGAGGGATGCTCCGATTACTGCTTAAGAAATCGTTGCTTGATTTAATTCGGTTTTTGATGATGAATCCAACTGCAATTACGAAAAGAAAATAAACAAATATGATCAGGTAGTCTGCTAAATGTAGATTCATGGCAATCGTTCTCGGGTTAATACTTTAAAATAAGGATTTTTCGGCTTTTACCCCTATTTAATAGACAATTTTAGCCCCCGTGTGAACAAATCATTGAAAATTGTTTTTAATTTACACCATATAATTTTTAACTGCCATGGCAAATAAAGAATTCACTTCAAAAGAGATCAATCCATTGGGAAGTTTAGACGAATGGGAAGACGATTTATTGGATAGGTATCCTGATCCTGAAAAAATTGCAACTGCAAAAACAACCCAAGAATATAGAAACTACGAAGAGACTACCAGAGATACAGTAAGAGAGTTTTACAGACTTAATCATACATACCAAACCTATGATTTTGTAATGGAAAAACAGAGGCAGTATTTGTCGTTTGACAAAAAGGAAATGGCTGTATGGGATGCGTTTGAATTTTTGAATCAACTGATAGACGATTCAGATCCTGACACCGATTTGGATCAGTTTCAACATTTGTTGCAAACATCTGAAGCCATCAGAAGAGATGGTCATCCTGACTGGATGGTGCTCACAGGTTTGATGCACGACATGGGCAAAGTACTTTGTTTATTTGGCGAACCACAATGGGCAGTAGTGGGCGACACATTCCCTGTTGGATGTGCTTATTCTGATAAAATAGTTTATGCTGAATTCTTCAAAGAGAATCCAGACTTCAATAACCCAGCATACAATACCCAATACGGGGTATACACACCAAATTGCGGATTACGCAATGTACACATGAGTTGGGGACATGACGAATACATCTATCAAATGATGAAAGGTCACTTGCCAGAAGAGGGATTGTACATGCTACGCTATCACTCCTTCTATGCATGGCATAGAGAGGGTGAATATGATTATTTGTGCGACGACCACGACAGAGAAATGTTGAAGTGGGTAAAGCTTTTCAACCCATACGACCTCTATTCAAAAAATCCAGAGCCGCCAGATTGGGCGAAATTGAAAACGTATTATACAGAGTTGATTGAAAAATATCTTCCAAAGACGTTGAAATTTTAAATTAAAAAAGGCTTCTACAAGAAGCCTTTTTTATTACCAGTATTGATTGATTTTTTTTCTGACAAAGGATACACTTCGTTCGAGTTGATCCATTCCATCTACTCCGTCTTCGATACTGATCCAACCATTGAAACCAACTCGCTTCAATTCTGTGAAGATTGCATCGTAATCATTTAAACCTTTCCCTATCTCTCCGTGGCTCAACCTCTTTGCATATCCTGCTGCTCCACCCTCTTCATTTCTCAAATCCTCAATAGTTCCCTCTTTTAAATACCTATCGCTTGCATGCATGGTAACCACACGATGCGAGACTCTCTTTAGCAAGTCCAATGGCTCTTCCCCAGCGAGAAAGGTATTGCTTGGGTCATAATTCACTCCGAAGTTTGGATGTTGAATCCTATCGACCAGGGCGCAGAACACGTCCATCTTTTGAGCAAACTCAGGATACAACCAAAAATCGTCTTTGTAATGATTTTCGATGATCAACGTAATACCTCTTTCCGCTGCAAAGGGCAAACAAGATTGTATTGCCTCTGAAGCCAAATCAACTCCCTGCTCAATTGTAAGTTCCGGACGTTTTTGTCCTGATAAAACTCTGCAGTATTTTCCTCCCAGGGCATGGGTCATTTCAATCCATCCTTTTTGTTTTTCTACTTCCTTTGCTCGAAATGATTTTTCGGGGTGGGTAAAATCAGGCGAACAACACATCATGGGAATTTCCTTTCCCAGATCCTCAACCTGTTGCCGAAAAGGTTTCCAATTTTTTTTCTCTTGCATTTCTATGAAACCTGCATACCATTCCAATCCATCAACATCCAACCTACACGCAAGTTGAATCCACTCGCTCAATTTCATAGATCCGTCTTTGCAAAGTGCATGCATGAAAGCTTTGGGAAATACAGCAAGCTTGGGCATGGAAAATTATTTTTTTGAAGGGATGGTAGTGCTGTCTTTAGG
Source organism: Chitinophagales bacterium (assembly GCA_030832645.1). Taxonomy (GTDB): domain Bacteria; phylum Bacteroidota; class Bacteroidia; order Chitinophagales; family Chitinophagaceae; genus Pollutibacter. Next base: position 4,476 of record JAURIR010000022.1, on the reverse strand, counting down.
AGGATTTCTTCCGATAAATGGATGCTGCTCCAAATCTACTACTTGACCACTGATGGGGCCGCTCTCGTCCGAAAGCCAATAGACTGCAGCAGTTGCAATTTCTGCCGGCCAAAGTATTCTTCCCGCTGGTGCATATACACTCGGTAAATCTTTGTACCAATCTTCTGGAAGTCCCTGTTCGTGTTTCCGTTTCATTTCGGTTTCGGTCAATACCCAACCAGGATTGATTTGATTCACCCGAACTCCATTTTCTCTATGCAACGTATCACCAAGGTTTCGGGTCATGGTCATCAATGCTCCTTTCGACATGCTATAAGCGAGGAGATTGGGCTCACCGCTGTATGCATTGACGGACCCTATGTTTAATACCGCTCCTTTAGATTTAGTCAAATAGGGAAGCGCATGCTTAATGAGAAGAAGGGGTGAAAATGCATTTACCTGAAATACTCTTTCTAGAAAATCGATATCTGTAGTTGAAATATTGGATGAAACGACTTTTGCTGCATTGTTAACGACAGCATCAATTTTCCCAAAAGTTTTTACGGTTATTGCAACCAATCTTTCACAAGCACCTTCATTGGAAAGATCCTCTACATAAGTTGCTGCATTTTCGTTGCCAACTTCATCCAATACATCATTCGCCCAATCTAATTCGAGTCCGTGTATTAGTACTTTTGCACCTTCGGCAACACATCTTTTTGCAATCGCTTTTCCAATACCAGTGGTACTGCCAGTAACAATGATTACTTTGTCTTTTAGCCTCATGTATTAGATAGGTTTTAAAACACTTTTTACAACCTGACCACTGTGCATTTTTTCAAATGCGGTATGCCAATCATTGAAATTCCATACTCCGCCAATAATAGGTTTTACATCCAAGATACCAGAAGAGAGCAGGCCAATTACTTTTTCCCATATTGGCCAGTTGTGACTAAAACTACCTTGAAGGGTAACATTTTTTTGCACCAACTGATCAAGAGAAAAATTCATCGGCTGTGGTCCCCAACCTACTTTTATAATCTGGCCCTTTGGTCTTATCAATTGAAGGGCAATTTTCAATGTTTGACTGATACCGGCAGCATCGATGATAACATCTGCTCCCATTCCATCTACTGCATTGGCCCATGATGTTGCATCTCCGACAATAGGTTCACAACCATATTGTTTTGCGATGTTCAATCGTGTGCGATCAGCCTCCAAACCAACAACGGCTACATGTGCGCCACATAGTTTTGCTACTGCTGCACACAATATACCGATGGTTCCGGGGCCCAATACAATTACTCGATCACCGGGTTTAATGGAAGCGTTTACTGCTACTGCATTGTATGCAACACAGCAAGGTTCTGTCAAACAAGCCTGTTCAAATGAAAGATTTGCAGGAACGTGATGAAGGCAACGAGCTGGTACCCGAACATACTTTGTCATGGCACCGTTCACTCCATATCCAAATCCCTTTCGATCAGGATCCAGGTTGTAGAGTCCGGCTTTTGTCATGGGACTATCAGGATTGATGATAGCCGCAGTTTCGCTTACTACACGATCACCCTCTTTCCATGATTGAACAGATTTACCTCTTGCAGCAATGACGCCTCCAAATTCGTGTCCTAAAACTACAGGATAATTCACTTTCCAACTATGGTCAGCTGTCCACTGGTGCAGATCGCTTCCGCACACACCTACATTTTCTACTTGCAATAAAACATCTTCATCCCCTATTTCAGGAATATTCAGTTCTCTTAACTCCACCGAACCTTTTTCAGGTGCATAGTTAACAACGGCAATCATTTTATCAGACATCTGTATGAAAATTACTTTTTTAGAACGTCTCCGTATGCATGTACTTTTTCACAAATCATTCGAAGGGATGCTTCGAGATTCCCATCTGCAGTTTTGAATGCATCTGCATCAATAGTAAGTGGTGCGCCTAATACAACCAAGGGTGCACCATAAGCAGGACATTGAATAGCTTGCTCAAGAGACAATCCACCCACTGCTTGAACAGGAATATTAACAGCATTTACGACTTCTTTTAATTGATCGAGGGGATTTGGCATTCTCAAACCCATTGCAGCGATTCCTCTACGTTCGTCGTAACCAATGTGATGCACTATGTAATCGCAGCCCAGGTCTTCCAGTTCTTTTGCGGCCAACACCATGTCCGGACAACCTAAGTTGTCTCCCATGACTTTTGCACCAAAATCTCTTCCTGCCTTTACAACACACTTGATTGTTTCAGGGTGTGCTCTTGCCATAACAACAACATGGGTTGCACCAGCCTTTGCCATCATTTCTGCCTCCAGGTATCCGCCATCCATCGTTTTAAGATCTGCGACGATTGGAATGGAGGGAAATGCTTCACGAAGTTTCTTAACTCCATGCAGGCCTTCTGCTAAAATCAGTGGGGTACCAGCCTCTAGCCAATCTACTCCGGCGCGAAGTGCCATCGCAGCTGTTTCCAATGCTTCATCGATGTTGGTGAGATCTAAAGAAATTTGAACAATTGGTTTCACGGTTGATAAATTACAGAACAGTAATTTATGAAAGTTTAATCATTCATTGCACAAAAAACAAATAGAGATTTTAAAAGCCCTCGATCATTTCTAAATCCTCTTGGGCAATGATTGTAAGGGAAGCTGCTTGATCAATTTTTCTTTTCCCTAACGTGAAAATTGAAAATGCAATCAATGAACTGATAGTCATAATTATTGTCATGGTCAACAATGCTCCCTCCTGAAAGATTCCCATCAATGCAGATGCACTGGCCCCGATAATCATTTGGAGAAATCCTAGCAATGCGGATGCAGAACCTGCATTTTTTTCAAAAGGTGCCATGGCAAACCCTGAAGCATTGGGGAAAATAAAACCCTGACAAAAAATAAAACAAATGGTCATTCCAATGGTGCTATACAGATTAAGCAGTTCCGAAAAAGTCAACGCAATAAAAAGAAAACCAACCACTAGCTGACAAAGGAAAGCAACTCTGAGAATTTCTTTGCTTTCATATTTCCTCAGTGCAAGGCTGTTCAATTGCGAAGAGCCGATCAATGCCGCCGCAATTACTGCAAAGATCCACCCATATGTTTTCTCGCTTACCCTGAATTGATCCATAAAAACATGTGGCGAACCAGTTATATAGGTATATACAACAGAATACGAAATGGCTCCAGTCAGAGCATACGTGAGAAACTGAATATTTTTAGAAACATTGATATAAGATGCAAGCATTTGTGCGGGACGCAGTGAAATAGTAGCATCTCCTTTACGCGTATCGGGTAACATGAAATAAACAGCTGTAATTATACCACATACCAATAAAAAGAGAAATACAAAAACATAGCGCCATCCCAATGCAGCAGTGACATAGCTACCGAAGGTGGGTGCTAAAATAGGTGAGACAGCTACAATCAACATCAAAGAGGAAAATATTTTTGCAAATTCGTGTGCCTCAAACATGTCACGTACCATTGCTCTTGCAGCAACCATACCTACACAACCTCCTACCGCCTGGAAAAATCGAAACGCAATCAACATTTCAACAGAACTGGCAAATGCACAACCAACAGAAGCTATTAAATAAACGGATAGTCCAAAATAAACAGGGTTTTTTCTTCCATATCTCTCCAATAATGGACCGTATAATAATTGACCGAAGGATACCCCAATAAAAAAAGTGGTCAGTGAATACATCACTTTTGAAATCGATGTATTCAAGCTAGAGGCAATGTGGTTGAAAGCTGGTAAATACATGTCTATTGTAAAAGGACCAATAGATGTAAGCAGACCCAGAATGAGAATGAGCTTGAACTTATTTTGAGGTTTAGACATGATCAGGAATTGTATTTTTTTAACTTCACTATGGAGGCGGGAATATCCGACTCATTCCAGTGTTGGTGCATTACCAGCGCAGCTCCAATGGCAGTAGCCTGTGGAACAGAGGCCGCGTATACCTCAAAGGTACTATATAAGTGAGCCAGTAACGACATGTAGATTTCATTTGTACTAAAACCCCCGTCTACGAATATTTTTTTACAACGCGTATTTTGTAAAATCAAGTTGGTGCTCTTCACTTGTTGTTTTACAATGTCAAACATCAATGCATAATAGGCCTCTGTAGCATTACTAAACTGATTCAGGTCTTTAGTCGAAAAACTAAAACCAATGGGGAGATCATCCGATTTAAAATCTTCTTCATGATCAGAAAATATTTTTAAATACTGCATATCCCATTTGATAGACTCATAAATATTTTCGGTTTGATTAAAATGTGCCAAGATGCGCTTTATTCCTTTCGTGTGTTCGTTTCCTGCAAATAATCTCGATGCTTTTATGGGAACACCCTTATAGGAGAGATAAAATAAACAATCCTGTTTCAACTCTTTCAGGGTTAAAGAATCTTGGTTGAAGGGATTCAGTGAAATACTCCATGTGCCGGTTGAGATCAGTGTAAATGGTTCAGTAACAGAAAGCATATAA
>JAURIR010000229.1:246-524 GCA_030832645.1 Chitinophagales bacterium | reverse complement strand
GTAAAAATGCTTGTAAGTCGTCAGTGTTTGTAGTATCTGTACACTCAATCGCCATTACAAATAAATCATCGGTTGCACGTGCGTGGAAATGATGCTTTTTAACACCTGGTGCTAGTTGACACAAGTAACAAAAAGTAAGTACCATACCAACAGCTGCAAAGAGTACGGTTAATTCAAACATGATCGGAATCCATGCTGGTAAAGCAAAGTGTGGCTTACCACCAATGTTTAAAGGCCAGTCTTTAGTAAGGATCCAACTAATGCAACTAAGGGCAGTT
>JAURIR010000229.1:0-236 GCA_030832645.1 Chitinophagales bacterium | reverse complement strand
TTTCTCTTAAGCCCAGTGCATGATCTAAACCATGAACTGCAAATGGCGTATACACATCATGAATTTTATATCCTGCAGCACGCACTTTTTTTACTGCTGGAAAAAGCACCGCTTCATCCTCAAAACAGCCTACTACAAATTTCTTTTTTGCCATGTGTTCTATTTTATCGTTGGTTCAACGTAAATGATTAGTGATGATGGGTTTGGTCTTTAACAAATGCTTCTAATGGTTGCGC
>JAURIR010000228.1 GCA_030832645.1 Chitinophagales bacterium | reverse complement strand
GGCAATGGTGGATGCATCCATCGGGGGGAAAAATGGAATTGATGTTGGCCAGTATAAAAACATGGTGGGCATCATCAGACAGCCCTCTTTCATTTACTATGATCAATCTTTTTTGAAAACGCTTCCTGATGCAGAATGGTCAAATGGATTTGCAGAGATCATCAAGCATGCTTGTATCCTGGATGCCAAGACGTTTCAATTGCTGGAGTCTTCCAACCTGGAAAAAGTAAAGAAGAGTAAAAAAATGATGCAGGAAATCATACTCAGCAATGTTAAGCTAAAGGCCGGTGTTGTTAAAAGGGATGAGTTAGAAGCAGGAGAGCGAAAAATGCTGAATTTCGGTCATACCCTTGGCCATGCGCTGGAAACCCAATATGAGTTGACCCATGGACAAGCCGTTGCATTGGGAATGGTTTTTGCCAGCTGGCTTTCTGCAAACCTGCTCGGGTTCAAGGATGCATCCCGTGTGGAACAAACACTGATCAATTTTGGTTTGCCAACAAGGGGTGCTTTCGATATTGAAA
>JAURIR010000227.1 GCA_030832645.1 Chitinophagales bacterium | reverse complement strand
GTAGAAGTTTACATTGAGAATCAAGAAGATTCAAATGGCCAATTGATCTTATCTCGCAAATTAGCGAAGGTAATGGGCGCTTGGACGAACATTGAGAAAGCTTTGGAAGAAGATACAATCATCAATGGTTTCGTAAAACGTCGTACAAAAGGTGGTTTGATCGTAGATATTTTTGGAATCGAGGCGTTCTTGCCAGGATCTCAAATTGATGTGAAGCCAATCCGTGATTTCGATATTTTCGTTGGTAAAAATATGGAAGTTAAGGTGGTGAAAATCAACCATACAAATGACAACGTAGTTGTATCTCACAAAGTATTAATTGAGAAAGATCTTGAGGCGCAACGTCAACTGATCTTGAACAACTTAGATAAAGGTCAAGTATTAGAAGGTGTGATCAAAAACATAACGAATGTCGGTGTGTTCATCGACTTAGTTGATGTGGATGGTTGATTGCACATTACAGATATCTCGTGGGGACGTATCAACCACCCACAAGAGGTGTTGAAATTAGATCAAAAAATCCAA
>JAURIR010000226.1 GCA_030832645.1 Chitinophagales bacterium | reverse complement strand
TGACGATTCCATGAATAATTGTTTTTTTCTGTTTCATAATCAATCCCTTCGAAAATATTTCATACGGGGGCAATACTGGCGAAGTTAGCAAAAAAAGAGGATAAAACTGCGTTAAAAAGGGTGGTCAATCCATCAATCCCTTGTCGATTGATGCCTCGATACGGGATAAAAATGCTTCAGTATCGTGATCTGCAGCTACCTGTGCATTAGAGGGTTGTTCCTCGGTAACAAATGACAGCAGCGACATGGCCAGGTAGTCTTGCATGTCCTTGCCTGGGTATTGACCCTTGAACTGGTTGAGTTGATCGTTCATTTTTTTGGCCATTGTCCTGACCGTCTGCTCATCTTCGGCCTTTATCTTCAGCCGGTAGGAGCGGTCGCCTACCGGAAGATTTATTGAAATCAAATTTTGCATTTATGTAATTTTTATATATTTTTATACACAATTTATTAACTTGAGGAGGTTGCCATCGTGTTTTTTTATCCAATGAGATCCCAAAAAAAACATTTGACATGCTTGCAAAG
>JAURIR010000225.1 GCA_030832645.1 Chitinophagales bacterium | reverse complement strand
AACCACTACAAGCAGCACCAACATCGTAACCCCAGGCGTTTACCGCACCAATTTTATCTGCAATCACATTGGCAGTCGCTGGAAAAACATAATCTCCTGTTACTGTACCACATATGATTAACTCAATTTCAGAGGGGTCAACACCTTTCTTCTTCAACATGGGAAGAATTGCACCCACCGCCAAATCAGAAGTGGCTTTTCCAGGCTCATCCAAGATATGACGTTCTACGATACCCGTACGAGCACGGATCCACTCGTCGTTGGTATCCACCATCTTTTCCAAATCAGCATTGGACAATATCTTTGGTGGAACATATCCACCCACTGCGGTAATGGCTGCGGTAATCTTCATGAATTATGCGGTGGTTTCGGCTTGAGACGCAATGAAGCGGCTCATGGCTTTTTGAATTTTGTTGGTCAATTGTGATTGAACAGTTTCTTGTGCCAATTCAATCATTTTTAAGAATGTCTCTGCTTTGGTAATACCATGTCCAACAATCACCGGCGCATTCACTCCCAACACCACAG
>JAURIR010000224.1 GCA_030832645.1 Chitinophagales bacterium | reverse complement strand
TACTCTTCCTAAGTTAGGCACCTGCTTTAACTTAAGGTCTTTTGTGAGTTTGTAATACGTGTTTTTCATTGTTTTACGAGATTGTTAATATTACGTAGAAGTAGGAAAGAAAAAGAGAGGCTACACCCTCTCTCATCGGAAAATTACATGAAAGTTTTAACCACTACTTGGTTAGGGTTAAGTGTAGTTAACCTTTGTGCTATTGATGGGAATCGAACCCATACTAACATTGCTGTCAACAGGATTTTAAGTCCTGCGTGTCTACCTATTCCACCACAATAGAGTGATACAAATGTAGTATCGAGAAGAGAGAAGTCAAAGAAAAAGTAAACTTATTCGTCCTTTAATACTGTTACTTTATCTTTCTCATAAATATAAATAGGCCCTATATAGCCGTCTTTAATAAGATAAGTCTTTTCACAGTCTTGTAACTTATAAGAAATGATCATGTTCCATTCTGAGAACTTAAACACGAAACAATCTATTACTTTAGGAGGATTAGGATTACCTTCTCCTATGAGATCTTCA
>JAURIR010000223.1 GCA_030832645.1 Chitinophagales bacterium | reverse complement strand
TCTTCAGATTTCCAAACTCCTACGATTTGTTTTACCCAATACTCAGCAGCTGGGCGAAGTAACAAGTATCCAATGAATCCCATAAGGAATCCACTAACACTGAACCCTTCCTCTCCGAGCCATGCAATCAACAACATCGATCCTAAGGATACCATTGAAAATCCAATAAACCAAACTAGCAAACTAATTGCAAACTTCACTAACTTATTCCACATATAACTTATTTTAATTTAGTACCCCCTGAGAGACTCGAACTCTCAAACCCTGCGGCACCAGATCCTAAGTCTGGCGTGTCTACCAATTCCACCAAAGGGGCTTGTCTCTTTTTCTATACTATAAAGATAAGACCATTTTTCCAATTTTGCAACAGCTGTTCATAACTTTTATTTACATAAGGCATCTGCTACGTGAGATGCTACCATTGCATTTGGCTTACATCTAGGAATATACCCCATACTTTCCACATATCCAAGAGCAGCTCTTAAAATTTGATTGCTTTTGTATTTAGGATCTGGGTTCAAGTCTAAGTCAATA
>JAURIR010000222.1 GCA_030832645.1 Chitinophagales bacterium | reverse complement strand
TCAATAGGGTCTTTTCCGCTTTTCGTTTTAATTTGATCGAATGCGCCGTAAATTAATCTTTCGGCAACGGATTTTTTTCCGCTCGTCATTAATACATTCACAAATTTAGAAACCTCTTGGCTTCCGAATTTTGGATCTTGAAGGATGATTCTTTTGGGAACTTCTCTACGTCTTGGCATAATTTTCTCTATTCTACTTATGTTTTGCTAGCAACTGCTCGAGCAAGGCTTTTGGTTAGCCGCTATTAATAAAATTTAAATCCGTTAGCCTATTATTTGGCTTTTGCTTCTTTAGGACGTTTAGCACCGTATTTAGAACGTGATTGTTTACGGTCTTTAACACCAGCCGTATCCAAGCTACCACGCACCATATGGTAACGCACACCCGGTAAGTCTTTTACACGACCACCACGTAGTAAAACCACGCTATGCTCTTGTAGGTTATGGCCTTCACCACCAATATAGCTAATCACTTCATAGCCATTGGTCAGGCGCACTTTTGCCACTTTACGCAAAGCCGAGTTTGGCTTTTTCG
>JAURIR010000221.1 GCA_030832645.1 Chitinophagales bacterium | reverse complement strand
CTACGAAAGAACAGAAAATCAACGATTAGTTTCTTTCGAAGATGATTTAAAAATCTATACGCTTACTAAATACAAGAAAACCAACCAAAGTACGTCTATTACCTTACGCCCTTGCGTTGTAAAAGGCCAAAGCATTAAGAAAGGTGATTTCTTAACCGAAGGTTATGCAACTAAAGATGGTGAATTAGCATTAGGCCGTAATCTTAAAGTGGCATTCATGCCTTGGAAAGGTTACAACTTTGAGGATGCGATTGTAATTAATGAAAAAGTAGTGCGCGACGATTTATTTACGTCAATTCACATTGATGAATATGAATTAGAAGTTCGTGATACGAAATTAGGTGAAGAAGAATTAACGAAAGATATTCCAAATATTTCTGAAGAAGCTACTAAAGACTTAGATGAAAATGGTATCATTCGTATTGGAGCACACATTAAAGAAGGTGATATTCTAATTGGTAAAATCACACCAAAAGGAGAAACAGATCCTACTCCAGAAGAAAAATTATTACGTGCTATCTTCGGTGATAAAGCA
>JAURIR010000220.1 GCA_030832645.1 Chitinophagales bacterium | reverse complement strand
CAAAAAGCGTCGAACTTATATCTGTTCCAGAGTCTTATGGTAAAATATTTAAATTAACCGATGTTAGCTACACGCCTCATAATTTTTTAAATGAGGTTCATATTCCTGGTAAAACATTTATAGCAGAGGCAGAATTTTTTATCTGGCACTACATGTTTGATAATCTTTCACAGTACTTATATTTAAAAAAACATATTCCAGATATAAAATACTACACATTTTTGCCAAAAGAGTACGACGAGGTTTTAGATAGTCCTCCAAGCTCAAGAACTACAAAAGAATTTTTAGATCAGGTAAAAATAACTAGTTTTCATGGAGGAATTGATAAAAATTTAGGGGATAAAATTATAGATGAAGTTTCAAGATTCAATTCAAACACATCAAATAGTTCAAATATTTCAAGTGCATCCAATCTTTCAAGTACATCTAAAAAAATAATAAACCTAAGTGGAGAATTAAGTTTTCTAGCGTCTGCTGCCTTGCAACAAAAAGCAGTATTAAATTTTGTTAATGATTCTGCTCCCTTGCATTTTTGC
>JAURIR010000021.1 GCA_030832645.1 Chitinophagales bacterium | reverse complement strand
GAAGGTCCGGCAAGAGATGGATTTGCAATCGACTGGCCGATACGATACGACGACCTTGCACCCTGGTATTCTTATGTAGAAAAATTTGCTGGCATCAGCGGAAACAATGATGGACTGGATACCTTACCGGATGGAGATTTTTTACCTGCGTGGGAAATGACTTGCGTAGAATCTGAAATCCAACAAAAAATAAACGCTCATTATAAAGACAGAAAAGTAGTTCAGGGAAGGTGCGCACATCTTACCAAACCCAATCCAATTCATCTTGAGCAAGGAAGAGGACAATGCCAGGCGAGAAGTTTATGTGAGCGTGGGTGTCCATTTGGAGGATACTACAGTTCCAATTCATCTACGATTCCTTGGGCAGCAAAAACGGGCAACCTCAGCTTGAGAACAGATGCAGTTGTCCATTCTGTTTTATACGACGAAAAACTTGGAAAAGCCAAGGGTGTTAAGATTATAGATGCCATTACTGGAAAGACGGAAGAATATTATGCAAAAATAATTTTTGTCAATGCTGCCTGTCTGAATACAAATTTGATTTTACTAAACTCTACCTCCAATAGATTTCCAGATGGACTGGGTAACGACAATGGTTTATTGGGTAAATACATTGCCTTTCATAACTATAGAGGAACAGTAAGCGCGTCGTACGATGGCCCGGATGATAAATACTATTACGGCAGAAGACCCACACAGCCGATGATGCCAAATTTCCGTAATGTTCATAAACAAGAAATGGATTTTCTTAGAGGCTATATGGTATTTTTTGGAGCAAGCAGAGGAAGAGGCTGGAGCGATAACATTGGCGAGGAGCTAAAGAATAGCTATACAGAGCCCGGAGAATGGCGTGTGAGTATGATGATGCAGGGTGAAACGATTCCCAAAGAAAGCAATCACGTGAGGTTAAGCAAGGATTTAAAAGACAGATGGGGAATACCGCAATTGATTACCTCCATCGATTACGACGAGAATGATGTGAAATTAAAAGACGATTTCTTGAGTGTTGCAGTAGAAATGCTGGAAGTAGCAGGCTGTAAAGACATCAAACAAAAAGACAGTCATCAGGCACCAGGATTGGACATTCATGAAATGGGTGGCGTACGCATGGGGCATGATCCGAAAACTTCTTTATTGGACAAATGGAATGCAATGCATCATTGTAAGAATGTATTTGTAACGGATGGAGCCAGCATGGTTTCGACCAGCACTCAGAATCCATCACTTACTTTCATGGCAATCACTGCCAGGGCTGCGAATCATGCAGTGGAAGAATTAAAAAAAGGAAATTTATAGAAAAATATACCCCCCCCCCCATTCCTTTTTTTATTAAACCTATTGGATAGATTTGCGTCTAACATATAAAACACGCTCCCTTTGACGCTTAAATCAAAACTGCCAACTTCGCTCCTTTTGCTAGTTGTTGTCTTCGTCTCAATAAATTCCTGTAGGAAAAATGACATCAATGTAAATGCCAATAAGATCATCATTGATAGTATTTCTTTTACTAATTATCCAAATACGAAGTTTTCGGTCGAGGAAAATGCCATCATATTCATGGTTAGAAATGAGGGCGTTATGCCTTTCATAGATACTCTTGGCAATTTTTCATTTAAGTTATATGGCAAGAATATAAAAGGACTCTACCTAAATAATAACAACCTGATCAAGGATACCGAGGGTGCTAACGGATATTACACCCTAGTTGCTCCAGCTAAATCCAGAGCCTTCTTGTTGGAAGGTATCGATGGATCCAGAGCACAATTGAGCTTAAATTTCACAAGTCTTCAATATCCAACTCCTCAATTCAAAAAGCTGGAAATCAATATAGATCCTAATGGAATTACACCCCTTGCAGGAATTGCCAACTACGAATCTGACCAAAAAGTAAGTTTCTCTTATAAAATCAAGGGACAGGATGGAGAAGATTTCATGCACTCCAATGACACCTTGAAAAACAGCGGATCAGACAAAATTTTTGCACTTTATCCAAACTTCAAGAACGAAGTCACTTTTACTCTAAAAAATTCCGAAGGAAGTAAGAAAGATACTACAGTCTATATATCAACTTCTTCCTTACCAAGCTTTGTAATCAATCAAAATACGATTAAAGTAAATTCACTCAATAAAACCAACTCCAAGGTAAATTTTGTTGTGTTTTGTCCATTTAAAACACAGGATGGGCCATTCAAAAATCCCGAAGGTGGAGGTGCGCCCGTTATCATTGACAGGTATGGAAAAATCAGGGGCTTTTTGAACCTGACGTTTGTACTTGATATCAAATTACTTCCAAACGGCCATTATTTATATTGCAACAGAATAGGAAATTTCTTTGAGATCGATATGGTAGGTAATTATTATAATGTTACTCCTCCACCATCAAACTGTCACCACGACTTTGATCTATTACCCAATGGGAATATAATTTTTACAGGTGAAGACGAAAGCATACAGGGTACGGTAGAGGACAAGATTTATGAGATTGATTATAAAACTGGCAAGGTTATCAACACAATTGACTTGTACACTATTCTTGACCCCGAACGTCAACAGCTACCAGATATGGGCAAGGCCGATTGGTTTCATAACAACAGCATTTGTTACGACAAGATTGATCATTCCATCATCATATCCGGAAGGAGTCAAAGTACAATAGCCAAAATTAGTCTGACAACAAAAAAGTTAATGTGGATGATCTCTGATCCCTTTGGCTGGAAACAAGGTTTTCAATCTTTGCTCTTGGATCCGATTGGAAAGCCTTTTGAATATGCCTACGGGATGCATTCCGTGAGAATCAACCCCATGAACCATAATCAATTGATAGTTTTTGATAACGGAAATTTCAGAGACTATGCTAACCCAATGGATCCCAAAGATTCATATACGAGGTTGGTTGAATTTTCAGTAGACCCCAACAACAGAACAGTTTCTCAATCGTTTGAATTTGGAAAGCAATATGGAAGCGAAAACTTCACAGCTGCACTGAGCAATGTTGATTATATTACACCTAACAATATGTTCATTTGCTACGGACTAATCCTAAAGGAGAATAATAATAGTACTGTCGCAACAGATCAGGGTATACCAAGTGTTCGCTTCACTGAGGTTGATCGAAACGGAAATATAAATTTGGATATTTCAATCAAGAATCCAGATGTTAATAAGCCATTGAATGGCATTAGAACCTATAGAGGACATCCATTTAGCTTCTTCTAGCCACTTACATTAATACCGCCGAGGACCTCGGTCGTTTTGAAATCCACCTGGACGTCTATTGAAATTTGATGGACTTGCGCCTGGTTGTCTTTCTTCTGCAGCTTTAACAACCATAGGTTTTTTTCCTAATGAAATATCGTTTAGATTTTCGATGGCATCCTTTGCTTCCTGTTCAACCGGCATTTCAACAAATCCAAATCCACGGCTTTTGCCTGTCACTTTATCCATGGCTACTTTAGCGGAATCTACTTTTCCGAATTTTTCAAAGATTTCCTCCAACTCAGCATCGTCCAGGTCATAAGGTAAGCCAGCAACAAAAATTTTCATACCAGGTTTTTTTCAAAGGTAACAAGAAATGAAGATCCTGATTAGATTGTTTATATAAAATGATAAATAATAAATAGTAGTACCTTAGGTAAACAAGCAGTACCATGATTCACTACATCATCAAAGACAAACCCACTCGCCTCTTTTTGATTTTAGGAGGCTTTTTTATTGCCAATACCATCATCGCGGAGGTTATTGGAGTAAAATTGTTTTCATTGGAGAAGACTCTCCAAATTGCTCCAGCGAACATGACGCTATTCGGTGAATCCGGATTGGGTTTTACATTGACAGTAGGCGTATTGATTTGGCCGGTGGTGTTTATTATGACCGATATTATCAATGAATATTATGGTGTAAAGGGAGTTAGATTTTTATCTCTCCTCACAACAGTAATCATTGCCTTTGCCTTCATCGTTTTTTATGGCGCTATTCATTTGGCCCCCGATAATTTTTGGATAGGATCTCAAAAAAACAACGGAGTACCCAACATGCAGGCTGCATTTGCACAGGTACTGGGGCAAGGAATGAATATTATTTTTGCGTCACTCACCGCGTTTTTAATTGGTCAAATGGCCGACGCAACTGTGTTTAAACAAATCAAACGATTGACGGGCGAAAAAGGAATTTGGATGCGAGCAACCTTTTCTACATTGGTTTCTCAACTCTTGGATACAATATGTGTTTCTTATATCTACCTCTACTTTTCTCTTGGATTTTCGTTTCCAAGAGTAACGGCAATTGCATTAACGGGGTATGTATATAAATTTTGCATCGCCATACTTTGCACACCCATTATCTATCTTATTCATAATTTGATCGAGGAATACCTTGGTAAAACCAAGGCAGCGGAAATGAAAAAAGCGGCAATGCAAAACTAGGCGGAGTTTCTTCCTGCATTGATAATACCAAACGAGCAACGCATGACCAATTTCTCGTAGCTAGTTCGGTGCGGAGAAGGAATATTTTTCTCCTCCATCTCTCTCACTTTTGTAATGGCAAATTGCTGAATAGTAGCAATAGGAAGCACGATCCTTTCCCTTGTCTGAATTGAAATCTGTTCAATAGGATAATCTGCCATCAATTCTGTTTTACCAGAAAGAAGTAAAATATATTTTTTTGTGAGCTCAAATTCCTCTTCCATGTCTCTCCATAATTCTCCATACCGTGGATGATCGGATAGAAATGCAGTGAGCGGAAAGAAACATTTTTTCATTGCCATCTCGCAATTGTCCATCAATGTCTTGAAAAACGAAGATCGTTGGTATAAATTTTTCAAATCTTGAAACATCCCTCGCTCCTCCATTATTTTCAACGCAGTTCCAACTCCATAATATCCCGTTACATTTTGTTTCATTTGACTCCATGCACCTACAAATGGGATGGCACGAAGATCCTGCAGGCTCAACTTAGAGGATGCTCCCCTCTTTGCCGGCCTGCTGCCGATATTGGTTTCAGCATAGAAGCGAAGTGGACTAGCATGGTAGAGATAATCAAGGAAATATGGATTTGATTTTAGTTTCGCGTAGGACCTGAACGATTCTTCAGAGAGATGTTGAATCAGTTCCTGTTCTTGCTGACTGAATGTACTCAAGCCATCAGAAAATAATTCATTTCCGAGTCCCGCATGAATCAATTGCTCGATATTGAATTGCGCTGCATCAATGGTTCCAAAGTTTGAACTTACGGTTTGCCCCTGTACTGTTAATTCAATTTCTTTATTCGCAATATCACTTCCCATAGATGCATAGAACTTATGCGTTTTGCCACCGCCACGTGCAGGTGGACCTCCCCTGCCGTCAAAGAAGACCACTTCTACACCAAATTTTGCAGAGATGGATGTAAGCTCCTTCTTGGCTTTAAAGATGCTGTAATTAGCCATTAGATAGCCTCCGTCTTTTGTGCCATCGCTGAAGCCAAGCATTACGGTTTGTTTATTTCCTCTTCGTTTTAAATGCTCGCTGTAAAGAGGGAAAGAATACAGCGCCTGCATAACGGCAGCAGCATTACGTAAATCATCAATTGTTTCAAACAGTGGTATAATATCTACCGAAATAGCATCACGTTTCCATCCACTCAGCACAAAGAGTGCAAAGACTTCAAGAATATCTACAGCACTGTTGCATTGGCTTATGATATATCGCTCACTTCCAGGCCTGCCGTTTTCAACTTGTATCTTTTTAATAGTTTTTACGGATTCAATAGTATCCTTCACAATAGGTGAGGCAGACTCAATTTGCTGCAACGGTGTATGAATAGAAGAAAGCCAGTTGATCTTTGCTTCATCGTTCATATCATCGTAATTACCAGCACCGAGAATATTACATATTTCTGAGAGCACTTTTGTGTGAACAGAGCTATCCTGGCGAATATCCAATGATGCAAAATACAATCCGAACAAATGAACCCGGTTGATGAGTCCATCTACCATTTTCAAAAAGAGTCCATTGTGATTGAAAAGAATAATTTCACGAATGGCATGTAAGGTTTCAAGAATCTCTTCTTTGGTTATGTCTGTTGTATATCCCGGAATAAAAATATTATTATACAGCTTGTTTTCCAGGTCGAGTAACTTTGTGTCGACCCCTTCAAATGTTAGTCTGCGTTTTAGTTTTCTGATATCTAGATAATAACATTTGATGATGCTGCCGCGGAGAGCCTGTGCAACTTTTGCAGTTATTTCACTTGTAACAAATGGATTACCGTCTCGATCTCCACCAGGCCAGAATCCCATTCGGATAACATTGTTTTCAGGATCGTACTGATCGGGGAATTGAGCTCGCAAGGTATTGGCGATTCTACCGCTTGCCGGATAAAATACATTTTCTAGGTACCATATCAAGCTGACTGCTTCATCGTAAGGTGTTGGCTTTTGCTTTTTGAAAAAAGCTGTTTTACCTAATTGCTGTAAATAGATATTGATCTGATTAAGATTATTCTCAGCTATAGCCTTAGAAAGATCATTGATGATACCCAATACAGAGTCCGGATAAAATTGCGTTGGATGAGCAGTAAGCACCAAGCGAACACAGAAGTCTTTCAATTTTTTTTGGAGCTGGTTGAATCGCTTTGTTTGATGAACCTCTGTTTCAAGATGCTTTAGGGTTCCAATACCTTGCATGTCGTTTAATTTCGGAAAAGCGGCATCTTCCAATGCATCAAACAATACAACCTGACGCTCAACATATTGCACAAAACGAAACAGCACATCGAGTTGTTGCTGTTCATTGGTATAGGTAGTATGGCGGGAAAAGAATTCCTCTAGTATTTGAGAGGGATTCATCTTCTTTTTAAACCCCTCTTCGCAGTTGGATTGCAAAAGTGATAGCAAAATACCCGTCTTTTCAATTCTATGAAAAGGAAGGGAAGTAAAAAGACTGTTGTATAACTGGTAACGAATGCCTACTTCGTTCGTAAACTTTGCCAATTCATTAGATGAAAAGCTACTCATACGTATATTTTATTAGGAAAATGGAGGCAATCGAATCATAAATTTAAATAAAAATCAACAATTCGGGATATTTACTTAAATTTGCATCAGGTTAAATGAAAACAGTACATCACATATTCTCTTCTGCCTCTTTGCATACCTGTGCAGGCATAACTGTGTTCACAACTACAACCACTACTACAACCCTTTAGGGGTTGTACATTTCATATTACCATTGGGCGTTTGCTGTTTAAGGAAGTTCTCCTATTTTATTTTTTTACACTACTATTTATGAAACTTATAAAGATTGAAGGCCGTCTGCTTTCAAGTACAGAAGATATCAATCATGTAATTCAATTACTGAACAACCACGATCAAGAAGCATTAAAAATTGTTGTTACGGGCAATGAGGAGATTGAAATTAAATTTGAAACAATTGCAAAGAATGCAATCAATCAATCGATTGATTGTTCAGAAAGTATAACACTCATTGAGACCGAATATTTGCAACTGGTAAGAAACAGCATACCGGTTACAGATCAAAGTAGTGTTCTCAGCTTTGTCAAGCAACGCTTCAATGAATTCGAAGACCTCTGCAAAGGAATACAATTACTGGGTGAATTACCACAAAAAACACTGGATGAAATCAGAGTACTTCCCTCTATCATCAGTGCTTTTATTTTTTATTCAGCTTACAGACATCAAAACAAAAATATTTCCTATGCAGGAAGGGGTGATCAAAAAAACATGCATATACAACCTGTTGAACAGATACCTTCTGTTGCGAGATGCATTGAAGACGGAAAATTGCGGGGAGATTATGCAACAGCGATCATTGCCATAGAGAACAATGTAACAGCCATGGAGTGTTGGATCAAGGAATATCCGTATTACACTGCCGATCCATCGATCGTTCAAAATGCCAAACGCATCCTTGATCTTAGCTACGAAGAAGCCATTGAGCTTTCCAATTACGATCAAAATGTAATCCATCCACTCGCATTGGGACTATTGATTCAAAAAGGTATTGTCATACGATTAGTAAACATCAGCAAATATCAATCTACTACAACCATTAGCCATCAACCTCTTCCAAAAAAAGGGATGATAACAGGTATTTCAATTCTAGATCGTATTTCATTGATCAATATAGAAGGAACAGGTATGGTTGGAGTTCCGGGATTTGCAAAAAGAGTATTTGGTGGATTATACGATGCCGGCATCAATATCATTCTGATTTCACAAGGTGCTTCGGAGCATTCAATCTGTGTTGCTGTAAAAGCAGAACACTCCGAAAAAGCCACTAATTATTTAAACGAATTATTTCTCCAAGAAATTTCTTCTGGCGTGCTGCAGAAAGTTTATCAAATCGCAGATACCTCGATAATAGCATTGGTTGGAGAAAATATGAGAAGTCACCCTGGTATCAGCGGTAGGATGTTCAGCGCCTTGGGAAGAAACGGCATAAATGTTTTAGCGATTGCACAAGGATCGAATGAAAAAAATATATCAGCCGTTATCAAATCTGTCGACAAACCCAAAGCCCTAAATGTGCTTCACGAAGCGTTTTTTGAGTACAGTAAAAAAGAAATCAATCTATTTATTGTCGGTACGGGAAATGTTGGGAAAAAATTAATCGGTCAAATTAGCCAACAAATGGAGTCGATCAAAAGTGATCATAACATCAAATTAAACATAGTGGGATTGTGTAACAGTCGAAAAATGCTAATAGAACCATCTGGTATAGCAATTTCTAACTGGGATGAATCACTACAAAGTGGACAATCCGCAAATCTTGAACTTTTTGCCGACGAAATCATTCGACTAAACCTTCGAAATTCTGTATTAGTAGATATCACCGCCAACGAAAATGTTCCAACCATCTATGCCAGTCTGTTGAGAAAATCAATGTCGGTTGTTGCATGTAACAAAATAGCGGCATCCGGTACCTTTGAAAAGTACAAGGAACTAAAAGATCTTGCAGCAAAATACAATTGCAAATTCTTGTTTGAAACCAATGTGGGTGCTGCACTGCCCATTATTGGAACACTGAATGATTTAGCCAAAAGCGGAGATCAAATTCAAAAAATTCAGGCAGTATTGAGCGGCACCCTCAATTATGTTTTCAATCAGTACGATGGCAACAAGCCATTTTCAGAAGTAGTCAGAGAAGCGCAAATGGAAGGCTATACAGAACCAGATCCTCGACTTGATTTGAGCGGAAGAGATGTGATGCGAAAAATATTGATTCTTGCAAGAGAAGCAGGTAATGTGGTTGCAATGGAGGATCTTACTTGCCATTCCTTCTTGCCAGAAAGTTGTATGCAAGGATCAGTCGAAGATTTTTACAACGAAATGCTTCAACAAGAGGATCATTTCAAGTCACTCTTAAGGGAAGCAAGAAACAATGATGCTAAATTGAAATTCGTTGCACACTTTGAAAATGGTATAGCATCCGTTGGCTTGCATCAGGTGAAATCAGACAGCGAAATGTATCATCTCTACGGGAAAGACAATATAGTACTGTTTTATACCAATCGCTATCAGCAACAACCGCTTGTGATAAAAGGAGCAGGCGCCGGCGCTGAAGTTACCGCCAGCGGAGTATTTGCAGATATTTTAAGAACTATCAATAATTGATCATGAGAAATATAATTCAAATAAAATCTCCTGCTACCATCGCCAACCTGGTATGTGGATTTGATATTTTGGGTCTGGCACTGGAGGAACCTTATGATATCATGACACTGGAGGTAGTTGAGAAACCGGGGCTGGAAATTATCCATACCGACAATTATCAACTCCCTACCATTCCCGAAGACAATGTTGCAGGTGCTGCATTACTTGCCTTACTAGATGATGTAAAAAATGCTCCTGGATTAAAACTTACCGTTGAAAAGCGGATCAAACCTGGAAGTGGATTGGGCTCCAGCGCCGCAAGTGCGGCAGGTGCAGTGATGGCCGCGAGCAAGTTATTGGATCACGATTTCTCAAACGAAGACTTGGTAAAATTTGCCATGTTTGGTGAAAAAGTTGCAAGTGGAGTAAAACATGCGGATAATATCACACCCTGTTTACTGGGAGGTGTAACATTGATCAGATCAATCATGCCGCTGGACATTGTAAAACTGGATGCACCGGATTTACATATTACAATTGTTCATCCCCAAATTGAAGTAAAAACATCTGACGCAAGGCAAATTTTAAAAAAGGAAGTCCAGTTGAAAATGGCCATCAAGCAATGGGGCAATATTGCAGGCTTGGTTGCAGGTTTTATGAAAGGCGATCATGCATTGATTGGTAGATCCTTAGAAGATGCCATCATTGAACCTGTGAGAAGTATACTGATCCCGGGTTTTGATGAAGTGAAATTCAGATCAAAATCTGCAGGCGCCTTAGGGGGAGGAATTTCAGGTAGCGGCCCATCTATTTTTATGCTCAATAAAGATATCGAGACTGCTAAAGCAGTTGAACAAGAAATGAAAGGTGTTTACACTAAAATTGGAATTGATTTTAAAACATACGTAACAAAACTCAATACTGAGGGAATAAAAATTATTGAATAGAATATGTATTATTACAGCACTGCTAATAAATCGCATAAAGCAAATTTTAAAGAAGCAACTATTGCAGGACAAGCTCCAGACAAGGGACTGTACTTCCCTGTTGAAATTCCACGATGGAATGAAACATTTATAAAAAATATTCGCCAACTATCAAAAGCAGAAATTGGTTATGAAATATTAGCTCCGTATGTAGGTGAATCAATTCAAAAATATGATCTGCTTAAAATTATAGAAGACACATTATCATTTGATATTCCTTTAAAGCAAATCAACGATACTATTTTTTGTCTGGAATTATTTCATGGTCCAACCCTTGCTTTTAAAGATTTAGGAGCTCGTTTCTTAAGCAGATGCCTTGGTCATTTTGCCTCATCGATTGGTAAAAAAATTACAGTACTTGTTGCAACGAGTGGAGATACAGGTGGAGCTGTTGCAGATGCATTTCACAGTGTGGTCGGAACCGAAGTGATCATCTTATACCCTTCAGGAAAAGTGAGTCCTGTACAAGAAAAACAGCTCACTACCTTCGGAGACAATATTTACGCATTAGAAGTAAAAGGAGACTTTGACGATTGTCAACGATTGGTAAAAGAAGTTTTTTCAGACAAAGAAATGAACGAAAGATTATTTCTTACTTCAGCCAATTCAATTAACATCTCACGCTGGCTTTCTCAACAGATATATTATGCATTGGCAATGGCGCAATGGAAAGAACAGAATCCGCCTGTTATAGCAGTACCCAGTGGTAATTTGGGGAATATTTGTGCAGGGTTATTGGCAAATCTATCTGGACTGGGAAGCAAGCACTTCATAGCAGCATGTAACAGGAACGATGTCTTTACCAGGTACCTCACAACAGAAAATTATGTACCAATCCCTTCACAAGCTACAATATCCAATGCTATGGATGTTGGCGATCCAAGCAATTTTATCAGAATTCTAGAAATGTTTAATTACGAATTCAAAGAATTGAAAAAACATATCAGCAGTGTATCGTATGATGATATATCAACTCAACATACAATAGCAACTGTATATAATCAACATCATTATCTATTGGATCCGCATACAGCAGTGGCGTATCAATCCTTGGATGCATGGATCCATGCTCATCCGAATGACAAGGGAATCATTTTAGGCACAGCGCATCCCGTGAAGTTTGCATCCGTCGTAGAACAAATAACCAGGTCTACTGTAGAATTGCCATCGCAAGTAGCATCAATAATGGATAAAGAAAAAAAATCTATCTTGGTGGAACCAACTATTAAAAGTATTAAAGAAACAATCATCCAATTAGCTGATTTTTAGTTATGATCATTCGAAATATACAACCAAAGGACAATGCAGCAATTGCATCGATCATTAGAAAATGTCTTGAAGAATTTAATGCAAATAAATGTGGTACCGTCTATTACGACGAAACTACCGATCATCTCTATGAATTATTCCAGACTCCTCAATCCACTTATTTTATTGCCGAAGAAAACAATATGATATTAGGTGGAGGCGGGATATATCCCAGCAAAGGTCTTCCAGAAGACACCTGCGAGTTGGTGAAGATGTATTTATTACCCGAGGCCAGAGGAAAAGGTATTGGTGCAGCCATTATTAATAAATCAATTGAATTTGCTACATCAAATGGATTCAAAAGAATTTATCTCGAATCAATGCCAGAATTAAAAAAAGCAATTAGCGTGTACGAAAAATTTGGATTTGAATATATCTACGAACCCATTGGGGACACAGGACATCATGGATGCGATATTTGGATGACGAAGCAACTGTAATCAATCCACCTTCATTACTTCGTATATTGGACTAAATAAATATACTCGTCCAGTATCCACTTCGATTGCCCTGATTCTTTTTCGAATTTTTTCTTCGCGCTTATACACTTTCCCATTTTTTGTTTGAAAGCATCGTCCCTGCTCAATTTCTTCGACCAAGAAATGATTTTCTTTGACAGCATCGTATTTTCGAAGTACACGCATCAATGCATCGTCGGCGCATGAACTCGCAGCAGGACTTTTCATCGATGCTGCTATTTGAAGCCTGATGTCCTGAGGGAAAATATTTGATTGGATAAAATGTTTCAGCAAATCCGAAAATTGATCTTTCCATTCTGTTCCATGGGATGCAACCTTGTTTCCAAAGCGTACATAGGTGATCAAATGCGCAAGTTCGTGTAGCAGGGTAATTAAAAATGCATATTGATTTAGGTTGCCATTTACAGAAATGCGGTGAGCTTTCCCCTCAATCGCATTTCTATAATCCCCCAATACAGTAGCTCTTGATTTTGTAATGGTAAGATGAACTTTGTAATGAAGCAGAAATGGCTCGACTAATTCGAAGGTTCCTTGAGGCAAAAAATCAGATAACGATGATATAGAGACCTCTTTTTTAGACATACTAATCTTTGCGCAGAACCGACATGAGTCCCTTTACTTCCAAAAACATATATATCAAATAAAGTAACATGCACCCTAGTATAGAATTGCTATTTATAGCATTTCCTTTCCATGAAGAATATACCACAACAAGAAGTGCAGTGAGAACGAGTTTTAATAAAAAAGATCCGTAAACCGATGATGTGAAATTGAGTGTAGACTTCGATTTAAGTCCCTTTGTCATCAGCCAAAAAGAAACAACGGTGATGATGCACAGATATAGATTACCGATTAAAAAAACATCGGGGTCGGCATGTATGGTTCGAAAACCACTGTAAAAAATAACAGTAAAAAGATTCACGGCTATAAAGAGCCATAATATACTGCGAAGTGGAACTGGGATCATTTAGTTTTTTTATTTGTATCCAAAACGATTTTTACCAAAATTAAAATAATCATCAGTAAGGGAAGCACCCAAATAAAAAGAGATGAAGTAATACCCAACCATTTATCCAACTTCCACCCCACTGCGAGCATCAGAAGTGTAGAACCGAAAATTTGTCCTCCTAACCCTAAATATTTAGCCCAAGCAGTAGTCGGCGAAGAATCGTTTTTCAAAACAAATAAATTTACTCGGGTGTTTGCTCTAAATTGGGTATTGCAATTACTGCAGTGTCCAACATCAGTTCTGCTTTTCCTGAAATGATATTTCGCACATTCTCCCAATATGCCTCCCGATTTTTTATATATGTTTCTAGTGAGTCGGTTTTTATTTTGAGCTTGGTCAATTCGGTACGTTCGGCTTGACTACCGTATCCAGGTATATAAAACTTGAGAGGTGTAAAGCTGATCAAAGCGGTGGTCAATCCTACCAATAATACAAAAACGAAGCAGGATAATACATAGACGCTCAAACGCGTCAATTTAAATGTTACTACTTCCTCGTACGTATGATCGTTCATGATGATCAAACGGTACCTATTGGTCAATCGCTTAAAACTACTTTGCTTGATCTCGTTTTCTGCCATTCAGCATTTTTTGACGGTGGAAATCGATCTAAAGTTACTGTTAATTCGCCAACCTGCCACTTTTCTATTAGATGCAGAAATCTTAGTTTTACCAACTGGATGTATCATCAAAATAAAATCAGTAGAATATTGCCAAAACTGTTTGCAGGGTTGTTTTGTACACTTGCATCTTTCCAATTATACTCTCAGGTAAATATCACCTTTGATTTAAAAAAACCGAAGAACTACGAAAACCGAAAGCTGCCTTCGGAATTGACCCCCGATAAAAAAATAGGTCCGATTAAACGATTCAAAGAAAATACCTTTTCCCACTATAATTTTTACTTTAACTCGAATCAGAAAATTGAAAAAATCCTCAGAGCTGCCAAAGAATCTCATAAAGATACTTTCAATACGCTCCTATCGTTTTATGACTACGACCTCAACGTTACGGCCCAGCAACAGCAGGAGCTGGATTCTGTTATAATCAAGGTAAACAATGGCGTTTTATTACATGATTTGAGAAACGATTGGGTGGATGATTTGTATTACCTAATGGGAAAGTCCTATTTTTTTCAAAGGAAGTTTGATTCAGCCTATGATGTCTTTCAATATATCAATTACAATTTTCAACCAAAAGATAAATCAGAAAGAGGATACGAAAAAACGATCGGATCAAACATCAATAACAAAGGCAACGTATATACGATTTCATCCAAAGAAGCCGGCGCATTGCAACACAGACCTATTCGAAACGAAACACTCTTATGGATTGCTCGAACATTGATTGAGCAAGATAACGATGATGACGCAAGAGGAATGATAGAAACCATTGTTCGAGATATAGATTTTCCAAAAAGATTACAACCTTATCTCTATGAGCTGAAGTCTTATTGGTTTTACAAAAGGCAACAATTTGATTCTTCAGCAAAATTTTTGGAGTTGGCACTACCAGTATGCCAGAATAAGCAAGAAAAAGCACGAAGGTATTTTTTAATTGCTCAGCTTTATGCCAAGGCTAGTAATAGTCAGGCCGCCAACGATGCGTTTGAAAAATCTATCGGACTGACCACCGATCCTGTGATGGCAGCATATGCCAATATCTATCAAATCAGCTTGACCTCTGATAAGAAAAACAAGAATGAAAAAATAAGAGAAGATGTCGCATCGCTTATTAAACTAACCAAACGAGAAAAATACATCCTCTACAGACCAATTATATACACTGCAGCTGCAGAAATGGAGTTATCCAGGGACAGTATTTTGAATGGAATTGAGCTGTTGATTCTTAGTAATAAATTCAATTCGAATGACCCAGACTTAAAATTGAAAAACAATTTACTCATTGCAGAGCTTGCATTTTCAATCAAAAAATATACGCTGGCGAAAAAATACTTTGACAGTACTTCTACTACACAAAAGGGATTTACAAAAGAACTTGAAATCAAAAAATCAATCGTAACAGATCTTGCAAATGCACTTGAAATAATCAATAAAGAAGATAGCCTGCAAGCACTTGCAGTGATGCCTGAAAAGCAAAGAGAAGTATTTCTAAAAGAATATATCAAGAAACTCAGAAAAGAAGAGGGACTGAAAAACGATTTGAATACCACTGGGGTCGGCATCAAAAAAAATAGCCTTCTACAAGACGAAAACACCGATTTGTTTCAACAACAGCAAAAATCCGGTGAGTGGTATTTCAACAACCCCTCTTTGAAATCGCAAGGAAGTATCGCGTTTAAAAATAAATGGGGAAATCGTGCAAACGAAGACAATTGGAGAAGGAGTAATACCGCAGCAGTTGCTGCCCGTTCAGTCACTCCCCCAAATGGCCAAAACCAAATGGGTACTACGCCCAACGATAAAACCAGTATATCTGAAATCAGCCTTGAAAGCTTACTAGAGAACCTGCCTTTAACTGCTGAAAAGATAGCTCAGTCAAATATCAAAAAAATTTCTGCGTATAAAACACTGGCAAAAATTTACAAAGAGAAACTAGACGATTGCAAAGAATCCGTTTTCTGGAACAATCAATTGTTGAAAATAAAAAAAGATTCTAGTGATCTGGACCAACTCTACTTTGATTTGGCGTATTGTTATAAAAAACTTGACAGTACTGCAGCATCAAAATACTATGAAGGGTTATTGACAAAACTAGCGCCTGCTAGCCAATTGACCAAGCTTCTAACAAACCCCACAGCGTCTGTTAAAAAAGAAAATACAGAAGAAATAGACGCGGAGAAATCGTACAGCGAAATTTATAATCAATTTATCAGCGGCGATTTCAGTAAAGCCATTGCAAATAAAAAGAGAGCTGATTCACTACATGGAGAAAACTATTGGACGCCTCAGCTACTCTACATAGAGTCGATTTATTATATCAAGGAAAGGAAAGACAGTCTTGCCATTGCGACCCTCACAAAAATTTCAGGAATCGCCTCCAAATCGCCCCTTGCAACAAAAGCAACTACACTAATTGAGGTATTAAGAAACAGAGACTCGATCGAAACTTCTTTGAAGGCAATGAAAGTAACCAGGTTAAAAGACGAGGAAATTGCCATCGTCGATGACCGTCCCAATCCTGCTCCTCAAAGAATGGTCAGAGATGATAAAAACCTATTGAAAAGGGACTCGACCAAACTCCAACCAACGATCGAAAAAATCATACCCGTTCCATCTGTCTACCAATTTGATCCCAAGGAACAATACGGAGTGCTGATGATAATGAACGGTGTAGACATTGTTTACATCAACGAGGCAAAAAGAGCGCTGGCCAAGTACAATGCAGAGAAATATTATCAAAAAAACTTCGTCATTAGAAACGATAAAATTGGCGATGTGCCCTACATTTTGATAAGCCTCTTCAATGATGCACCAGAAGCCATTGCATATGTTGAAAAAGCAAAACTTCTTGCAACGAAAGAAATATTCCCTTGGCTTCCATTAGATAAATATTCATTCTATATTGTGTCACCTGGAAACTTAAAAAAGATGCTGGAGGATAAAGAAATCAAGAAATATATAGAATTCATCAAGGCACAGATTCCCGGAAAATTTTAAGGTTCTCTTTCTCAGAATAATTCAGCTTTTGATTAGCTTTACTGCATGGCAGTGAACGAGAAAAAACCCCCAATAACCTCCAAGGCAGTTCGTCTATTTTGGAAGTTTTTCTTGTACGCATGGGGCTCTTTTTTTCTATTGATTTTTCTAATTTATATCGGACTCTTCGGCAAGCTTCCTTCTATTGAGGAACTTGAAAATCCTTCTATGATGTCGTCTTCAGAAATTTATGCAGACGACGGTACGTTGATGGGTAAGTTTTATCTGAAGGACCGCATCAACGTAAAATACCAAGACATCTCCCCTTTTGTAATCCGTGCATTGATTGCTACCGAGGATGAGCGTTTTTACGAGCACTCCGGAATTGATATTAAAAGTTTGGTTAGAGCCATCATCTTTCTAGGCAGAGAAGGTGGTGCAAGCACCATCACACAGCAAACTGCGAAAGCATTGTTGGGGCAACAAAGCCGAAAGAGTGTAATGCGAGTAATTGAAAAATTAAAAGAGTGGATTGTCGCCATTCGACTTGAAATTAATTTTACCAAGGAAGAAATAATCACCTTGTATCTCAACATGGTGAATTATGGGGAAGAAACCTATGGCATTAGAAATGCAGCAAAAACATATTTTCAGAAAGAACCAGGTCAACTTGCAGTAGAAGAAGCAGCAGTTTTGGTGGGTGTATTGAAAGGTTCAACCAAATACAATCCCCGCAGAAATCCAAAAGCTGCAATGTCTAGACGCAATACAGTGCTCGAGCAGATGGTACGCAACGACTTCCTTACCAAGGAGGAAGCCAAGTCGCTCAAAATGGCTCCCATCCAATTGAAGTATTTAAAAATGGATGAGAATTCAGGTATTGCTCCTTATTTCAGGGAGATTCTTCGAGATGAACTAAAAGAATGGTGTAAAGAAAATGAAAATCCAAAAACAGGCGAGCCCTATGATTTGTATAGAGATGGATTAAAAATTTTTACCACCATCAACCCAAAAATGCAAGAGTATGCTGAAATAGCAGTATACAGACACATGCAGAACCTACAAAAAGTATTCAGCAATCAATACAATATCAAAGACGGATCAACCTGGAAGAGCAAAGAGGGCAAGGCAGTATTGGAAGCAGCCATGAAGCAATCAGACAGATGGCGCAACATGAAAGAAGAGGGATTGGAAGAAGAAGAAATTAAAAAATCATTCTTCGAGCCGGTGAGCATGAAAGTATTTGCCTGGAACGAGAAAAGAGAAAAAGATACAGTACTGTCGCCGATAGATTCTATCCGCTACCATAAACAAATCATGCAAATTGGATTGCTTTCTATAGACCCGTTGACGGGAGAAGTAAAAGCATGGGTGGGAGGAAGTAATTTCAAACGATTCAAATTTGACCATGTCAATATCAGAACAAAAAGACAGGTAGGATCAACCTTCAAACCATTGCTGTATACATTGGCCGTAAAAAATGGATTTCGCCCTGAAACCGAATTACCGAACGGACCTATCGATATGGGTGGAAAAATGATTGATGGAACAGGTGGCCCAATGGCTGTTTGCCTTGCATTCTCAAAAAACCCTGGTGCTGTTTATCTGATCAATCAACTCAGTGTTAAAAAAACAATTGATTTTGCAAAAGAGTGTGGAATTGTAAATACCATCCCACCCTATCCCTCCATCGCGCTGGGTTCAGCAGATCTTTCGTTGATTGAAATGGTGCAAGCGTTTAGCATGTTCCCTGGCAGAGGATTTAATGTAAAACCCTACTACATCAGCAGAATTGAAGATAGAAATGGAAACGTGTTGGCTTCATTCAGAACGCAAACAAAAGAAGTAATTACTGAGGGCGAAGCGTATATCATGACGAAAATGTTACAGGGTGTGGTTGATTTTGGAACAGGAAGTTCCTTAAGATGGGCCTATGGAGTCAATAATGAAGTAGCCGGAAAAACCGGTACCACCAACGACAATGCAGATGGATGGTTTATTGGTTTCAGTCCACAGTTACTCTCAGGAGTTTGGGTAGGATGCGACGATCCGTTTTTACGCATGTTGTATACAGCAGGAGGATCTCAAATGGCCATGCCTGCCTGGGCGTATTATTATCAGCAAGTTTTCAACGACAGGAGTCTGAACATTGACCCGAATGCGAGGTTCAGTCCACCTGCAAACATGCAAAATGAAATGCTTTTCAACATGGATTCCTTGAAAACCTCCGAGGAAATTTTACCTGTTGAGGGAGAGGACGGATACAAACCAGAAGAACTTGTAGAAATCCCCATCAGCTCAGGAAAGGAGAAGGTAGTTTCGGAATCTCAAAAATTTGAGGAGCCATCGAAACCGGTGGAGGCTCCTAAACCTGCGGGATTGCCAGCAAATGAGCAAAGCAAACCAATAAATGCTGCAGATACTTCGAAAAATAAAAAGAACATACTCAAGCGAGTAGTTGGGAAAAATTAGTCAGCCTTTATAGCTTTCATTTCAGGAGGCTTCACCACCACCACACTTACCTTAATGATGCCACGACCGGTATAGCCTAATTGCTTGGCAGCACCAGTGGGGAGGTCGACTATTCTTGGATTTCGATGATGCAACCGATCGTTCACTCGCACGATTATTGATTTTCCATTTCTCAAATTTGTTACCCTTACTTTTGTTCCGAGCGGCAAGGTGTTGTGAGCGCAGGTCATTTTATGTTGACTGAAAATTTCGCCACTTGCAGTTTTCCTGCCAACAAATTTATCAGCATAATAACTGGCAACGCCTACAGCAGAGTCTACTACAGGAATAGTGCGGTAATTGGGTTTTTGTTGTGCAGATGCAAGTTGAAACAAAAGGACAACAATGCCAGTGCATAGTATATGAATGTATTTTCCTGGCATAATAAATGGTTAACTTCATACAAAGCTAGAAATTTAGCAATTAGTAGAATGTTAAATCGACAAATGACTAAGTCTCAATATTTTAGTAAATCAATTATCAATCGATTGAAGACGTTTGCAATCATAGCTTTAGTATGTTCATGTTTTTTACAGCAAGCACTTGCACAAAAAAATGAAATGGTTGAATTGAAAAATATGATCCCAACTATTCAGTATGATTTAAAGTATGCAACTAAAAATAACTTTACCGGCAAAAGGATTTATCCCTCTTCAACCAACAAGACGTTTTTGGTTAAAGACGCAGCGGAAGCCCTGCAGAAAGTTGCTGCGGAATTAAAATCAATGGACATGGGAATTTGGGTATGGGACGCTTACCGCCCCTACCGTGCAACTGTTAAATTCTGGAAACTCATCCACGATGAACGATACGTTGCAAATCCAGAAAAGGGAAGTGGCCACAATCGTGGAATTGCAATTGACATGAGCATATATAGGCTTTCAGATGGAAAATTGATTGAAATGCCCACAGGATTTGATAATTTTAGTGATACAGCCCATCATGATTTTATGCAGCTGCCTGAAAACAAAATTAAAAATAGAGCTCTCTTAAAAACAATGATGGAAAGACACGGCTTTCGCTCATTTGAAACCGAATGGTGGCATTACTCATGGCCCAACAATAAAAATTATGAGGTACTGAATTTGTCATTTGAAAAACTTGCAAAAAAACAATGATTTTAAAGGGAAAAAATATCATCATTGCAGGAGGCACCAGTGGAATTGGATTGGCTGCTGTACATTTTTTTTTAAATGAAGGCGCTAATATTGTATCCATCGGAAAAAACAATGAAGAGAACCTGCCTCATGCCACTGCGAATCTGCAATGGGTGTTTGGTGATTTGAGAAAAGAAGAGACCATTCAACAGGCCATCAAAGTATGCATAGAGCATTATAGAACAATAGACGGACTTTTACATGTTGCAGGAGGAAGCGGAAGAACCTTTGGCGATGGGCCACTGCATCTACTTACAGAGGAAGGATGGGAGAAAACATGGCAGCTGAATGCAACATCCACCATGCTGTCGAATAGAGCAATCATCAATGTAATGCTGCATCATCAGCATGCAGGATCAATTGTAAATATTTCATCCGTACTTGCATCTCACCCATCTCCTCATTTTTTTTCTACACATGCCTATGCAGCTGCAAAAGCTGCTATCATTGGACTTTCTAAAAGTGCTGCTGCATTTTATGCCAAAAATAATATCCGGATCAATGTAATTTCACCAGGATTGGTAGATACTCCTATGGCTGCAAGAGCAAAAGCAAACGAAGAAATCATGCAATTCATCCAAACCAAACAACCTTTGGATGGCGGTAGAATCAGTAAAGCAGAAGATATAGTAGGAATGGCAGCCTTTTTATTATCAGATCAATCCAAATTTATCACTGGTCAGGAAGTTGCAGTAGACGGTGGTTGGTCTATTTCAGATGGTCAATTTTAAATCATTCAGATGCAGGCAATAGGAATAGATCTTGGTGGTACTCGAATAAAAGGTGTTTTGATTGATGAAGAAGGAATATTGTTGCATGAAGCAATGCTAGATACCAAAGAAGAAAATCAGCAATGGAAAGCTGATGTAAAAAATATGTATGAAGAGCTAGTATCCAAGTCGACACATTCACTGGCAGTTGGATTGAGTGCGCCTGGAATTCCCAATAAAACCAATACTGCTATTGAATTTCTACCCGATAGATTGCAGGGAATAGAAAAATTTGTTTGGAAGGAGCATCTTTCTGCTCCTACCTGGGTTATGAACGATGCCATCGCTGCATTATCGGCAGAGGCTGCATTTGGTAGTGCAAAAGATGTTGATCATGCTGTATTGATTACCATAGGAACCGGTGTTGGAGGTGCAATTCTGATAGATAAAAAGATTTACCAAGGTGCCTTTCAAAAAGCAGGTCATATAGGACACCTAAGCGTCGATATGGAAGGCGACCCTGATATTTGCGGAATGCCCGGCAGTTTGGAAGAAGCAATTGGCAATTACTCAATAGCAAAGAGAAGTAATGGAAAATTTGGTGATACACTGGAAGTTCTAAAAGCAATTGAAAAAAATGATCGGGATGCACAAAAAATTTGGGAAAAGTCCATCAAGGCATTGGCCGTGAGTATCGCTTCATTAAGTAATATTCTTTCCCCAGAAAAAGTAATTCTTGCTGGGGGCATCACGAAGGCTGGAAATAATTTGATGGAACCTCTATTGAATTATATGGATCAATTTGAATGGAGGGCTGGAGGCAATCAACTAAAAATAGAATTGGCTACATTTAGCGATAAAGCAGGTGCAATTGGAGCAGCTGCCTATGCATTATCCAAAACAACTACAAGATGAGTGAAATAAAACAGTACATAGATAAAAGCAGAGAAATAATAGATAAAGTAGCTGCTCAAGAGAAAGAAATAGAAGCTGCTGCCTCACTTTTTTCTGCAACCATTCTAGAGGGACGAATGGTGCATGTATTTGGATCTGGGCATAGCAGAATAATGGTGGAAGAAATGTGGCCGCGGTATGGATCATTTCCTGGATTCAACCCAATCGTTGAGTTATCCCTGACATTTCACAATTTAGTAGTAGGTGCTAATGGACAAAGACAGGCGATGTTTTTAGAGAATGTATCCGGACTCGCAGAGAGAATATTGAGAAATTACAAGTTATCGAATAAGGATACTGCTCTTGTTATTTCATCCAGCGGCACCAATATTGTTCCTGTAGAAATAGCCGAAGCATTTCAAAAAAATGGTGTGAGGGTAGTAAGCATCATTACCAAAGCACATTCAGAAGCAAGTAAAAGTAAACGAGCTGACGGAAAGAAACTATCAGATTTTTCTGATATTGTTCTGGATACTGGCGCACCCGTTGGCGATGCCATGATTGAAATCAAAGATCTTGCAACACCCGTTTCTCCAGGATCAACCTTGGGAGGTGTTACAATAATTAATTGTATCAAAGCTAAAGTAGCCAAACTGCTTACCGAAGCAGGTCATCCCCCAACGGTATTATCAGCAGCCAATAAAGTAGGCGAGCAAAAAGCCATTGACCTGTTTGAAAAAGCTTATGATGAGCACGCTGCACGACTAGCTAAACTTTATCAATTTTAATTCCATGCAACCAATACCCATTCGTACGACAGTAGTAGGCAGCTATCCATTTCCGGGTTGGCTTGAATTTTCCACACAACATCTCTCTTCTTTTGGAGCAGCAGATATTGAAGAAATGGCCAATGATGCTGTAGTAGCAGCAATTCATGATCAAACGCAAGCAGGATTGGATGTTATTACGGATGGCGAACAAACCCGCTTTGATTTTAATCTCTCTTTTTACGGTTTTATCAAAGGCATTGAACCAAATCACACCGAAACAAGAAAATTTGGTCCACCTGCCCATGATCAAAGAGGAAAGCACTCCATTGTCGACACACTTTCAGCACCGCTAGGGTTGGGAGCTGTAAAAGAATTTGAACGGTTGAAAAAACTTGCTCCCAAAGGTCCTACATTGAAATGCAGCTTACCGGGCCCTTATACATTGAGCGGAAGATTGCTGCCCAATAGACAGTACAAAGACAGATGGGAAATAACACAGGCATTGATACCCATCATCCAAAAAGAATTGAATGCTTTGGTGGAAGCAGGTTGCACTGAAATCACGTTGGACGAACCTTCCATGAGTTGTTATGCATACAAAGAAGACACCAAGAAATTTGTTTCGATCTTTAATGAAACCGTTAAAGGAATAAAAGATAAATGCAGGCTCTCTACACATCTGTGTTTTGGAAACTTCAAAGGAAGACCAGTGGGGTTCAGAAGCTTGAAACCTATGCTGCCAGACTTTCTAGATATGGAAGTCAATGAAATTCATATAGAGATGGCAAACAGAGAATTTGCTGAGATTGAATTATTGGCAGCTTTTGCAGAAAAAGTAGATGTGTCTGTTGGAATCATTGATGTAAAAAATTATTACATCGAAACCATAGAAGATGTGAAACAACGTATCAAAAACTGCCTGATGTATGTGCCCAAAGAAAAACTTTCTGTTGCACCCGATTGCGGATTGAGTCAAACTGCCAGATGGGCTGCTAAGCAGAAATTGACCAACATGGTGGAAGGAGCAAAACAAATGCGTTAATAAATGATCAAGGCATTCAAGAAGAACGAAGCATTATTAGAAGATATTTTATTCTATGCATCCGATAAAGATCATGTTCATTTATGGTGGCTGGGGCAAAGCGGATATTTGATTCAGTACAAAGGAAAAAGAATATTGGTCGACCCCTATTTGTCTGAATCACTTACAGAAAAATACAAGGATACCGACAAACCTCATACTCGAATTAGTGAGAGAGTGATCGACCCTGCATCCTTGCCCCGTATTGACTTTATTACTTCTAGTCATAACCATACCGACCATTTGGATGCTGCTACAATTATACCGATTTTAAATAACTACCCCGACTGCCAATTGGTTATTCCAGAGGCGAATAGAGCGTTTGTAAGCGAACGACTAAAAATAGACCCGTCATTACCAATTGGATTGGATGCAGGTGAGGTATACTCAAAAGATGATATCCGCTTTCTTGCAATTCCTGCTGCACACAATAGCTTAGATCAAAATCCAGAAGGAAAGCATATTTACTTGGGATATATGATCCAATTGGGTTCTTTTACTATCTATCACGCAGGAGACACATTGCTTTATGAGGGAATCGAAAAATGGATTCAGGTATTTTCACCGGATCTCGCTCTATTACCCATCAATGGAAACGATCCAACAAGAAAAGTTGCAGGAAATTTAAATGCACGCGAGGCAGTAGGATTGTCGAAAGTTTGCAAGATACCAATGGTAATTCCATGCCACTACGACTTGTTTGCGTTCAATACCGTAGATGTAAATGAGTTTATAGTATTGGCAAAACACGAACAACAACCCTACTGCATACTAGAATTAGGGGGAAAGTTTAGCTCTAACGAGTACTAGAAAATTCGTTTGATTTTTTGTTCGCGCAAAAGTAAATCAACCAATACCATCGCCGTTACCGCTTCCAACACAGGAGGCACGCGTAATGCAATACACAAATCATGTCGTCCTCTCACAGCAAATGACTCTACTTGATTGGTTTCCCAATTAAGAGTTTGCTGTTCTTGTGGAGTAGACGATGTTGGTTTTATTGCTATTCTAAATTTCAATTCGTTGCCGTTTGTAATGCCGCCAACAATTCCACCAGCATGGTTGGATGCAGTTCCGCCTTCCTTATTTACGATAGCATCGTTGTGGGCAGAACCAAACATGTTAGCTGCTTCAAATCCAGTACCGAACTCAATTCCACGAACAGCTGGTATAGCAAAGACTGCATGCGAAAGCAAGGATTCTACGGAGTCGAAAAATGGTTCGCCCAAGCCCAATGGTAATCCAGAGACAGTACACTCTACAATACCACCTACAGAGTCTTTGGCATCAATTCCTTTTTGTAAACCTTTTTCTAAATCTCTCTCACCTGCAATAGAAATGATATCAGCATGAATCGTTAGATCCCTAGCAATTTTTTTTGCAACAACACCTATTGCAACCAAACACAGTGTAAGCCTTCCACTAAAATGCCCGCCCCCTCTATAATCTTCGAAACCAGCGAATTTTTTATTGGCTACAAAATCTGCATGTCCTGGTCGAGGTACTGCACGCTGTTTTTCATAATCACCGGAACGTGTATTCTTGTTCTCAAACAACAATGTCAACGGTGCACCTGTGGTTTTACCATTGAATACGCCACTTTTAAACAAGGGCAAATCTTCTTCCTGACGAGGGGTAACTCCTTTTTGTGTGCCGCCCTTTCTTCGCTCGGTGTCTTTTACAAAGTCTTCTACAGCAAGAGGCATCCCAGCAGGACATCCGTCGATCACAACTCCTACGCTCTCTCCGTGAGATTCTCCAAATATGCTGACTGAAAATAGTTTCCCAAAATGATTCATATAATAAAATTAAGATTCAATACGAATAGTAGCACCCAGCGAGATTACGTCGTTATAAAATGCAGGATAAGATTTATTGATAGCCTCTGCCTCTTCAATAACAATAGGACCTGTTGCTTTCAGCGCAGCTACTGCGGCAGCCATTGCTATGCGATGATCGTGATGAGAGTGAACAGTAGCAGGTTGTAGTGGCGAACCCCCATGAACAAACATCCAATCATCCTTAAGTTCAATTTCAATACCCATCCTCCCAAATACATCTTGAAGTGTTAATGCACGGTTGCTTTCTTTATGCGTAAGTCTGTTTGCACCTTTGATTTTGGTAATCCCTTTACAATAAGCCGCCAACGCCACCAGAGGCGGAAAAAGATCAGGGCATTCGGTAGCGTCGAACTCAAAGGCATTTAAAATGGAGGGAGTAATCTTGTATACACCATCTGCATAAATTATTTTCGCTCCTGCATCTTTGATAGCTTCGAGGATTTTTTTATCCGCTTGAACAGAATCTTCTCTCATCCCTTCTACACGAATCTCGTTTGCAATTGCCCCTGCTACAAATAGAAAGGCAGCACCACTCCAATCTCCCTCAACGGCATAGGTAATATCATTTTCGCTGTAGTCATGATGCGAATTTTCAAAAATAAATTCGCGGTAATTTTTGACCAAAGGTAGTTTCATACCAAAGGACTTGATTACACGAAGTGTCATATCAATATATGGCTTGCTCTTTAAATCATTTACCGTTATCGTTACGCCGCTTGCATCAGATGCAGCATAGGCCATGAGCAATCCGGTTAAAAACTGAGAACTGAGACTGCCATCCACTTCAATATTCGAAGGTTGTAAGGGTCCATGAATCTTCATAGGAAGTTTTCCTTCATTTGATTGAATCTTGATTCCTAACAATGGAAAAATATCATCAAAAAAATTCATTGGCCTTTTCAGCAAAGAGCCTGACCCAGTAACCAATAATTCGTTACTGCTGAGGGCAGCAATTGGAGTAAACATTCGAACACCTAATCCACTTTCTCCACAATTGATCTCATTATTGGATGGATTGACCCCTCGACTCTCGATGTTTATATATTCTCCTTTATCTAAAACAGTTGCCCCCAATTTCTGAATTACCTCCAACGCAGCCAGATCATCGTTGCTCCTACCTGGATCCTTTATTACCGTACGACCATTGTAGCAACCAGTAGCAGAGCAGCAGTAGCTCTTTGCATGTCGCTTTTAGACCTAGGTGCCCTTACCGTTCCGTTGATATAAGATGGGTGGACAGTTGCGATCATTTCTTAGTGGGATTTAATGAAGCATAGGATGCCACTAACGTTTTAAGTTGTTCCAATGGAATAGGATGTACAACACCCTTTCCAATTTTTTCCAACAAAACAAAGTTCATGGTCTTGCTTACACGTTTTTTATCCATTGACAGGACACGAAAAACCTTATCGGCATCAAAAGATGCAATCGTTGGTAGTCCATACTGGGTCAGAACCTGAATAATTTTAATTGATTTTTTCAATCCCAGTAATTGTTCGGAGAGCCATGAAGCAAAAACCATTCCCAACGCAACGGCTTGTCCATGGGTTAATTCGTATTGAGTCTCTAATGCATGCCCGAGTGTGTGTCCAAAATTCAATAGTTTTCGATCACCTGTTTCAAATTCATCTTTTTTTACAACACCCGATTTTAGTGCAACATTTTTTTGAATGATACGTGCCAATAACTTTTTATTTTTTTGTACGGCTTCGAGGCTACTTGATTTCAAGAGCTTGAAAGAAGGGGCATCCAGGATGCAGGCATGCTTGATGATTTCAGCAAAGCCGTTGGACCATTCGGCAAGCGGTAGTGTCTTCAAGAAACTATAATCGTACAATAAAAAGTTAGGTTGCCTGATAACACCTACCAGGTTTTTATACTCGCCCACATCCTCTCCATTCTTTCCTCCAATAGAAGCATCTACCATAGCCA
>JAURIR010000219.1 GCA_030832645.1 Chitinophagales bacterium | reverse complement strand
CATGAGTTTTGCAGAATGGCTCAATTACTACAAAACAAATGCAGAGAAACAAAAAGAAGAAAAACAAGAGGCCAAAGCGCTGAAAAGCATGTGGCAAAGAGAAAAATTAGCCCAAGCCCTGGGCGACGAAGACGACGATATTCCTGAGAATGTATTTGAAATGGCGGTAAATTCTATAAGCAATGAAAATGGCTTAATCAGTGAGGCTTTGGCAAGTATCTTGCATAAACAAGGCAAAAAAGAAGATGCTATTGCCATGTATAAAAAATTAAGTTTGCAAAATCCTGAAAAAAGTAGTTACTTTGCAACACTCATTGAAAAAATTATAAAAGAATAATTTATGATCGTTTTATCTACTATAATTATCTTAATAGCTTGTGTAATACTAGCTTTCTTCATTTTAATTCAAAACCCAAAAGGTGGTGGACTTACTGGTTCTTTTGGTAGCATTGGCTCACAAGTAATGGGCGTAAAGCAAAGTACAGATGTAATGGAAAAAGGAACATGGACTACTATGGGTGTTATTGCAGCATTAT
>JAURIR010000218.1 GCA_030832645.1 Chitinophagales bacterium | reverse complement strand
CGTTGATGGGATCAAACATGCAACGTCAAGCGGTACCGTTAATTCGTCCAGAAGTTCCTATTGTTGGAACAGGTTTGGAAGGAAAGGCGGCACGTGATGCGCGTATTCAATTACATTCTGATGGCGATGGCGTTATCGAATTTGTGGATGCGAATGAAATTCATGTTCGTTACAGCAGAAATGAAATGGATCGTTTAGTGAGCTTTAACGAGGACTTAATTATTTATAAATTAACTAAGTTCATTAAAACCAACCAATCTACTTGTATCAACTTGCGTCCAGCTGTTAAAAAAGGACAAAAAGTGAAAAAAGGTGATTTCTTAACGGAAGGTTATGCCACTAAAGATGGTGAAGTTGCATTGGGTCGTAACTTACAAGTGGCGTTCATGCCATGGAAGGGTTACAACTTTGAGGATGCGATTGTAATCAGTGAAAGAGTAGTACGTGAAGATTTATTTACATCAATACATATTGATGAATATGAATTAGAAGTGCGTGATACTAAATTAGGAGAGGAAGAATTAACATCAGATATT
>JAURIR010000217.1 GCA_030832645.1 Chitinophagales bacterium | reverse complement strand
GAAATTTTAAGCTTTATGTGGGAAGGAATGCCGCCACGGATGACCTCAAAATCATCACCCTTTTTGATGCCATCGATAAGGCAGATGTCTATGATGAGGAATTGGTGCTCAAGAGGAACCCTACCATACAGAAGCAGCAGCTGTCCAACCTTAAAGCCCATCTTTACAAACAAATTCTTGCAAGCCTTCGCCTGCTCAGAAATGAGCAGTCCATTGACATGCAACTGCATGAACAGCTCGACCATGCCAGGATGCTATATAACAAGGGCTTGTATCACCAAAGCCTCAAAATGCTGCAAAAGACCAAGGACCTGGCAAAACAATACAACCAGATGACTTTTTGGTTACAGGCTTTGTTTTTTGAAAAAAAGATTGAAACACTGCACATCACCCGGAGCTTCGAAGACAGGGCAGAGCGCTTGAGCCAGGAAGTGGATGAATTGAACGAGCGATTGGCGATGGTGGGCAAGCTCAGCAGTTTGGCATTGCAGCTTTATGGATGGTATATTAAAAATGGCCATATCCGCGACGAAAAAGATGA
>JAURIR010000216.1 GCA_030832645.1 Chitinophagales bacterium | reverse complement strand
ATTCCCTCTTCAACGGCAGCACGGGTTGCGTGCAATGCATCGTCTACGCGGTCTTTCTTCTCTTTCATCTCCACTTCAGTAGCTGCTCCGATATACAATACCGCAACACCACCGCTCAACTTCGCCAAGCGCTCTTGTAACTTTTCACGGTCGTAATCAGAAGTGGTATTCTCGATTTGTACTTTGATTTGAGCAACTCTCGCAGCAATTGCCGCTGAGTCTCCTGCACCATTCACAATGGTTGTATTGTCTTTGTTGATGGTGATTTTCTCTGCT
The DNA here is from genome assembly GCA_030832645.1 of Chitinophagales bacterium. Classification (GTDB taxonomy): domain Bacteria; phylum Bacteroidota; class Bacteroidia; order Chitinophagales; family Chitinophagaceae; genus Pollutibacter. The sequence goes on along the minus strand of JAURIR010000216.1, from coordinate 269 downwards.
CTTCCCAAATCTTCCATGGTGGCATCATCCAACTTGCGACCTTGCTCTTCGCTGATCACAGTTCCACCCGTCAAGATGGCGATGTCTTGCAACATTTCTTTTCTGCGGTCTCCGAAGCCAGGGGCCTTTACAGCGGCGATTTTGAGGGCGCCACGAATGCGGTTTACCACCAATGTAGCCAACGCTTCACCGTCGATATCCTCAGCGATGATCAACAATGGCTTACCAGTTTGAACTACTTTTTCCAATACTGGAAGCAAGTCTTTCAT
>JAURIR010000215.1 GCA_030832645.1 Chitinophagales bacterium | reverse complement strand
AATTAAATCTGCGGCGTCGCATGATTATGATTTTAAAATATTGAACGCTGTTGAGCGCGTCAACGAAAAGCAAAAAATGCATATCGTACATGTGCTTAAAAATCATTTTAATGGGAGCCTGGCTGGCAAACACTTTGCACTTTGGGGTCTGGCTTTTAAACCCAATACAGACGATATCAGAGAAGCGCCAGCGCTTACCATCATTGAGGCACTACTTGATTGTGGCGCTACCGTTACCGCTTTTGATCCAGAAGCTACTGCCCACGTGAAGCAGGTTGTAGGGGATACAATTAATTATGCATCCAATCAATACGCTGCATTAGAAAATGCAGATGCGCTGATCATTGCAACAGAATGGAGTGTTTTTAGAACGCCTGATTTTGAAGAAATTTCAAAAAAGCTTCCTTCAAAATTAATTTTTGATGGACGTAATTTATTTGAATTGCAAGCGATGAAAGAGCTTGGGTTCACTTATTATAGTATTGGTAGAGCAAGCATTTAATGAGCATATAGAATGATGAAAGATAAAACGGTATTAATTACAGGAG
>JAURIR010000214.1 GCA_030832645.1 Chitinophagales bacterium | reverse complement strand
ATATGAATTTTTATTTGTTACAAGGAATGAATTACCAATTGATGACGAGAAAGCGCTAGCAAATTTTTTTTCAACTCAACGAATTGATTATTGTGTCAATTGTGCAGCCTATACAGCTGTTGACAAAGCAGAGACAGATTCAGAAAAAGCTTTTATTATCAATGGATTTGCAGTAGGTAATTTAGCAAAGTATTGCAAATCACAGGGCGCCCCTTTCATTCATATTTCTACAGATTATGTATTTGATGGAACTGGCACCAGTCCTTACAAGGAAGCGGATACAGTAAATCCAGTCAACTTGTATGGAGCATCAAAGTTAAAAGGTGAACAGCTTGCAATAGAGCATAATCCCGATTCAATTATCATTCGAACCTCTTGGGTGTATTCTTTTAGTGGAAATAATTTTGTAAAGACAATGCTTCGTCTAATGAAAGAAAGAGAAAGCATTCAAGTGGTTAGCGATCAGATGGGCTGTCCTACTTATGCGGCAGATTTAGCTTCAGCTATTATGCAAATAATTGACCAGTTAAAGCAATCTCCATCTATTTT
>JAURIR010000213.1 GCA_030832645.1 Chitinophagales bacterium | reverse complement strand
TCATTTTTGAGGGTATTGAAACAATGGGGACATGCGGTGACAATGCGTTTTACCCCATAGCCATTCATGACTTCGATGTTTTGCATGGCTTGCATTTGAAAGAGGAATTCATTGCCTGCGCGTTTTGCGGGATCACCGGTGCAGCCTTCTTCGATGCCCAAAATGGCAAACTTCACCCCTGCTTTATCGAGGATATTTGCGAATGCCCTGCTCACGCGTTGCGCACGCTCGTCGTAACTACCTGCACATCCTACCCAAAATAAAATTTCTGGTGTTTCGCCTGCGGCAATATAATCTGCCATGGTCTTTACCGATACCGTCATAGTGTTGCAATTTCGCCATTACCACCCAAAACTCTGAAACATTTATTCCACAGACGGAAAAAATAGACAGCGCCTAAAAACACGAAAGGGAGGCGCCTGCGGCGCCTCCCTTTCAATGCTTCATTTCATCAACAGCTCAATAGCCAGATCCACCCATGCCAACAACCTCTTGCACCGCACAGGCCATCAAAGGCCCTTTGGAATCGTTGCAAAGGTGCTGAAAAGGACTG
>JAURIR010000212.1 GCA_030832645.1 Chitinophagales bacterium | reverse complement strand
CACAAAGTGATCCGCCATTAGTTTTTAAATTACTTACCATTTCTTTTACTTCTTTGCAACAAGCAGGCTCAGGACAAGTACCTACGCCATCATTGTTTACAGGGAAGCAAGATTGAAGGGTAATAAGTTCTTTGTCTTTGTAATCCGGAACACCATCGCCATCTGTATCTTTTGCACGACCATGTGCATCTACTGCCACACCTGCTGGTGTATTAGGCTCAAGGTCAAACTGATCCGTTACGCCATCATTGTCTACGTCAGGTAATTTAACCTTTGGTAGTTTCATATGCTTAGGCGCATTGATTTCTTGATATAGATAATTGTTAGGGTTAAGCCACCAAAGTGGTGCTACTTTTCTAGAACGGTCACCTAAGTTGATATTAATTCTAGCTGATGTTTGACCTAAATAATCGTTGCTGTTGCCCGCTTTTACAGCGTCTAGGTAATCGTAGCCTGAAGCAGAAAAAGTAAAGCGCTGCTCTACCCCTACACTCACTACATCACTTAATTTAAAAGAGATGCCAGCACCTGCACTAAAGCTGTTATAAATAGCA
>JAURIR010000211.1 GCA_030832645.1 Chitinophagales bacterium | reverse complement strand
TCGGGGATGAGCACAAGCCTAACATTAAGTCCTTCTTCGAGCGCCATATCCAGCCCACGAAGTGCTGCTTTTACACCCGCGCTATCACCATCATATATAATGGTCAGGTTTTGTGTATATTTTTTGATGAGCCTTAATTGCTCGGTGGTTAAAGAGGTACCGCCACTGGCTACCACATTTTCGATACCGGCTTGGTGTAGGCTAACCACGTCGGTGTAGCCTTCTACTAGTAAGCACTCATCTGCTTTGTCGATGGCCATACGTGCAAAGTAGGAGCCATATAAAATTTTACTTTTGCTGTAAACTTCGTTTTCTGGGGTATTGATGTATTTGGGGCCTCTATCTGATTTGCCAATTACACGCGCGCCAAAGCCAATGACTTTACCCGTATTTCCATGAATTGGAAAAATAATTCTGCCTCTATAGTTATCTACTAATTCATCTCCGTTTCTATTTGATACAAGGCCTGTTTTAGGTAGTAGTGTAGGATTAAATTGATTGGCGATGAGCGCTTCTGTTAAAGCAGTTCTGCTATCAGGATTATAACCAATCTGAAATTT
>JAURIR010000210.1 GCA_030832645.1 Chitinophagales bacterium | reverse complement strand
CAGGTTCCTGCTCTTTTGAAACCTGGGATATGCATTGTAGTATCTCCCTTGATCGCATTAATGAAAGATCAGGTTGAGAATCTGAAAGAAAAAGGAATTAAAGCTATAGCTATTATTTCAGGAATGGGGAAACGGGAGGTAGATATAGCTCTGGATAACTGTATTTATGGGGATATAAAATTTCTTTATTTGTCGCCTGAAAGGCTTTTATCTGAGCTAGTTAGGGTTAGGCTCAGACATATGCCAGTTAATTTAATCGCGATAGATGAGGCTCATTGTATTTCTCAATGGGGATATGATTTCAGACCGTCGTATCTACATCTTGCAGAACTTAGAGAAATACATCCCCATGTTCCCATTTTGGCTCTTACAGCAACTGCCACAGAAAGAGTTGCTGCAGATATTCAACTAAAATTAAACTTTAAACAAGCTCAGATTTTCAGAAAGTCGTTTGAGCGAAAAAACCTTAGTTATTTGGTTTATAATGAAGAAAATAAACTTAGAAAACTTTTTTCTATTGCCAAAAATGTAAAAGGAACAGGTATTGTGTATGTTCGAAAT
>JAURIR010000020.1 GCA_030832645.1 Chitinophagales bacterium | reverse complement strand
CAATTAAACAATTGCAAGAATATCTGATTCTCTCATGATCAAATAGTCAACACCTTCAACGGTGATTTCTGTTCCAGAATACTTTCCATAGAGTACAGTGTCGCCTGCCTTAACGGACATAGGTTCGTCTTTTTTGCCGGGGCCTGCTGCCACTACTGAACCTCTTTGTGGTTTTTCTTTTGCGGTGTCAGGGATGATGATGCCACCTGCTGTTTTTTCTTCTGCCGGAGCAGGTTTCACGATTACCCTGTCGTGTAAAGGGGTAATGTTTAACTTCTTAGCCATAGCGTTTTGTTTTGTTTTTTAAAAAATTTAAACAAGATTTTGCTTGTACCCTCTTATTGCCAAATCCATACCACTGGGCAAAAATTGAAAATATGTCATATAGTCACCCTATTTCGATGATTTTGAGGGGAAAATGACAGATACATTGGGCCTAGTCCATGTCAATTTAACACAAGGAATGGCCAAAAAATTTGCAAAAGGTGCCAGTTGAACTATATTTGCATCTCTCCAAAAGCTCTTTAAATGATCAGTCGCAGGAATATCCGGATTAAAGTGATGCAATGTTTATACGCTGTGGAAACGGAAGCACCCATGCAACCCGAAACCCAGTCGGTGAAACAACTCAAATCCTACCTAGATCAAACTGCTGAACTTTTTACTTTTGCCGTTTACTTTTTAACCGAGATAGCCAGGTACGCCGAAACAGACGCTAAACTAAGGGCCTCTAAACACCTTCCCAACTTCGAAGATCTGAACGTGAATATTAAAATAGCAGGGAATACCCTGTTGTGGAAAATCATTGAAACTCCCTCTTTCCAGACAATCGTAAAACAAAAGGGCCTTGAAAGTAAATTGAACATGGATCTCATAAAAAAGATCTACTTGTCATTGACCGAAACAGAATTGTATAAATCGTATAAAAACGAAGAAGCCAGAGACAAGAAAACAGAAAAAGAGTTGTTGAGTTTTATATTCACAGATCTCATGATGGCCAACGACGAAGTGATCGAGTATTTTGAGGAAACCTATCTTCAATGGGACGATGATGCAGAGATGATCTACCAGATGGTGTTAAACTATCTCAGCAAACCTACTGCCTACGAATTCAATGATGTAATTGGGCCTGAAAAAACAAATTACGCCATCACCTTGTTAAAGACATCCATTGAGAAAAAAGAATACACACTCGATATGATAAAACCCAAATTAAAAAATTGGGATCCAGATCGTATCGCAACACTGGATATGATTCTTATCAGAATGGGTATTTGTGAATTACTCTATTTTGAAACCATTCCAACCAAGGTAACCATCAACGAATACATTGATTTGGCCAAAAGCTATAGCACTCAACAAAGCGGACAATTCGTGAATGGAATTCTAGATAGTATCCACAAAGATCTTCAAGCTGCTGGAAACATTAAGAAGGTAGAATTCAAAAAACAATCCTAATTAGCTACTTTTGTACAACTTATATCAAACAAAAAACATATGATGAATTCAATTTTACTACAAGCTTCACCCAATGCAGGAATTATGCAACTTGTATTGTTGGGAGGTATGATTGTCGTATTCTATTTCTTTATGATCCGCCCTCAAGCGCAAAAAGCAAAAAAAGCAAAGAAATTTCAAGAAGATCTACAGAAAGGAGATAAAATAGTAACCATCGCAGGTATCCATGGTATTGTAAACAAGGTGAACGATGATTCAACCATACAAATTGAAGTGAGCCCCGGCTCTTTCATGAAGATTGAAAAGTCAGCCATCAGCCTAGAATGGAGCGAACAATTGAACAAAGCAGCTGCGACAAAATAATTTGTACTACGCACAGAAGCCCGGAATTCCTTCCGGGCTTTTTTATTTACATTTGATCATGCTTAAAGTTGGATTGACTGGAGGAATTGGCTCAGGCAAAACAACCGTTGCCAAAATTTTTGAGATCATCGGCATCCCCGTTTACTATGCAGACAAGGAAGCTAAATATTTAATGGAGCACCACCCTATCCTCGTAGCAGAAATAAAAAATCTATTTGGAGAACAAGCATATTCCGAAGGAAAACTCAACAGAAAATATATCGCAGAACGTGCATTTGGAAACGCATCGGTTGTAGAGAAATTGAATAAAATCGTACATCCTTATACTATTGAAAATGGAAAATCATGGATGGAAAAACAAACAACACCTTATGCAATCAAAGAGGCTGCACTGATTTTTGAAAGTGGTATCCAAGATGAATTTGATAGGATCATCGGCGTTAGCGCCCCTCATGCATTGCGTATTCTTCGAACTACCAAAAGAGATGCAATTAACTATGATCAAGTCATGGAAAGAATGCAGCATCAACTTGACGACGATATCAAATTAAAACTCTGTGATGACATCATCGTAAACGACGAACAAAAAATGCTAGTACCACAGGTACTAGCACTCCATGAAAAATTTCTTTCCCTATCCCAATAATCAATAGAGATCTTCACAACCAATAGGTGCACCGGGAGGCGCATCGGCGTAAATTGTTGGATTCGCTTTCTCGGGTTCTTTTGCCCTGTTCAGAATTGACTCCAGATGCGCTGTGTATTGTTGATCTACAGTTGCTTTCTTTTTTACTTCTATAAATTTTTTCAACGCATTCAAAGAAGCATTGATGCTGGATTTAGCAGCATATGATATATCTGAACTTACACTGGAAGAGAGCAAATAAGTAGCCACCATTTGTTCGTTTTGAAGTTGGATAGCCCCCTGCATGCCAGATTTTCTTGCCGCCTTGAAAGTAGCTTCAAGAAGCGTATTCAACATGTCGTTCAATCCATACCCCCCTTTCAATTCATGCTGGTACAAACGATTGATTCTTTCAGGATGAAACAAAAAAGAAAGCACCAGATCAGTAGCGGCTTCAGCTGGAGCCAGCTGATCAAAGGCCAATCCGGTTTTCTTCTTGAACAACTCACGAGTGAATTCATAGCCTGCCGGGCGAGGTGGAATCAAATCTGCAATTGCAGAAGGCAACTCAAGAAATGACGGATCTAGACTCTTCACAATTGAAAGCATCGCTTTTTGTTGCACTTCCTTGGCCAAAGGGGCGGTAACTGTTTGGCCATCGCCTTTCAAGGCATAGTTATAATGCATGCCTCCTATTAATTTGGTAACTGCTTCCACTTGATAACGATGATAGAAATAAACGGGCACCAACACATCCTCTAGAAATGCCATGGGTGTCTCTTTGCGAATGCTATTGCGACCAAACTGCGACAAAGCCTTAGCTCTGACTTTTAAAACATTGTCGTATTCATTTAAAATATCATTGCCATTGTCCCAAAGATGTGCATCAGGATGTAATCCCCCGGCAGCTCTCGCATCGCGATCACTTATATACCTGAGTCCTTTTCCATATGCCTCACTCAAAATCTTATTCAATGCAGCATGTTCATCTTTTTCATTTCTCAAATCTGCGTATCCCCACGTAATTGCCACCTTATCCCAATCACCAATCTTATGATCGTACGCATTACTCAAATCGATAGTACCTTCTTTGTTAACTGTAACTACAGGATGAGGATAATCCATTACACTGGATCTGCTCACGGAACTAGCAGCATAATTATGCATCAACCCCAATGTATGTCCAACTTCGTGTGCACTCAGTTGCTCTAATCGTTCAAGCGACATTTTTAACATTGCGTCTTCTGTAAGAGCTTCTGCCGCAAATGGAGATAGAAGTCCTTGCGCAATCATATAATCCTGACGAACCCTTAAGGAACCCAAGGATACCTGTCCTTTTATGATTTCACCAGTACGTGGATCGACTATACTTGCACCATAACTCCATCCCCGTGTTGAACGATGTACCCAATTGATCATGTTGTATCGAATATCCATCGGATCGCATGTATCAGGTAATATCTTTACGATGAAAGCATCTTTGTAACCGGCTGCTTCATAGGCCTGATTCCACCATTGAGCACCTTTTAATAACGCAGAGCGAATGGGCTCCGGGGTACCATTGTCTAAATAGTACATGATTGGTTTTATGGGTTCACTGATTGCTGCAGAGGGATTTTTTTTCTGCAAACGGTGTCTTACTGCATAGAACTTTTCAATAGGCTCAGAAACAGGGGTACTGTAATTGAAAAAAGAAATATTGTTGAAGCTCGATCTTGCATCAAATATGCGAGGTGTATAATTATTGTCGGGTAGCTGAACAAAAGAATGATGCATACGAAGCGTTAGGGCTTCGGTGGAGGGAGCAACAGCTTGAACATATCCCCCTGCAATTCCATCACTGTTCACCAAAGTGATAGTTGCTTCCAATTCAGTATTCAGTGGAAAATTTTTACAGACAGGGAAATACATAGCAGACCTGTTACGATCCAATGAATAATTTCCTTGCTTCATATTTCTGATGCGATTAGCCGCTTGCATGGCATCTCTGGTAAGAAATTCTGTTGCATCTACTAATACAGATCCAGATTGTTCGGCTTCAGCTGTAAAGCCCCAAAGAGTGGACTGCGCGAATGATTGCTCGACTGCAATTCTTTCTCTTTCGGCACTGGTAACAGCGCGGTATCCGTAGTTCGGCTCGATCATTAAAATCTTTTTTCCAACTCTGCTAAACTTCACAATTCTTCCTCCCCCCAATAATCCTCTGTCGAGTCCAATATCGTTTGATCCCAACCCGGCTGGCAACGACATCACATACAATAGCTCTGTATCAAGTTTATTGATTTCTAACCAAATTTTTCCATTTGCGTCATCACGATAGAACGGAAGAAATCCATCCATTTTAATCAAACCTTTTGTTTTTTCGGCAATGGATGGAAGTTGTTGCGCAAACAAATAAATGGGCGATAAGAATAATAGTATAATCAGCTTTTTCATTCTATAAATTTTATTTGAGTCCGGGTTGCTTGTTGCTGCCTGATTCTTTTTTGGCATCGTCTACCATTTTCTTTACATCAGACAATAATTTTTTTGCATCGTATACGATACCGTCTTTGATAGTATACTTCACTCCACCTTTTCTTACCACTTCATTTTTATCATTCAAATACACGGCTCCTGTACCATAGAGGTATTGAAGATTTTCAAGTGGATTGGCATCAACTACTACCAGATCGGCCAATTTTCCGACCTCAATGGTTCCAAGGTCTTTCTCAACACCAAGTGCCTGAGCCCCGTATAAAGTAGCAGAACGGATCACTTCCAGCGGATGAAAACCAGCTTCACGCAACATTTCCAGTTCTCGGATGTATCCAAATCCATAGGTTTGGTATATGAAGCCATTGTCGGATCCGGTGGTTACTCGACCACCCTTGTTTTTATATTCGTTTACAAAACTCATCCAGATTCTATAATTCTCTTTCCAGGCAACTTCCTGCTCGGTTCCCCAATTGAACCAAAATGATCCATGCGATTGTCGGTTGGGTTCATAAAACTTCCAAAGAGAAGGCAACGTATAATCGTCGTGCCACTCCAATCGCCTTGTTTTATGAAGATCCCGGGTTGCGTCGTAAATATTAAAAGTTGGATCCAGCGTAAAATCAAGATCCAATAATTTTTGCATCACACTGTTCCATTTTTCAGATCCTTGCTTTGCTGCCTGCTTCCAAAGCTTACCTGCTTCTTCGAAACGGTGTTGCTCATTCGCATAATTATATGTCAATGGATATTCCTGAATGGTATTCTTTTCCAATAATGCTTCTGGCAATCCATACCAGTGTTCCATGGATGTAAGTCCCGCCTCTGCAGAATTCACTACATTCCATCTGGCCACATCCATTTGAGCATGATGACAACAGGACCGCAATCCAATTTTTTTATTTTCTCTCAATGCGGCATCCATGATGGAAGGGGCAGCACCAAAAAATTTAATACCATCTGCACCTTTTTTTGCATTTTCCCTTACCCATTCAATTGCTTGTTCTGGAGTAGAGATACCTCCTTTTGCACCGCTACCAAAAGCAGTATAGGCGAAAATTCTTGGAGCAGTGATTGTGCTGGATAAACTTTTTTGTTTTTGATCCAATACCCAGTCCAATCCATTTCCACACGATGGATCTCGAATTGTAGTAATACCATGCGCCATCCATAATTTGAAAACATACTCAGCAGGTGTTCCTTGCTCGGTTCCTCCAATATGGCCGTGCATGTCTATCAAACCAGGAAGGATATACATTCCCTGGCAATCGATTTCTTTACCTCCAGACTTTAGCACAGGTCTGCTGCTTTCTTTTATTGCCAAACCGGGGTATCCAACATTTCTAATAGCAACAATTCTATTTTGTTCAATAACAATGTCTACAGGACCGGTGGGAGGTGCCCCTGTGCCATTGACCAATATTGCACCACGAAGGATAAGTTGCGTCCAAGGGCCCTCGCCTTCTGAACGATTGGGTGCTTTTTTAATTTGAGCAAATCCCAAAAGAAAAAAAAGCTGTAGAACAAATGCTAAGATGATTTTTCTCATTGCAGTCAATTTGATTAATCAAATTACAAAAAATGTTCGTTTTCTTTGTAGATATCATGAAGATTGAATTTTGGAGTATAGGAAAGCAACATGATGCTGCATTAAAAGCGGCAATCGAAGAGTATACAAAACGCATCATAAAATACACCTCTCTCAAATGGCATATCATCCCTGTTCCCAAAAATGCAGGCATGATGAGTGAAAACGACCTAAAAAAACTTGAAGGAAAAATGATTTTGGAGTGGTTGGAAAAAGATGCTTTATTGGTTGCGCTGGACGAATACGGAAAGGAATTGGATTCAGTAGGACTGTCAAATTTTCTGGTTCAAAAAGGAAACATGGGCACCAAAAAAATAGTTTTCCTTATTGGAGGTGCATTTGGATTGGACGAAGCGGTGTTGAAACGAGCAAATTTTAAGTGGTCGTTATCCCCGCTCACCTTTCCACATCAAATGGTTCGCTTGATACTTGCAGAACAGGTTTACAGAGCATACACCATCATTAACAACGAAAAATACCATCACAAATAATGAGTATTACCTTTCTTATTATAGCCATTACATCTGTTACTTCATTCATTGCCTTTTCAAAACATTCACTGAGAGAAGATCTTCTATTTTGGCCTTACAAAATAAAAAGAGAAGGACAACTTTACCGCTTCATAACCCATGGCGCCCTGCATGCAGATGCAATGCACCTGATTTTCAACATGGTTTCTTTTTATTCTTTTGGGATTGCTCTTGAAGACTATTTATTTCTATCCATTTTCGGAGAGATGTCGCGTGCACTGTTAGCGGTTTTATATGTTACAGCCATATTGGTAGCAGTAATTCCCGATTACTTCAAATACCAAGACAAACCTTATTACCGTTCGTTGGGAGCATCCGGCGCTGTTTCAGCAACTGTTTTTGCAGCTATCACTATTCAACCTAAAATGCCTATCCAATTTATATTTATCCCCTATCCGATTCCCGGTTATCTATTCGGTATTGGATTTTTGATTTTATCGGCTGCATTGGCAAGAAAAGGCACAGGTAATATCGGACACAATGCACATTTTTGGGGGAGTATATACGGTATTGTTTTTACCTATGTTGCTGCCAAATTATTCGGAGGAATAGATTTACTGGATTATTTCCTGAAGAGTTTTGTCAATTAATTACTTCAAAGCCAACTTGATCATCTGAGAAGTAGTAGCGGTAACCTTGAATCGTTCGTCAATTCTTTTTCCAACCACCCAAAGAATTTTATTGTTCGATTCTACAACATATTGTTGTTCCTTTTCACTCAAAGAACATTTTAAGTCAATCAAAAACTTTGAAATTTTTTTCTTTTTCTTCATCCCCAATGGGTAGAAATAATCACCTTTTTTCCATGGTCGAAGCACCAATGGGAATTGAACCAAATCTGCATCCAACCATGCTTCTTCTGAAAGTTTGTTGGGTTGATTTCCCTGCTTTTTAAACACCTCCAACGAACGATTGCCAAAGACTACTTCTACGTCATTGCTTTCGATAATATATACCCCGGAAGATTTTTCGTTCATCGACTCAATAAGTAACCATGCTCGATTTTTCAGCACTCGATGCGTGGAAGATTGGATATAACTTCCGGTAGCAGAAGATAACAGTTTTTTGATTTCATCAATTTGGGTTGAATGAAAGCCGAATTCAAAAAATAATTCATAAACAATGGTATCCAATGGTTGAAGAGCTTTCAACTTATTTACGGGAATGGCAAAAGCGTTGCTTCTTTTTTCAATGATTTTTTTCTTGATAGAAGCAATTTGTTGTTCATAAAGCAACTCCACTTCTCCTAAACGCTTTATAGTATTTGCAAGATTTTGCTGATACGTAGGAATAATTTTTTCAATGGAAGGAAAAACCTGATGCCTGAAATGATTCCTTGAGTAATCCGACTCCTGGTTGGAACTGTCTTCCACCCAAGTCAATTTATGGTATTTCGCATATTCTAGGATCTCTTGTCGTGTTGCGAAAAGTAACGGACGAATCAATTTGCCTTCCTTGGCTTTCATACCATGAAGACCAGCAATACCTGTGCCTCTAAAAAAGTTGAAGGCAACAGTTTCCAATTGATCATCCAATTGATGTGCCGTCAACAGATAGTTTTTTTCTTTATCGCATTCCTTCTTAGCAATAACTTCGTTGAACCAATCGTATCTGAGTTTTCTGGCAGTTTCCTGCACCCCTGCTTTCAGATTATGCATGGCAGCTTTTGTATCAAAAGAAGTATGAATACATTCAATGTTAAGCGAAGCTGCAAGCGACACAACAAACTGCTGATCACGAACACTTTCTTTTCCACGCAATTGAAAATTGCAGTGGAGAATAGTAACGTGATGGTTCAGTTGATGTAATAAATGGACCAGCACTACAGAATCAATTCCCCCGCTGCAAGCAAGAAATAGATGATCCTTTTTTGAAAACAACTGATTGGTTTCAATGTGTTTTTCAAATCGAGATAGAAGGTCGGTATGATGATGCGTAGTTTTCAATCCAAATCGATTTCATCTTTTAATTGTTGCCATGCAGCATTCAGTTCCCTCAACTCATTGTCTGCTGCAGTTGCTTTTGCTACTCTCATCCCTCTTTCCAATACATCCAGCGCCTGGGGATAGGCATTCATTTTTTCATATGCCTTTGCCAGATGATAGTAGGTGCCAACATAGCCGTTGTTTATGGACAGAAGATTTTCCATTTCATTAATGGCTTCTGATATCTTGTCTATCTTCACGTATTCCATTGCCAGGGCATGCCTGCTAAAACAATCGTCAGGGTATTTTTTAATCATCTCCCTCAATTTTTCAATCCGCTCCATCAAAAATTCATTTATTGATCATACAAATTTACCATAGTAGGAGTTATCTTTATGGTAAGATAGTTGTCATGACAACTAATTTTAAATACCTATGCCATGAAGATACTTGTTTGCATCAGCAGAACGCCCGATACAACTGCAAAAATTAGTTTTACAGATAACAATACCCAGTTCAACACGGAGGGTGTGCAATGGATCATTAACCCCTATGACGAATGGTATGCGTTGGTAAGAGCAATCGAGTTAAAAGAAAAGGACCCTTCCATCGTTATTCATTTGATCAATGCAGGAACTATTGATACGGAGGCGATCATCCGAAAAGCATTGGCACTAGGAGGAGACGAGGCCATACGTATTAATACAGGAGAAGAAGATGCACATTTTATTGCAGATCAAATTTCTACGATTGCAAAGGACGGATACGATCTTATACTAACAGGCAAAGAAACAATTGATCACAATGGCTCATCCATGGGTGGCATGATTGCTGAAATGTTGGATTGCAACTACATCAGCCTGGCCACTAAACTTGACATCGAAAATGGAACTGCAATTGTTACCAAAGAAATAGAAGGTGGCGAGGAAATAATTAGCTCACCCTTTCCGCTGGTAATTTCATGCCAAAAAGGTATGGCAGAAGCCAGAATCCCCAACATGCGAGGAATCATGGCGGCTCGTACAAAACCGTTGAAAGTTATTGAAGCAGCAGCATCCGAAAAATTTACATCCACAGCATCCTTTAGCATGCCCCCTGCAAAGGCTGGTGTAAAATTAATTCCTGCAGATACCCCGGAATTATTGGTAAAACTATTGAGAGAAGAAGCAAAAGCCATTTAAAAATATTCATATGTCTATCATTATAATTACAGAGCAATCTGAAAAGAAAATTAAAAAGCAATCACTCGAAGCCCTCTCCTATGGTGTTGCCCTCGCCAAACAGTTGAACCTTGAAACCATTGCGGTTGTGATGGGTGAATCAGCCGAAGACTTGCCAGCATTGGGTCAGTATGGATTGAATAAAATCGTTTATCAAAAAGAGGCTTCCTCCATTTTATCTGATAATAAAGTTGCAGCCTCATTTCTTTCTTCGATTTGTCAACAACACAATGCTCAAGTAATCATATTCAGCAATTCACTATTGGGCAAAGCAGTTGCACCAAGATTATCGGTGAAATTAAAAGCAGGACTCGTTACAGGCGTTATAAAATTACCAGATACCAGCAATGGGTTTGTGGCAACAAAATCTGTTTTCTCTGGTAAAGCATTTGCTGACATCCGTATCCAAACTGCTGTAAAAATTATTTCGCTCAATGCAAATTGCTACGAAGCAGTAAAAGTGGGTGATCAATCCGCTCAAATAATTGAATCGAGCTTTCAATTGCCTGCTTCCACTATCAAGGTTTTATCCTCGAAGAAAAATGAAGGAGAAATATCCCTTGCAGATGCAGATAGGGTGGTAAGTGGAGGCCGAGGATTAAAAGGTCCAGAAAATTGGGGAATGATCGAAGAATTAGCAAAATTATTAGGTGCTGCCACTGCATGCAGCAGACCTGTTGCCGATTCCAACTGGCGACCTCATCACGAGCATGTGGGACAAACTGGAGTAGCAATTTCTCCGAACCTCTATATTGCTGTTGGTATCTCCGGTGCCATACAACACTTGGCAGGAGTTAACAGAAGCAAAACAATTGTAGTAATCAACAATGACCCTGAGGCGCCCTTTTTTAAAGCAGCAGATTATGGGATAGTTGGGGATGCATTTCAAGTAATGCCCAAGATCATTGAAGCAGTGAAAAATCTAGGCTAAAATTGATGTAATTTAGTGCGCAGTATGAAGAAAATTGAATTGGAAATTGTAGCACTCTCCCACTCTATCACGCAAACCAATTCCTATGCGGTCGTTTTAGGTGAAGTGAACGGATTGAGAAGACTCCCCATTGTTATCGGTGGTTTTGAAGCACAGGCCATCGCTGTTGCATTGGAAAGAATGAAACCTACGCGCCCTCTTACACACGACCTCATGAAAAATTTCATGATGGCCTTCAAAATCGATCTACACGAAGTAATCATCGCAGATTTACAGGAAGGAATCTTTTATTCAAAATTACTTTGCAGCAGCGAAGCCGATACGGTTGAAATCGATTCAAGAACATCCGATGCATTGGCATTGGCCGTAAGATTTGGATGCCCGATTTACATCTACGAAAATATTTTTGATGTTGCAGGTGTAGAAAATCCTGAAATGGAAAGTGAGGCTGCAAAGCAGGTTTCAGAAGCAACCTCTTCTAACCAAGATTTAAAATCGATGCCCCTGGAAGAGCTCAATCTTTTGTTGAATGATGTGCTCGAACAAGAAGATTATATTCGAGCAATTGCTATCCGAGACGAGATCAATGCCAGAAAAAAATAAACCAGATGGTTGTATTTCCCAATGCTAAGATAAATCTTGGGTTACGCATCACATCTAAAAGGAACGATGGGTATCACAATTTGGATACCGTATTTTATCCTATACCACTTTTTGACATTCTTGAAGTTGTTTCCTCAACTTCGTTTCAGTTTCAAACTAGCGGAAAGAAAATTGAAGGAAACCAAGACACCAATCTTTGCATCAAAGCGTATCAATTTTTAAAAAAAGATTTTCCTCAACTACCCTCCATAAATATCCATCTCCATAAAAATATTCCCATGGGGGCAGGTATGGGAGGCGGCTCTGCTGATGGTGCCTTCATGATAAAACTGTTGAATGAAAAATTCCAATTGGGATTAAACGATTCACAAATGTCGGCCTATGCGCTTCAACTCGGAAGCGATTGTCCTATTTTCATTCATAATAAACCATCTTATGCAACGGGGCGGGGCGAACTGCTAGAAGAGATTTCATTAGACCTATCTCATTACTATCTTTTACTGGTGAGCCCTGGTATCCATGTTTCCACGGCAGAGGCATTCAAAGGGATACAACCTAACGAAGGCATAACTCCAAGTAAAGAAATCATCCGGCTTCCGATCAATGAATGGAAAGATACCCTGATCAATGATTTCGAAATAAGTGTTTTTGAAAATCATCCTGTGCTAAAGTCGATCAAAGGAAAAATGTACGGACTAGGAGCAATCTATGCTTCCATGACAGGAAGCGGATCTACGGTATATGGACTATTTAACGATGCACCCAATTATAAGGATACATTTGATGCCGCTATAGAAACTCACCTGATCAACCCCAGCCTACCTAAATAAGGGTTGTGGCCATCTGTAGTTGACATTCATTTCTTTTGTAACTTTACATCATGTCTATGAGATCTACTTATTCTCTTCTCTCTCTCAACCTGGATTTACTGAATCACTAGGTTACGTTTCTCTTTATAAGATTTCTATTCATCTATTCCGATTTACAGTTAACTATCAACTGTTAACCTTCAACAATCAACTGCTACGCATGAACTCATTATACTATATCCAACTGGAAGAAAAATACGGCGCGCACAATTACCACCCACTCCCTGTTGTAATCTCGAAGGCAGCTGGTTGTGAAATGTGGGATGTGGGGGGGAAAAAATATTTCGATTTTTTGAGCGGCTATTCTGCGGTTAATCAGGGACACTGCCATCCAAAAATTATTGATGCCCTGATTCAGCAATCATCTATTCTTACTTTAACATCCAGGGCGTTTTATAACAACCAATTAGGAACCTACGAAAAATACATCACCGATTTACTCGGATACGATAAGATGCTTCCCATGAATACAGGTGCCGAAGCAGTAGAAACTGGTATAAAATTGGCAAGAAGATGGGCATACACCAAAAAAGGTATTCCAGAAAACAAAGCAAAAATCATTGTATGCGGAGAGAATTTTCACGGAAGAACGAGTACCATTATATCGTTCAGCACCGATCCCTCATCCTATAGTAAGTTCGGACCCTTTATGCCCGGTTTTGAGGTTATCCCATTTAATGATCTGGATGCACTGAAAGAAAAATTAAACGATAAAGATGTTGCAGCATTTCTATTTGAACCAATACAAGGAGAAGCAGGTATCAATATTCCAGATAAAGGATACATTAAAACAGCGAGAGAATTATGTACTGATGCAAACGTACTCATGATGGCAGATGAAATACAAACAGGACTATGCAGAACAGGGAAAATGATGGCATGCGATCATGAGAACGTTAAACCGGATATTCTTTTATTGGGAAAAGCATTGAGTGGAGGCACGCTGCCCATCAGTGCTGTGTTGGCAAACGACGAAGTGATGCTGACCATCCATCCTGGTGAACATGGCTCTACATTTGGTGGAAATCCTTTGGCAAGTGTTGTTGCAATCGCTTCCCTGCAAGTATTGGTGGAAGAGAAAATGGCCGAAAATGCAGAAAAAATGGGAATCGTTTTCAGAGAGAAATTGAAAAGCATCCAAACGAGGTTTATTAAAGAAGTACGTGGAAAGGGATTGATGAATGCCATTGAAATCGATCATCCAAATCCTGCAGCAGCATGGACACTCTGTGAATCATTCATGAAAAATGGATTGCTGGCAAAACCCACACACGGCGATAAAATCAGGCTTACGCCTCCTTTGATGATCAATGAAAAGCAGCTGCTGGAAGCGGTGGATATCATTGCCAAATCATTGCCCGTATTGGAATCGCTTTAAAATCAATTGTTTGCAGCGATTTTAGTAAATTTGCAGACTATTTACCATGCAATGATCGAGGAAAAGTCACTTAATTTTTTAGAGGAAATCATCGAAGCAGATTTGGCTTCGGGCAAAACGAAAACGGTACACACCCGCTTTCCTCCCGAACCGAATGGTTATTTACATCTCGGACATGCAAAAAGCATCTGTCTGAACTTTGGTTTAGGTGACACATACAAGGGCAAAACAAATCTTCGATTCGACGATACCAATCCGATCACCGAGGACACCGAATACGTAGAATCAATCAAGCAAGATATCAAGTGGTTGGGATTTGATTGGGAAGAAGAACATTATGCATCGGATTATTTTGATCAATTGTATGCATACGCAGTTGAGCTAATTAAAAAAGGATTGGCATATGTAGACGATCTTTCTTCAGAGGAAATTGCTGCTACCAAAGGAACCCCTACCGAGCCTGGAAAACAAAGTCCATTTAGAAACAGAAGCATCGAAGACAATCTTTCATTGTTTCAAGCCATGAAAGAAGGAAGTTACAAGGATGGAGAAAAAGTACTGAGAGCTAAAATTGATTTGTCCTCTCCTAATATGCACATGCGCGATCCAATCATGTATCGCATCAAACATGCATCGCATCATAGAACCGGAAGCAAGTGGTGCATCTACCCCATGTATGATTTTGCACATGGACAATCCGATTCGATAGAGCATATTTCACATTCTATCTGCACCTTGGAATTTGAGGTGCACAAGCCGCTCTATAATTGGTATATCGAACAACTGGGGATTCATCCATCGCGTCAATTTGAATTTGCAAGATTGAACTTGACCTATACTGTTATGAGTAAACGTAAACTCCTGCAGCTGGTACAAGAGCAAATTGTAGATGGATGGGACGACCCACGTATGCCGACACTATCAGGAATCAGAAGAAGAGGCTTTACTCCTGCTGCAGTGAGAAATTTTTGCGAGCGTATAGGTGTTCAAAGAAGAGAAAATATAATTGATGTAGGACTCCTGGAATTTTTTGTTCGCGAAGATTTGAACAAATCAGCATTGAGGAGAATGGTGGTGTTAGACCCTATTAAATTGATTATTACAAATTATCCAGAAGGCCAATCTGAAATACTTACAAGTGAGAACAATCCTGAATTAGAGGATAATGGCGGTTACAGAGACCTTCCTTTTTCCAGAGAATTGTACATTGAAGCGGAAGATTTCATGGAAGAGGCAGCAAAGAAATGGTTCCGACTTGCACCTGGCATGAGAGTTCGTTTGAAATCCGCCTACATTGTTGAATGCAAAGATTTTAAAAAGGATGCAAACGGAAAAGTAACGGAAGTACATTGCGAGTACATTCCTGAAAGTAAAAGTGGGCAAGACACTTCCGGCATTAATGTAAAGGGAACGATCCATTGGATCTCTGCTCCTCATGCATTGGAAGCAGAGGTAAGACTATACGATCGCTTGTTCAAAGTGGAAGACCCTTCCTCCGAAGAAGGAGATTTCAAAAGCTATATCAACCCAAACAGTTTAGCAATCATCCCGGCAGCAAAAATAGAAGCATCATTGAAGAACGCACATTCTGGAGAGCATTTCCAATTTATCCGAAAAGGATATTTTACATTAGACAGCAAGTACTCCAAGCCAGATAAGTTGGTTTTCAACAGAACAGTAACATTGAAAGATACGTGGAGCAAAGAAGCGAAGAAATGAGTTGTAAGTTGTAGGTTGTAAGTTGTAGGTTGTAAGTAAATTTTTTTCCTGCTTTTTCTACTCTTTTATCAAACCTCCTCCCTTTTCTCTTCACCCCTCACCCTTTCAACTGAACCTTCCGGCAGAAAAGCCATCACAAAAATAATGATCGAGGAAAATAGCATCAGGTAGAGCCCAACTTCTTTTTCGGGGCAGTAACCACGATAACAAGATCCAAAAATTAGAAAGTTTTTGATTGCATAGGCAACATTCAATCCACCCATCAACAAAGAAGATCTTTTGAACCAAAGATGCTTGATGAAAGCACTCAAGGTGGTGTAACCTCCTAAAATCAACAGCATTTTTGCTGGCTTCCCATAAATGTTCTTTTCAGTAAAAAAGCCGGTGAAATGTTTGTCAACATCCGCATAAAAAGCCCATGGCATGAAACATGCTCCAAGCAAGGCTGCAAAGGCCAACAAACTGATCCATTTAGAATATCTGGTCATAAGAAAAAAAGCGAAGTTCCCTTCGCTTGGAGGTCCCGAGCGGATTCGAACCGCTGTAGAAGCTTTTGCAGAGCTCTGCCTAGCCACTCGGCCACAGGACCATTGATTCAATGGTTATTGAACCGCTGCAAAAGTACTAATTTTGAACGGATTATAAAAGACGCCTAAACAGATGACCCCTATTGCATCTTCCGAACTGATCATCAACCAACGCGGTGCCATTTACCACCTCGACCTCCGTCCAGATGAAATTGGGGATACTATCATAACCGTGGGGGATCCTTTTCGGGTAGAAAAAGTGAGCAGGTATTTTGATCGCATTGAACACAAATCACATCATAGGGAGTTCATCACACATACAGGATGGGTGGGTAACAAAAAGATCAGTGTGGTCTCGACAGGTATTGGCCCGGATAATATTGACATTGTTTTCAATGAATTAGATGCATTGGTAAATATTGATTTGGATACAAGGCTGGAAAAAAAAGAGAAAAAGTCGATACAATTGATTCGAATAGGCACTTCGGGTTCATTGCAAAAGGAAATTGAAGTGGATAGTTATGTAGCGACTGTGCATGCTATTGGCATTGATAACTTGTTGCATTACTATGCACACCAAAATGATCAACACGAAATCGATCTACTTTCACAATTCAAATCTCAAGTAAGATTATCTCCAAGTATTCAACCGTATGCAGCTACTGGAAGTGCAGCGCTCCTTGCAAAATTCGCGGATACCTGCCATGCCGGCGTAACTGTAACCTGTCCGGGTTTCTATGGGCCGCAGGGAAGAGTGTTGAGAATGGGATTAACCAATCCAGAGTTGAACCACGACCTAACAAATTTCAAATGGGGTAATTTCAAGATCTTGAATTTTGAAATGGAGACCTCTGCTATTTATGGATTGGGAAAGATCTTGGGCCACCAATGTTTATCGCTGAGTGCAATTGTAGCAAATCGATTGGCTGGTAAATTTTCGAATGATGCAGATGCAACAATAGACCGATTGATTCAAACAACAATAGAAAAGATTTAAATGAGGATTCATTTTAGCAAATACCATGGCACAGGAAATGATTTCATCATCTTGGATAACAGGAGTGGTGAATATTCAAGTTTATCAACCAGCCAGGTGAATTTTTTGTGCGATAGAAAATTTGGAATCGGTGCCGATGGTTTGATGATGCTGGAGAATGCAAAAGATTTTGATTTCAGGATGCGTTATTTCAATGCCGACGGAAACGAAGGTAGTATGTGTGGTAATGGAGGAAGGTGTTTGATTCAATTTGCAAAGGACAAGGGAATTGTGAAATCAGACTATTCTTTTATTGCCAGTGATGGCCCTCACGAAGCATCCATTTTATCCAATGGATGGATCAAATTGAAGATGCAGGATGTCATCGGTATAGAGGATCAAGGAATAATAAAGATATTGAATACAGGTTCCCCTCATTATATTCAATACGTTGAAAACCTGGATCAATTGGATGTCTATCATCAGGGAAGAGCAATTCGTTACAACGAAGAATACAAAGCTGAAGGAATCAATGTGAATTTTGTAGAGAGATTGAAAGACGGAATTCGAATTCGTACGTATGAAAGAGGCGTGGAAAATGAAACACTGAGTTGCGGTACTGGAGCTACAGCAGCTGCTTTGGCGAGCGCTGACAAAAACGGAACTCAAACCACCTTGGTAAAAGTCCAGGGGGGAGAACTAAAAATTGAATTCGAAAGAATCAGTAAAAATGAATTTAAAAATATTTGGCTGATGGGCCCTGCTCAGTTTGTGTTTACTGGCACCATTGAAATCTAATCATGTTTAACATCAGAGTATACGGCATCCTTGTTTCAGAAGACAATCAGGTATTGGTAAGCGATGAATTTATTCGCGGAAATTACTATACCAAGTTTCCAGGAGGTGGATTGGAATTTGGGGAAGGAACACGTGAATGTTTGGCGAGAGAGTTTATGGAGGAAATGAATTTACAGGTAGAAGTCAGAGAACATTTATATACGACCGACTTTTTTCAGATGTCCGCCTTCAATCCGGAGCACCAGATCGTATCAATTTACTACAGAGTGCAGCCCTTGGAAATCATCAAGGCCCCTCTCCGATCTACTCCATTTGAATTCGATGAAAAACAATTGGAGGTATACCGGACTACGGGAGAAACCGAAACATTCCGAATGATACCATTGGAAGAGTTTGGAGAGCATTCGGTAAGTCTACCGATTGATAAGGTGGTAGCAGAGTTGGTTAAATCACTTTTTAAGTAAATCCCTTATTTCCGCAAGTAATTTATCGGTTGAAGAAATATCTGCATTGGACTGCTCTTCGCGTTTCTTTAGAGCATTGATACCTTTTATAATCAAGAACATGGCAAAGGCCACGATAAAAAAATCAATGACTACTGTTACGAAGGCACCCCATTCGATGGCCACTTCGTTTCCATGGGCGATTACCACTTTACCACTGGGGTCGACCACCTCATTAACTTCCGATTTTAATACCAACTTTTTATCATAAAAATTAGTACCTCCCGTGAGGAGTCCAATTAAAGGAGCGATCATTTTCTCTGTAAAGGTGGATACTACTTTTCCAAAGGCACCTCCCATTACAAATGCAACGGCAATATCTACAAGGTTACCGCGAAGGGCGAACTGTTTGAATTCTTTGATAAAGCTCATGTAAATGATTTTTGGAAAAATACGAATAAAAGAAAAAGCATCCCAAATGGGATGCTTTTAATAAAGTAGAAAGTATTTTTTAGAAACCTGATACATTCAGGCGGCCGCCTGTGACTGTTTTTCCGGATAATGACGTTGTACTGGTCACCGAGCCAAGAATTGCTGCCTTGATTTGAGCTGCTGTTGCACTAGGGTTTATACTCTTATAAAGTGCAGCTGCGCCAGTTACGTGAGGTGTTGCCATGGATGTTCCTGAATAAGAGCCATAAGTAGATATTCCATTTGTGCCTGGTAGAGATGAGTAAATAGCAGATCCAGGTGCACCTAAATCAACATTTTTCAGCCCGTAATTAGAGAATGAAGACAATGCTCCTGTTGAAGTAATTGAAGCAACTGATATGATATTTGAATTGGAGTATGCAGCAGGATAACTTAATCGTTTATCAATATTTGCACTGCTATTTCCTGCAGCAACAATGAAAAGAATACCGGCTGCATTTGCACGTTCAATTGCATCATAAAGAGCCTGCGTGTATCCGCCTCCTCCCCACGAATTATTCGTAGCAACAATATCAATTTTATTTGTTGCTCGTGTTTTAAGGGTTGTAAAGTAATCAACAGCCTTTATTGCATTTGCTGTTGTTCCCCCATTTGTTCCTAGAAATTTTGCATTTAATAATTTTACACTCCAATTAATTCCTGCAACTCCAATTCCATTTGCACCTACTCCCCCAATTGTACCGGCAACATGAGTACCATGATCATCGCCAGTGCCGTCAAAAACAGTATTATTATCACCGTCGAAATCCCAACCATATACATCATCAATATAGCCATTACCATCATCATCAGTGCCGTTACCATCTGTCTCTCCTGGATTTTTACCAGCATTTGCAGAAAGATCTTCGTGGGTATACATGTAGCCCTCATCAATTATCCCTACATAAACTGAAGAACTCCCAGTTTTATTATTACCCCATGCCACAGAAGCCCCAGAACCAAATGTTCCATTCATTCCCCATAAACTTCCATTTGTAAAATATGTATCATTTGAAGCAGCATCATGATAATAAACCCAATTCGGCTCGGCGTATTCAACTTCACCCAATCCCTTTGCTTTTGTGATAGCATCCAATGCATTTGCATTTACCTTCAGCAAAAAAACACCCTGATCATCACCAAAATGTTTCATAGACGCTGTATGAATGTGTTCCTTCACTGCAGCATTGAGCAAACCAAATGCTTTTGCCCTTCCTTGTATTGAGGTTCCTTTTTTGAATTTGACCAATAGTTCATTGGGAACCATTTCAGGTTGACCAGAAACACTTGCCTGATTGGCAGCTGAATTGATGTCGAGAAGTAATCCTTTTCTGGAGATCTCTTCTTTATTACATGAGAAGAGAAATACAATGGAGATTGCCAGGAAAGACCGAGAAAAAGTAAGCATGAAAATGATTTTTAAGATAGAAACGCTGGCTTTTCATGCAGGAATTGGAAGATATACTATGCAATATAAAAAAACCCTCAAATCTTCCTGTAAAAGATCTTAACACATACCAAAACCAAACCCTCATTTAGCTTAAATTTGTCCATAGCAATAAAACCTCCGGCATGAAGAATGTTAGCTTGAAAGCAGCCCTTCCACATATCATTTCCGTAGCAACTATTCTGTTAGTTACCATCCTTTTTTGTTTACCTGCCATACAGGGACTCAAACTGGAGCAACACGATATGGTGGCTGTAAAGGGAATGATTAAAAATAGTCTTGATTACCAAGAACAAAACGGCACACTTCCCCTATGGAATACCCACATGTTCAGCGGAATGCCGAATTTTCAAATTCTGTATACCTGGAACTCACCACTGATCAATTTTGGCAACCTCATGGCGCTAGGACTCCCAGAACCGGCAAACTTATTTTTTATTGCAGCCATCGCCTTTTATATACTTGGACTCAGTTTTGGACTTACCCCATACATCGCATTGTTTAGTGCACTCAGTTATTCCTATTCGTCTTACAATCCCCAAATCATCAATGCAGGCCACATGACTAAAATTGCTGCATTGGCCTATGCTCCCGGTGTTTTAGCGGGCTTAAAACTACTTTTTGATAAAAAATATTGGATCGGACTGGTAGTTACCACGCTTTATTTATCGCAACACATAACTTCCAACCACCCACAAATCACCTACTACCTCTTCATAATCTGCTTGTTGATGTCAATTGTGTATGCAATTAAATGGGTGAAAGAAAAAGAGTTCAGCCATCTACTCAAGGTAGTAGCAATTGGAATGATTGCTTCTCTTATCAGTATTGGAAATGCAGCACCGATACTAATGAATTCAGTCGATTACGCCAAGTATACCATGAGAGGAGGTAAAAATATTGAAATCAAAAACAACGAAATCGTTCAAACAAAGACAAGTGGATTGGATTATGACTATGCCTCTATGTGGAGTATTAAAATACCAGAGATCATCACGCTGTTTTTACCCAATTCTTACGGAACAGGAAGTGCTGCAACCATTCCAGAAGATTCAAAATTTGTAACATCTCTTGAAGATCAAAATATCCCTGCTGAAAATGCACAACAACTTGCCACTCAACTTCCTGCCTATTGGGGCGGACTCGAAAGCGTTGTTGGTCCAAATTACCTGGGTATCCTCGCCTTCTTGTTAGCATTGCTTGGAATCATCTTCATGAGAGACAAAAACGCAATCTGGATAGGGCTCTCCATAATCATTGGTGCCCTTCTTGCGTTTGGAAAATACTTGCCGTCTTTCAACGAATGGGTGTTTCACACACTGCCGTATTACAATAAATTCAGGGCACCGAGCATGTCGCTTGTAATGATTCAATTACTTGTGCCATTGTCAGCTGGATTATTCTTATCAAAATTTACCCAAAATGAATTTCAGGGAAATGCATTGATCAAAAAAATCATCTATAGCCTGAGTGGTATACTTGTAATAGTAGCATTGATTTACCTCTTTAACGACTACGCGTCACCATTTGTCGATAAACAACTCAAAGAATTTTTCGATAAAAATCAGTCCGGCGGAAAAAACATGTCATCCATTATTTTGGAAGCCATGAAAGAACAACGAAAATCAACACTTGGCTCCTCAATCATTTTGGCCCTGATATATTGCGCAGGAATGTTTACCGTTTTGTATTTGTTCATCAAAAAGATTATTAATGCACAGATACTTGTAATTCTTTTACTTGTAGTGAATACATTAGATCTTTTTTCGAATGGATCTAAGTATTTAAGTAAAGAAAACTACGTAGATCAGGAAGAGTTGATCGCAAAGAACTTTACTCCATCAGAAGCGGACAATATTATTTTGCAGGATAAAGACCCTCACTTCAGGGTCTACAGCGCAAGTGCAGATGCATTTTCTGAAACAAGAACTTCTTATTTCCATAGGTCAATTGGAGGATACCACGCAGCCAAATTGAGGAATTACCAAGATATCATTGAAACCAAATTCGATGGAAAACTGAGCTTCAATGTGTTGAATTTATTAGACACTAAATACATTCTTGTTCCATCGAATCAAGAAAACGGTAGACCGCAGGTGCAAAAAAATGATCAAGCCTTGGGAGCTGCCTGGTTGATCGACAGTCTGGTAGTAGTTGCAGATCCGGTGCAAGAATTAAAGAGAATTGATTCTATCAATCCATCCACTACAGCATTGATCAGTGGAGCTAAAAAAATCAACTCAACCACCTACAAGAAAGATACAAGCTCCTATATCAAGTTGAAGAACTACAGCAATGATTCTGTAAACTATTCTTTTAATTCAAGCAGCAAACAATTCGCAGTTTTCAGTGAAGTGTATTATCCGGCTGGTTGGAATGTTTATGTAGATGGCAAAAAAGTCGACTATGAGCGAGTTAATTATTTCTTGAGGGGCATGGAGATAGAAGCCGGTAAGCACGAGATTCAATTTGTATTTGAACCTGCCGTTTATATCCAATCCTCCAAAATAGCAAATTTATCAGGCTGGGCTTTCTACATTGTACTTTTGGGTGGTATATCGATGATATTTTTAAACAGAAAGAAATCGGCTAGTATATAATGGATCTTTCCATCATCATAGTCAATTACAACTCTGCCCACCATGTAATCAATTGCATAGGATCGATCCTGGAGTCATCCATGCAAATGAGGTACGAAATAATAGTAGTGGATAACGCATCAGACAAAAAAGACCATGAGGTAGTTTTAGGAAAATATCCTTCCATAAAATGGATTCAACTAGACTACAATGCAGGATTTGCACGAGCCAATAATGCAGGTATCAAATCAAGTAGTGGAGAGTATATCTTACTGTTGAATGCAGACACCCTTATCAGAGAAAATGCAGTCCAAAAAGTTTATCAAAAATTCAGTACACAAGAAAAGTATGTTGCTTGTGGTGTACAATTATTGAATTCAGATAGTACTCATCAACATTCTGGTGCAAAATTTATTAAAGGAGGTACGAACATTTTATTACCACTTCCTTACATGGGTGTATTTGTAAAGTACATGGCAAATCAATTTCAAGTAAAACAGCCAAATGTATTCAGTGTAGACAAGGACGCCGATGTAGATTGGATTGTAGGTGCATTCATTCTTACAAAAAGGAAGCACATTGAACGGGCTGGCCTGTTAGACGAAGATTTTTTTATGTACGCCGAAGAAATCGAATGGTGCTCCAGATTGAGAAAACTTGGGCCGATGGTGCTTTTTGCAGAAATGGATATTATTCATTTGGGAGGGGGTTCCAGTTCATCGTATTACAAGGTTAAACAATATGATAATTCGAATGATTTGTGGAGTACCAAAGCAAAGCAAATCATTGTTTCACAAATGCTTAGGGTTAGAAAGCAGTGGGGGGTGTTCTGGTATGTATTCAATCTGTTTATGTATTTTCTTGAAATACCTGTGTTCTTAGTAGCGGTATTGTTTGATAATCTCCTACATGGAGAGAGGGCCAAGCACAGTTTTGCGCAGTTCAAAGGGTACATTAAAAATATGATCACTGCAATTCCTTATTTTGTAGATATATTCCTAAACAAGCATAGATTTTATAAAGTTTGGTAATGGATCTTTCAATTGTCATAGTCAACTACAATACGCTGGAGTTAACTTCCAATTGTATTCAATCCATCATAGATAAAACCCTGGGGGTGGAATACGAAATTATTGTTGTGGATAATGCATCTCCCAATATGGATCCTGATCAATTACAAATTCGCTTTCCATCTATACACCTCATAAAAAGTGACCAGAACTTAGGGTTTGCAAAAGGAAATAATCTAGGTATATCTCGTGCAAAAGGAAAGTACATACTTCTATTGAACAGCGATTGCGAATTGATCAATAATTCTCCGAAGATTTGTTTGGACTACATGGAGCAACATCCAACATGTGGCATGACAACTGCGCAGTTGTCATATCCAAACGGGAAGCTGCAATACAATTGCAGAAAATTCAGGAGTATCAGTTGGGAATTGCTTGAGGTTGTTCCCTTGTATTTACTACTCAGCAAAGAAAAGAGAGAGGAATTGATGCTTCATCATTATTTCAAGCACGATAGAATGGTAAGCTGCGATTGGGTATGGGGGGCTTTTATGTTCTTCCCAAGGTCTATTATTGATAAACTGCCTTCTAAAAAGCTTTCAGAGGACTTTTGGATGTATTGCGAAGACACCTTGTGGTGCTGGGAGTTCAAGCAATTAGGCTATGACATCATGTTCCTTCCAGAGGCCAAAGTAATGCATGTGCACAAAGGAAGCAGTAAGTCAAAAGCAAAAATAAAGGCAAACAGAAAGATGAGCAACGAGAATCATTTGATGCTCATGAAAAAAATATACCCTGATTGGAGGTGGTATGTGTTCAAAGGTATATTCTTGATGAAACAGTCAATAATCGGCTTAATTTCTTGATTAAAAATTATTACCTAAGCGGTACTTCAAATAAGAAAAGGCCATAAGTGTCTTTGAAATAAGTCCAGTTTGCAAAAATACTGTTGAAACTTTTTTCTGTATTTGTACCATAGCAGAGAGAGTGTCTGAATGTGATTTAGAAAGACCAGATTGACTCCATTGCTCAAGAGAAGTCACCTTAAAATTCCTCATCAATCTCCACCATCCATCATAAACAAGGATATTCTTGAAAACACCATCGTGTTTTTTAATTAACATTTGAATACTCTCGTTAAAGTGAAAATCAGAAACTCCAAATGTGTACTTCGTAACTTGCGAAGAATGTATCCCTACATTGACAAGAATTTCATCAATGTAACTCCAAGTATAATTTTCTAGATACCGCGTATAAAAATCAATATCCACTACATATTTCATGGTACGATCATACGAAAGATTTGTTTTTTTATAAAGAGTAACACTGGGTGGACCTATAACATTTCTTGACAGTAAAATTTCAGGGTTTGATTTCAAGGACATCTTCCAAAAAGATGATAACCGCATCTTTTGTGTTCGTTGTTGATCGAAATAAATATTTTGATAAGCAGAGAAAAAGAAGTGTGCGTCTGGATTTTGTATGACAGCTCTGGCATAACTATCCAACGAGGATCTATTGACAAACCAATCATCGTCGTGAACGATCTTAATCCATTCATATTTTGCTTGCCGAACTGCTTCGTTCCAGTTTTCGGGTGTGTTTAAGTTACTTTGATTTTTAAAGTACCTCAATTCAAAGTAGGTGGTGTATGAATTGCAAAGTTCACGTAATGCATCGTCTGGGCTGTCGTCGGTTACAATGACTTCAAAATGCCTATAAGATTGTATCTTTATTGAATCCAAGAGCCTTTCGAGAAAAGCCTTGTTCTTGAAAGCTGGAATACATATTGATATTTGTGGATTCATGATTGAAAAGCAGTCAAATTTAGTTAAAATGAGGTTAGCGGCTGTAGTAATTTTATACAATCCCGACGGTAACTTACTTTCAAATATTCATTCATATATCAATGATGTCGAATTTTTGATTGTATTTGACAACTCGGAGAAAAACGATGCAAAAATTCTCCTTGAAAAGGAAACAAAAATTAGGTATTACTGGGACGGAGCTAATCAGGGGATTGCAAAAAGATTGAATCAAGCAATTGAAATTTGCGTACAAGAAAAGATAGATTTTCTTCTCACAATGGACCAAGATTCATCGTTTAAAAAGGGAGATTTTTCAACTTATTTAAACAAAATCAATAATTGTAATGTAGAAAATGCAGGAATGTATGGGGTGATTCACCATCCGAAGTTCTTTAAACCAAGTAACCTTGAATATGCTATAAATAAATTACTCATTACATCTGGAAGTGTATTGTCATTGAATGTAACAGAGAAGGTTGGAAAATTCAATGAATCCCTATTTATAGATATGGTCGATACAGAATACTGCCTCCGCCTCTTTCAACAAAATTTCAAAACAATTCTTTTTGAAAATCTCATACTTCAACATGAAATTGGAGAAGCTGTCAAAACATTCACTCCTAGATTAAAAAGAGAGGAAAGAAAAATACATTCGAGCAAGAGAATCTATTATATTGTTAGAAATTTTTTATTCCTAAGGAAACACTATGCTGATCAATCCAACCACCTCGACTATACCCCCATTTTAAATGAAATCAAAAATGGCATATTGTACGGAAACGAAAAGCTTAGATTTATCATAGAAATATGGAGAGGATATGCTGATTTTAAAAACAAAAAAATGACATGAGCTTTAGAAAGCAACTTAGACCGATTGAAGATATTTACAGACAATTCTTTCCAAAACGATTTAAAGACTACAAAGAAATATGCAATAGATTAAAAGGATTGAATGGAATTGAAATTGGCGGACCTACATCTGCTTTTAAAAGAAACGGCTTTTTGCCCATCTATAAGTCTATAAATAACTTGGATAATGTGAATTTTAGCAATGAGACAATTTGGGAGGGAGAATTAATTGATGGGAATAATTTTATAGTCGAAAATACTGCTGGCAAACAATTTATTCGTGAGGCATCAGATCTAAAAGGTATTGAGGACGATAGTTATTCTTTTTTATTATCCTCCCATAACATAGAACATCTTGCTAATCCATTGAAAGCTATTCAGGAGTGGAAAAGAGTTGTAAAACCAAATGGATATTTTTTATTTGTTGTTCCAAATAAGAAGGGAACTTTCGATCATAGAAGACCAGTAAGCACTTTCGAGCACTTAAAAGAAGATTTTGAATCAAATATTGACGAAAGAGATGATACTCATTTTCAAGAGGTACTAGACTTACACGATTTATCAAAAGATCCTTCAGGTCTCGATTTGGATGCATTTAAAAAACGTACGAATAGTAATTTTTTGAATAGATGCCTTCACCACCATGTCTTTGACTTAGAACTACTTGATCAAATTGCAAAATCAACCTCTATTGAAGTTTTAATTCTAAAAGAATTTTCAACCATTCACTTAGTTATGCTTGGAATAAATTTAAAAAATTAGGTATGCAAATTTTAGAAATTATTAAAAAGCGCTTTAAAAAATCTCCTTACAGAAGTGTTGGGATTGGCTGGGTGAGAGAAAAAATCATCAAGCATGATTCTTCAATTGGTTTAAAGAAAATAAAGGTTAATGGCAAATTGGTTTATTACAATAGTAACGAAGAGCTGGTGCATTGTTTAAAAGAAATTTTTTTCGAGAATATATACTCTTTCCGATCAAACTCTGATCATCCGATTATATATGATTGTGGATCTCACATAGGTATGAGTATCTTATATTTTAAACTCAACCACCCTAGCGCAGTAGTGCATGGCTTTGAACCAGATAGTACAAATTTTCAATTATTGACTAGAAACGTCAATGAATGGGGTTTTAAAGATGTTCACTTGTTTCAACATCCAGTATGGAATGAAGAAAAAGATATAAATTTTGAAGCATCAGGAGCTATGGGGGGAAAAATTAGCACCGAAGTAGGAAAAAATAGTCTTTCGCACAGCTTGAAAGCGCTTAGATTGTCTAAACTAATTGAAAACAGGATTGATTTACTAAAAATAGATATTGAGGGTGCCGAATATGAGGTATTAGTGGATTGTAAAGAAAAGTTGCATTTAGTAAATAATCTATTCGTAGAATATCATTCAACATTCGACGAAAGCTATAAATTAATCGAGATTTTAAAAATCTTATCCGACACTGGCTTTAATTTCTATATCAAAGAGGCTAATAACGTATACCCAGTTCCATTCCAAAAGAAAAAAATTAATACGCATTTCGATCTTCAACTAAATATTTTCGCGTTTAGAGATACTGTATAAATTTCTCCAAGCCCGATATCTTCGAAACACCATATGGATAACTCAAATTATGAGTATAGTATTTTTGTAAATCGTAATATTCGTTTTTCTGGTTCATAAATAGACCCAGGTTGTCAACTCCAAATGAAACTGATTGATTAAACATGTTTACAAATTGATCAGATAATGTTTTCAAACTCACCCACACCGCAAAGACAAACGGTAAACCTGTCATCTCCTTCCATCCCAACCCTAAATCATAGATATATGGAAACCTTGAACGATTCATCAAGGCACGGTCTCCAATGATCAACCCGGCTGTTTTTCCTTTGATTTCCTGGATATACGACTCATCGGTCGCTTCAATGAAATTCACCTGCTTCTTCCAATGCTTCTCAAACAACAATTTACATAACAACACAGAAGTCCTGGATTGATAATCGAGGTAAACATTTTCAATTTCTTCCATGGGCACTTCACTGAAAACTGCCACCGAAGCTACCTCACCTTCTGTGCCAATGCAATAATCAGATACGATATGGTATTCGCCTAAACCGGGCAATGCCCCCACCGGAACCAACCCAATATCAATTTGTCCGTTTTTGAGCATGGTAACCAACCTGGCAGGATAATCTACTACCAAATCAATCTCCTCCTTAATCGGACCGTTTTCTAACCCGTAAATGAAAGGCTTGGTATTCAAATAGCTTACCGCTCCAACCCTGATTTTCCTGTCCACCAATATTGACGTAATTTTGCCGCAAAGTTACACCAATTCGAGATCTTCATGGAACTTCATACACTTACTTCTATCTCCCCTATTGACGGTCGCTACAGATCTCAAGTAGACTCCCTCGCAGGCTATTTTTCAGAATTCGCCCTCATGCAATACAGATTGAGAGTGGAAACGGAATACTTCATCGCCCTATCAGATGCAAAACTATTCCGCTTAACACCAACCAACGCACATAAATTAAAATCTGTTTATACCGAATTCAACAACGAAACAGCAAGCGAAATAAAAAATCTAGAAAAGGTTACAAACCACGATGTGAAAGCCCTCGAGTATTACATGAAGAAAGAACTGGATGCACTCTCCATCGGACACCTGAAAGAGTTCGTTCACTTCGGACTTACATCCCAAGATGTAAATAATACCGCCATTCCACTCATGTGGAAAGAAGCATTGGAGAATGAATACTATCCAGCCATCAGCAACCTGGTAATCCGTTTGAAAGAAATGGCCAAAGCATGGAAGAATATTCCCATGCTTGCCAGAACCCACGGTCAACCTGCATCTCCAACAAGACTTGGAAAGGAAATAATGGTATACGTAGAGCGACTAGAAGATCAATTATCCCTCCTACATCTAGTGCCCTATTCATGTAAATTCGGTGGCGCAACGGGAAATTTCAATGCCCACCATGTGGCTTTCCCTTCAATCAACTGGACCAAATTCGGAAATAAATTTTGTGCTGATACACTGGGACTTCAACGCCAACAATACACCACCCAAATAGAGCACTATGATCACTTGGCAGCTCATTTCGATGGCATCAAGAGAATCAACACTATATTGATTGATCTCTGTAGGGATGTATGG
>JAURIR010000209.1 GCA_030832645.1 Chitinophagales bacterium | reverse complement strand
TTCTGCTACCGCAATAACAGGGAAATATTTAGCGAATAAGAAGAAGCAAGTAAAGAATAAACCAAAAGTACCTAAATAGAAACCTACCTCGTAAATAGAAGGGCTATAGTAAACAGACCAGCTAGAAGGTAAATAGTCACGGTATAAAGAAGTTACAATAATTACAAAACGCTCAAACCACATACCAATATTTACAATGATACTCATGAAAAAAGTAACGAAAACATTTCTTCTCATTTTTCTTGACCAGAAAATTTGAGGAGACAATACGTTACAAGCCATCATACCCCAATAACTCCAACCATAAGGGCTAAATAAATAAGCACGAGAATACCAGAAAGTATATCCTTCATATTTATTTTGAGAATACCAACCCATAAATAATTCTGTTAAGTAAGCAATACCTACAATAGATCCTGTAAGTACAATTACTTTATTCATTAAGTCGATGTGTCCAATAGTGATGTAGTCGGTTAATCCGAAAACCTTACGTACAACAATTAATAAAGATTGTACCATCGCAAATCCAGAGAAAATGGCACCTGCTACGAAGTAAGGAGGGA
>JAURIR010000208.1:335-565 GCA_030832645.1 Chitinophagales bacterium | reverse complement strand
AACGATCTTTTTACAATAAAGTTTGTCCCTGAAATAGGCTTCTGCCATTTCGATACGGTCTTTTTTTACCATATCGCATTTGTTCAACACAATGATCGCGTTGGTTTTTATCTTGAGAGAAGAAAAAATATTGTCAAGCTCTAAGAAATCATCCCTTAAATCAGCTACCAATAAACAAACATCCGCATCTTCCATACTGGACTTTACCGCATGCATCATTTTTTCATGCA
>JAURIR010000208.1:0-326 GCA_030832645.1 Chitinophagales bacterium | reverse complement strand
GCCAGGTGTGTCAGAAAAAACAATCTGGTAATCAGATCCATTCAAAAATGCCCGAATCCTGTGCCGCGTGGTTTGTACCTTGGAAGACACAATGGCCAGTTTCTCTCCAATGAAGGCATTGAGCAATGTGCTTTTCCCCGCATTCGGTTTTCCAATGATATTTACAAATCCTGATCTCATGTTTATCCTGCAAAGGTAACGCAGTAAAAATTGTTTTGAACATAATAGATTTAGGTGTACATTTGCAGCCACATCGCGAAGTAGAGCAGCGGTAGCTCGTCGGGCTCATAACCCGAAGGTCGCTGGTTCGATCCCAGCCTTCGCAA
>JAURIR010000207.1 GCA_030832645.1 Chitinophagales bacterium | reverse complement strand
GAAGCCGCTAATTGATAAGAGATATTCTTTTTATCAGCAGAATCCATAACTAACTTTCTTAACTTATTATGAACAGCCGGAGCTCTTGTAATAACACCACCTTGACCAGCAATGTGTTCACCTTCTTTAGAAGAATTGTAACAAGGAGAAGAAGTTTCGTGACAAACATCTGTAATAATTGCTACATTTGGTTTAATACTTTGAGTAATCATTTGTGCTCCTCTTAAACCAATCTCTTCTTGTACTGAATTAACAATGTACAATTTGAATGGTAATTCTTTACCTTTTTCTTTTAATCTTCTTGCTACTTCAGCAATCATAAATCCACCAACTCTATTATCTAATGCTCTACCAGTATAGTAATCAGTTCCTAATTTCATAAATTGGTCCTTGAAAGTAACAACAGTTCCTACTTTAATTCCCATTTTCTCAACATCTTCTTTTGAAGAAGCACCAACATCAATAAAAATAGAATCTAAGTCTGATTCTTTTTTACGATAATGAATGTGAATTGCTGGATGTCCGAAAATACCATCAACTGGTCCTTCTTCACCCCAAAGAGTAACTCT
>JAURIR010000206.1 GCA_030832645.1 Chitinophagales bacterium | reverse complement strand
CCCATAAATATGTGATGCATGGCTTTTTATGGTATTTGCATGAAGATCACCACCAGAAAAGCGATGGCTTCTTTGAAAAAAACGACGCATTCTTTTTAATATTTGCCATTCCAAGTTGGCTTTGTATTATGCTAGGTAGTATGGCGCAAAATTACTGGTCGGTGGGTATTGGGGCCGGCATCGCCATGTATGGTTTTGCCTATTTTTTAGTGCACGAAATTATTATTCACCAGCGTTTTAAACTGTTTACCAGATCTAATAATAAATACATCAAAGCCATCAGATGGGCGCATAAAATGCACCATAAGCATTTAGGTAAAGATGAGGGTGAAAGTTTTGGTATGCTACTTGTCGCAAAAAAATACTGGGACAAAGTGCGCAAAGACGAAGCCTTACAAAATCAAGCATAGGCTTTTTTGAAATCACAGTACGATTATATTATTACAGGTGCCGGACTTGCGGG
This sequence comes from Chitinophagales bacterium, assembly GCA_030832645.1. Taxonomy (GTDB): domain Bacteria; phylum Bacteroidota; class Bacteroidia; order Chitinophagales; family Chitinophagaceae; genus Pollutibacter. The sequence goes on along the minus strand of JAURIR010000206.1, from coordinate 107 downwards.
TTTAAGTTTACTTATGCGCATGATGCAGCATCCTTTTTTTGATACTGCTCAAATTTTGGTAATTGATGCAGCTCAAAAAAATACCAATGACCGAACCTGGTGTTTTT
>JAURIR010000205.1 GCA_030832645.1 Chitinophagales bacterium | reverse complement strand
TAAATTATACTCTTCTACGCTTAGGAGGACGGCAACCGTTGTGTGGCATTGGCGTAATATCTGTGATAGACATTACCTCGATACCAACGGTTTGCAGATTACGAATCGCACTGTCACGACCGCTACCTGGACCTTTAACAAAAACTTCAACCTTTCTCAAACCTGCATCGTAAGCAACTTTGGCGCAATCCAATGAAGATACTTGGGCTGCATATGGGGTGTTCTTCTTTGAACCTCTGAATCCCATTTTACCAGCAGATGACCAGCTAATTACCTGTCCATCTACGTTTGTAACAGAGATGATAATATTATTGAAAGTAGCACGGATGTGCACTTGACCCATAGGATCAACTTTTACCTTCTTTTTTACTACTTTTTTCTTATTTGTATTTGCCATGATTCTGTTCGATACTATGGATTACTTAGTGGCTTTTTTCTTACCCGCAACTGTCTTACGCTTACCTTTTCTGGTACGTGCATTGGTGCTCGTACGCTGACCACGTACCGGCAAACCTTTACGGTGGCGCTGTCCACGATAACAACCGATGTCCATCAATCGCTTGATGTTCA
>JAURIR010000204.1 GCA_030832645.1 Chitinophagales bacterium | reverse complement strand
AATTTCCAATTGATATTGACCATATTTGGGAAACATCGGAAGATGAAATCATAAAAATATTAGATGGTGCAAGAAGGATACATATATTGCATGGTCATTATACTCCAACCAGAGCTATTCATCAAAATTTGGAAAAAATTGATTCAATTGTTTTTCATAATTTAACAAAAGTGTCTTTGATGGCACAAATGCAAAAAGATGAATATCTACATTGGTATGGTAATTGGGAATATGAAAATGAATTAATTAACAAAATTAAAAATAAAGTTTGGGTGGGTTTATATCATTTTCCGTATGAAACTGATAATTTACACCATATTCCAAACACTTATGAATTTAAAACAAATAAAAAATTATTTCCAGATAATATAAAAGATTATAAATATTTCCCTAATCCAGAAAATATATATGTTCATAAAACAATTGGAAATTATGCAGATGTTTTACATTTACATATATTTGCTGATCAAGTAATTGATAATTATTATTCATTATTATATGGTAGATCAATTAGTTTAGGAACTGAAAATAGAATACTAAATATTAAAAATGCATTAGCTTTATTAAAAGT
>JAURIR010000203.1 GCA_030832645.1 Chitinophagales bacterium | reverse complement strand
ATGCCAATTTCTGCATCATCATTCATTTGGTAATTCAGCCACTGGGGGTGGTTGAAAAAAAGTGAAGTATGCAAAAGAGCATCTTTATAACCGATATGGAGTTTCGATTTTAATTTTTTGGTATAAAGAAAATGAATGATAGAAGAGTAGGGAAATGACTCGGTCATCTCTTTGAGTTCGTCCAGGGTAAGTTCATCAAGATGCTCCCTGTCGAATAGTGATTGTACAATAAAGTCTGTCTCTTTCCCCATGATGCTAATATAGCGTGTTTACCAATTCGAAAAAATTCGGTTGAATATTTCATCGGTCAGGTTATTGACCATTTGGTCATTCAAATCCAATTCAGCCTGCGAAAGACTCTTTGTGGCAGAGAAAGGAAAGTTTCTGGTAATGTCGGTTTCGAAATTTTTCTTCTCATCTTTTCTATTCCTGAACACAATATGCACTGTTACATTCAGGTTGTTGCTGGCTACCTGCTGCTGTGAAATACCAGAGGTGCTGACAGAATAGTCGCTGATGTATCCACTTATTTCAAAATCAGCTTCGTCGCTTGTTTGAGATAAACGTGTTT